>CBDUBN010000018.1:0-27002 GCA_965365395.1 uncultured Sphingomonas sp.
CGAGGGGGACGATCTCGTCCTCGAACAGGCCGGCCTCGGTCGCCGCCTTGGCCCGCTGGTGGCTCCGTAGCGCGAAGGCATCGAGCTGGTCCTTGGTGAAGCCATGCTTCTTGACGATCATCTCGGCGCCCATGAACTGCGACCACATGATGCCGGGATATTTCTCCTCGAGGCCGGGCGATTTGTAGCCGCCGAGACCTTCCTTCATGTGGAACATGACGGTCGATCCCATCGGCACGCGCGTCATCGATTCGACGCCCGCGGCGATGACCATGTCCTGCGTGCCCGACATCACCGCCTGCGCCGCGAACTGCATCGCCTGCTGGCTGGAGCCGCACTGGCGGTCGATGGTCACCGCGGGCACGGACTCGCCCAGCGTCTTGGCCGCGAGGACGGCGTTGCGGCCGACCTGCAATCCCTGCTGCCCGCCCTGCATGACGCAGCCCATGACGACGTCGTCGATCGCCTTGCCGTCGACCCCGCTGCGCGTGACGAGTGCGTCGAGTGTCGCCGCGGCCATGTCGACCGGATGCCAACCGGCGAGCTTCCCGCCGCGCTTGCCGCCGGCGGTGCGAACGGCGTCTACGATATAGGCTGTGGGCATGGTCTTCTCCTCGCGATCTAGAGCTTGCGCCCGATCAGTTCCTTCATGATCTCATTGGTGCCGCCGAAGATGCGGGTGACGCGCGCGGCGCGCCACGCTCTCGCAATGGGATATTCGTTCATATACCCAGCGCCGCCGTGCAGCTGCAGGCATTTGTCCATGACCTCCCACTGCAGTTCGGTGTGCCACAGCTTGGCCGCGGCGCCCTCCTCCGCCGTCAGTTCGCGGCGCAGATGCCGCGACAGCGCCCAGTCAAGGTGCGCCCAGCCGACCTGCAGCTTGGTCTTGAGGTCGGCGAGGACGAAGCGCGTGTTCTGGAAATCGAGCACCGGCTTGCCGAACGCTTTCCGGTCGCGGGTGAATTCGACGGTGTCGTCGAACGCGCGCTGCGCGCTCGCCTGCGCGCTGACCGCGATCGACAGCCGCTCCTGCGGCAGCTCGCTCATCAGATAGATGAAGCCCTTGCCTTCCTCGCCCAGACAATTGGTGATGGGGACGCGCACGTCGTTGAAGAAGAGTTCGGACGTGTCCGCCTCGTCCTGGCCGATCTTGTCGAGGTTGCGCCCGCGCTGGAACCCCTCGCGGTCGGCCTCGACCAGCACGATCGAGATGCCCTTGTAGGCGGGCTGCACCTCGGTGTCGGTCTTGACGCAGACCAGCACCAGATCGGCATTCTGGCCGTTGGTGATATAGGTCTTGCTGCCGTTGATCACATAATGGTTGCCGTCCTTGCGCGCCGTCGTGCGCATGCCCTGCAGGTCGGACCCGGTGCCCGGCTCGGTCATCGCGATGGCGGTGACGACGTCGCCCGACACCATGCGCGGCAGCCATTCGCGCTTCTGCTCCTCGGAGCCATAGCTGACGAGATAGTTGACGACGATGTCGGACTGCAGCGAGAAGCCGGTCGTCACGCGGCCGTAATAGGCGCTTTCCTCGTCGACGATGGCGTTGTAGCCGAAGTCGAGGCCGAGCCCGCCATATTCCTCCGGCACGGTCGGGCACAGCATGCCGAGCTCGCCAGCCTTGGGCCAGATGCCCTTGGGCACGATGCCGTCCTCCGCCCATTGCGCGGCGTTGGGCGCGATCTCGGTTTCCAGGAACTGGCGCACCGTGCGACGGAACGCCTCATGATCGTCGGAATAGGCGGAACGCGGAATCGTATCGAGCGACATGCTTCTCTCCTGATCGCCGGGTATCGCGGGAGGCTTCGGGCCTTCTCGTTGCCGCTCTCTCAAGCTGCCCTTTACGCAAACGTCAAGTTGCTTGTTCGCGCGCGACCAGCTGGCAATGCTGCGCTAGGTGGGGCGCATGACCATGCTCGACTCTCTCGGACCCGAACCGCAGCTCCTGGTCGATGTCCGCGCCAGCCTGGGCGAAGGGCCGCGCTGGCACGCGCGCGAACGGCGCCTCTACTGGGTCGATATCGACGCGCGCACGCTCCACCGCTGGGATGCGGTGAGCGGAGCGGTCGAGCGCCGCGCGTTCGACGCGCCGGTCGCCTGCTTCGCCTTTCGCGTGGGGGGCGGGCTCGTCCTTGGCATGCAATCGGGCTGCGCGCTCATCGACCACTGGGACGACAGCCCGCGCGCCTTCGGGCCGCAGCCGCTGGCGGACCGGCCGCGCCACCGCATGAACGACGGGCGCACCGATCCCGCCGGACGCTTCTGGGTGGGATCGATGAACACCGCGAAGGATGCGGCCGATGCCGCGCTCTTCCGGCTGGACGGCGACGGCATGCTGACCCTGATCGAGGGCGAGATGATGACCTGCAACGGCGCCGCCTTCACCGCCGACGGGCGCCGTTTTGCGCATAGCGATACGCCGAGCCACGCGGTGCGGGCTTATGACGCGGACCCCGCGACCGGCGCGCTGTCGAACCGCCGCATCCTGCACCGGTTCGAGCGCGGGGTAGGCCCCGGCCTGGGGCGGCCGGACGGCGGCAGTTTCGATGCGCAAGGCTGCTATTGGGTCGCGCTGTTCGATGGCTGGCGCGTCGTGCGCCTGTCGCCCGAGGGCGCGCTGCTGCGCGAGGTGGCCCTGCCCGTGCAGCGGCCGACGATGATCGCGTTCGGCGGCGACGACGGCCGCACCGCTTTCGTCACGAGCGCGCGCACCGGGCTCGACGACGCCGCGCTGGCGGACCAGCCGCACGCCGGAGGCGTCTTTGCCTTCCGCGTCGACGTGCCCGGGGTAGCGGAGCACGACTTTTGCGCCTAAAGGCGGTGGTCCTGGGGGGTCGAGACGCAAAAGCGCGCGCGGTCCGGAGAGCTACAGTTGAACGATAGTGTCGACGGGGGCGCGAATGCGCTCGACATCCTGCTGGTCGAGGACGAACCCGTGATCCTGATGGTCGCCAGCGACATGCTGAGCGACGCGGGCTATCGCGTGCGCGAATGCGGATCGGCCGAGGAGGCGCTGGGCGCAATCGGCGACGGCTATCGCCCGCATCTCGTTATCGCCGACCATGGCCTGCCGGGCATGAACGGGTTGGATTTCGCCGAACGCCTCCAGGACGGCGGGGACGCGCCGGCGGTGTTGATCGCATCGGGCGACACGTCGGGCGCCAACGGGCGCTTTCCTGTGCTCGCCAAACCCTATCGCGATACCGAGCTGCTCGCCGCGGTCGCGGATCTCATCGGGCAATCGGGTACGGCAGCGAGCTAGGCGGGTTCGTGGAGCGCGCCCTGCCTCGGCGAAACCGGCTCCTCGTCCTTCTCGCTTTCCTCGGCATCGTCACGCTGGTCGTGGCGGTGGGGTGGCTGGTGGGCGAGCAAGGCCGCGCCAGCGGCATGGTGCGGCACACGCTGGAGGTCGAGAACCGGCTCGCTGACGTGCTTACGTCCGTACAGGATGCGGAGACCGGGCAGCGCGGCTATCTCCTCAGCGGGCGAAGCGCCTTCCTCGCACCCTATGATGCCGCGCGCCGGGACCTGCCGGACAAGCTCGCGGCGCTGCGCGCACTCGTCGCCGACAATCCTCAGCAGACCGCGCGTGCAAACGCGCTGACCGCCGCCGTCGAAGAACGGTTGCTGCGCCTGTCCGACCGGGTGGCTGACTTCCGTACGCGCGGGCGGGTCGACCCCGAAGGGCTGGTGCAGGGTCGCACGCTGATGGATGCTGTGCGCGCGCAGGTGACGACGATGATGGCGGCCGAGCACAGCCTGTACCGCGAACGCGCGGCGCATGCCCGGCGCATCCTCATTGCCGTCGTGGCTGGGCTCGCGTTGGTGCTTGCGGCGCTCGTGGTCACCAGCGTGTTCGTCGTGCGCTCGATCACGGAGCAAGTCGTCGAGACGGCGCGCGCGCGCGACGCGCTCGACGCCGCCAACCGCGAGCTCGTCGATGCGATGCAGCGGCGCGAGGCGGCCGAGGCGCAGACGCGCCAGTTGCAGAAGATGGAGGCCGTAGGCCAGCTCACCGGCGGCATTGCGCATGACTTCAACAACATGCTGGCCATCGTCATCGGCAGTCTGGACCTCGCGAAGCGGCGCCTCGGCCGCGGCGACGTCGCCAAGGCGGAGGAGTGCGTCGATCATGCGCTCGACGGTGCGGACCGCGCGAGCCAGCTGACCCGGCGGCTGATGGCATTTTCCCGGCAACAGCCGCTCAGCCCCGTCGCCACCGATGTGAACAAGCTGGTCTCGAGCATGTCCGAACTGCTGCGCCGCTCGATCGGCGAGGCGGTGCTGGTCGAAACCGTGCTGGCCGGCGGCCTGTGGCGCACGATGATCGACCCCGGCCAGCTGGAGAACGCGCTCGTCAATCTGGCGGTCAACGCGCGCGACGCGATGCCCGCCGGCGGAAAATTGACGCTCGAGACCGCCAACGCCGAACTCGACGACCGCTATGCGACCAGACATGAGGAGGTGAGCGCCGGCCAGTATGTCGTGGTGTCGGTCACCGATACCGGTACCGGCATGGCGCCGGAGGTGGCGCAGCGAGTCTTCGAACCCTTCTTCACCACCAAGGGGGTGGGCAAGGGCACGGGTCTCGGCCTCAGCCAGGTCTTCGGGTTCATCAAGCAATCGCGCGGCCACGTCAAAGTCTATTCGGAGCCGGGCGAGGGCACGACCGTGAAGCTGTACCTGCCGCGCGCCGCGGCCGGTGCCCCCGGCGTCCCCGATGTCGCGCCATTGTCCGCGAACGGGCCGACCGAGGGGCGGGGCGAGGCGATACTGGTGGTGGAGGACGACGATCGCGTGCGCGCGACCAGCGTCGCGGCGCTGCGCGAGCTCGGCTACAACGTCATCGAGGCGGGGGGCGCCCGCGCCGCGCTAGCCGCGCTCGACGGTGGCGCACGGGTCGATCTCGTCTTCACCGATGTCGTCATGCCCGACATGAACGGCCGGCAGCTCGCCGATGCCATCGGCGCGCGCTGGCCGGGGCTGCGCATACTTTTCACGACTGGATACACCCGCAACGCGATCGTGCACAACGGCATGCTCGACCCCGGCGTCGAACTGCTGTCGAAGCCGTTCAGCGTGGAGCAACTGGCCATGAAGATACGTCGGCTGCTCGACCGGGGCGCCTGACCCCGTGCCACGGTTTTTGCGATTGCGCGACGGCGACGCCTCCCGCTATCGTTCGACCACAAATGACGACGTGCGGGCCGATCCGCGCGCATGCGAGAGGATGTTCGATGATCCGCCTGCCTAGCCTGCTCCTTGCCGGAACCGCCGTGGCCGCCGTGCTTTCGGCCTGCACCCCTGCCACGACGTCGAGTGAACCCATGGCCAGCGCCGCTCCGGCCCCCGCATCCTCCACCAGTCCGCTGACCGCCGAATTCACGGGACCGTTCGGCGGCGTGCCCGCCTGGGACCGCATGACGCCCGAGCTGTTCCCCGCCGCGTTCGAGGAAGCGATGGCGGAATGCCGCGCCGACATGGCCGCGATCCGCGACAATCCCGCGCCCGCGACGTTCGACAACGTCCATGTCGCGGCGATGCGCGCCTGCGCGAAATTCGACCGGCTCTACCCCTATTGGGGCGTACTCACCTCGAACCTCTCCAATCCGCGCGTCCAGGAACTGGAGGGCGAGTGGGAGCCGAAACTGTCGGCCTTCTTCGACGAGATCCGCCTCGATGACCGGCTGTTCCAGCGCTACAAGGAGGTCTACGACCGGCGTGCCAGCCTCGGCCTCGACGCGCAGCAGACGCGCATCGTCGAGCGCAGCTTCGAGGACTATGTCCGCAACGGCGCGAACCTCAACGCGGAGCAGAAGGCGCAGCTGAGCGCGATCAACACCGAGCTCGCCGGCCTGTTCGCGCAATTCGGCGCGAAGCTGCTCGCCGACGAGCAGAGCACCATCGTCGTCACCGACGAGGCGCGGCTGGCCGGGCTGCCCGACGCGTTCAAGGCGAGCCTGGCGCAGGCCGCGGGCCGGCCCGGCGCGTGGGCGATCAAGAACACGCGTTCGTCGGTGCAGCCGGTGCTGCAATATGCGATCGACCGGGGCTTGCGCGAGGAGGTGTGGCGCGCCTTCACCAGCCGCGGCGACAATCCCGGTGCCAACAACACCGGCCCGACGATCGCGCGCATCCTGGAACTGCGCCAGAACCGCGCGCGCCTGCTCGGGTTCGACAACCACGCCGTCTATCGCATGCAGGACACGATGGCGAAAACGCCCGAGCGCGCGATGGAGCTGATGATGCGCGTGTGGCGTCCCGCCGTCGCCCGCGTGGCCGAGGAGGTGCGCGACATGCAGGCGATCGCCGATGCCGAGGCACGGGCGAACGGCACGGCGCGCATCACCATCGAACCGTGGGACTATCGCTTCTACGCCGAAAAGGTGCGCAAGGACCGCTACGATCTCTCCGAAGAGGAGGTGAAGCCCTATCTCGAGCTGAACAACATGGTGAACGCCATGTTCTGGTCGGCGGGACAGCTCTATGATCTGGAATTCACCGAGAACACTGGGTCGATCCCCGTGTTCGAGCCGGCGGTGCGCACCTTCGAGGTGAAGAACAAGCGCACCGGCGCGCATGTCGGCGTCTTCTACCTCGACAATTATGCGCGCGACGGAAAACGGTCGGGCGCGTGGATGACCACCTACCGCGACCAGCAGCGCATGGCGCCGGCGTCGACCACGATCGCGTCGAACAACAATAATTTCACGCGCGGCGCGGACGGCGCGCCGACGCTGATCAGCCTCGACGACGCCAACACGCTGTTCCATGAATTCGGGCACGCGATCCACTATCTGCTGCAGGATGTGAACTATCCCGATCTTGCCGGCGTGCCGCGCGACTTCGTGGAATATCCGAGCCAGGTGAACGAGAAGTGGCTGATGACGCCCGAGGTGCTCGACCGTTTCGCCAAACACTGGCAGACGGGCGAGCCGATGCCGCAGGCGCTGCGCCAGAAGATCCTCGACAGCGACAAGTTCAACCAGGGTTTCGCCACGGTCGAATATCTCGCCTCCGCGATCCTCGACATGCAGCTGCACAACCGCTCGACGCCGGTGACCGATATCGCCGCGTTCGAACGCGATGCGCTGCGCGAGCTCGGCATGCCGCGCGAGATCGTGATGCGCCACCGCCTGCCGCAGTTCGGCCACCTGTTCAGCTCGGACGCCTATTCGGCGGGCTATTACAGCTATCTGTGGTCGGAGACGATGGACGCCGACACCTGGGCGGCCTTCACCGAAGCGGGCGGGCCGTGGGACCGCACCGTTGCGGATCGCTTCCGCACCGTGCTCCTGTCCACCGGGAACGAGACCGACCGCGCCGAGGCCTATCGCGCCTTCCGCGGGCGCGACCCCGACGTCGCCGCGCTGCTGCGCAGCCGTGGGTTCCCGACGGAGTAGATCCAAGTCTTGCCGTCATTGCGGGCGAGGCGGAGCAATCCGGGGCGTTGCCCAACGTTGGGTTGCTTCGCTGCGCTCGCAATGACGATAAGGATTGACGCCCGCTGCCCATGATATAAATATGATATCGTCTTTAACGGGAGGATATCATGCAGGAAGCGGGTTTGCCGGGCGGGCTGAACCGGAGCCGGGAGGTGCGGGCGGCGACGGCCAGCGGCTATGCGATGCTGTTGGTCTGGCTGTTGCTGTTCGCGGTGGCGATCTGGGCAGTGGTGGCGCTCGCGAACGGCGGGCCGTCGCCGGCGCTGATCGGCCTCGCGATCGCGAGCGGCGTCGTCGGCTTCCTGATCCTGTGCGGTTTCTACATGATCAACCCCAACGAGGCCGCGGCGATCCAGCTGTTCGGCAGCTACAAGGGCACCGACCGGGTCGAGGGCCTGCGCTGGGTGCTGCCATGGCTCACGCGCAAGAAGATCGCGGTGCGCGCCAACAACGTCATCTCGCAGCAGATCAAGGTCAACGACCTGCGCGGCAACCCCATCGAGATCGCGGCGCAGGTGGTGTGGCGCGTGACCGACACCGCGCAGGCACTGTTCGACGTCGACGACTACAAGCTGTTCGTGATGGCACAGATCGAGGCCGCGGTGCGCTCGATCGGCTCGCGCTATCCCTATGACGATCTCGAGCACAAGGAGGTCACGCTGCGCGGCAACCATGAGGAGGTCGCGGTCGAGCTGCGCGCGGCATTGATCGAGCGGCTGGCGGTGGCCGGCATCACGGTGGACGAATGCGGGCTGACGCACCTTGCCTATGCGCCGGAGATCGCGGGTTCGATGCTGCGCCGCCAGCAGGCGGAAGCGGTGATCGCCGCGCGGACCAAACTGGTCGAGGGCGCGGTGACGATGGTGGAGATGGCGCTCGCGCAGCTCGCCGAGCGCCACGTCGTCGAGCTCGACGACGAGCGCAAGGCGGCGATGGTATCGAACCTGATGGTCGTGCTGTGCGGCGAGCGCGATACGCAGCCGGTCGTGAACGCCGGATCGCTGTACCAATAGCGGTGAATGTCGGACCGTGACCGGCTCGCCCAAAAAGCCGTTTCCGCTGCGCCTCGACCCCGCCCTGCACGGCGCGGTCGAGCGCGCGGCGGCGGCCGACCTGCGCAGCGTGAACGCCGAGATCGAATGCCTGCTGCGCGAGGCGCTGGCGCGGCGCGGCGTGCGCGTGCCCGTCAGCACGCCGCCCAAGCGCGGGCGGCCGCCGGCCGGCGACATGCCCGGCCGGCGCGATCAGGGCGGGGAACAGCCTAAATAGCCGGTTCGATGGAACGCTCGGGCTCTTCCACTGTTGCAGCACCAACAGATGCGAAGGAGCGAAACCATGACCGATCAGAGTAATAGCACGACCTTGTCCGGAACCGCGGCATCGGTGCGTGACGACGCGGCGGCGCTGGGCAGCAAGGCCGCCGACAGTCTCGCGCAGGCGGCCGATGCGCGCAAGGGCACGGTCGCCCAGCCGCTGCGCCAGGTATCGGACGCGATCGAGGCGGCCGGTGAAAAGCTGACCGGCGGCGAAACGCCGTTGCCCGCATGGGTCAACGACAGCCTGCGCAGCGTCTCCACCGGCATCTCGGATTTCGCGACCCGGATCGAACAGAGCGACAGCAAGCAACTGCTGCGCGACGTGCAGGATTTCGCGCGGCAGCAGCCGGCCGTGTTCCTCGCCGGCTGCGCCGCGCTGGGCTTCGCCGCGGCGCGCGTGCTGCGCGCGGGCGCCGCGCCGTCCGCCGGCCACGACGACGATGCGACCGGTTGGCACGAGGGCGACGTCGGCGGCTTCGGCGCGTCGGGTACGTCCTCGACCTACGGCAGCGCGCCTGCGGATACCGCGGCGAGCGGCCTAACCCGCGACACCGGCGGCAGCTATGCGGGGTCGACCGGCAATACCGGCACGACCAACTTTGCGCAGGGCGGCACGACGACGGGTAGCACCGGAACGACCAACGCCGGCATGGGCGCGGGGTCGGGCCTGTGAGCGCGGGCTACGACACCGGTACGGCCGGAACGACGGGGGCGACCGTCGATAGCATGGGTAGCGGCACGGGCTCCGCCACCGGCGACGAGGCGAGCATCATCGATCTGCTCAAGCGGCTGACCGACCAGGGGTCGCACCTGGCGCAGCAGCAGGTCGCGCTGGTCAAGGCCGAGGTTTCGGACTCGGTCGGCGATGTGAAGGCGGCGATCGGCGCCTATGCGGGCGCGGCTGTGCTGGGCATCGGCGCCGTCGGGGTGATCCTGATGGGCCTTGCCTATCTGCTCGACGGGGCGACCGAACTCAGCCTGGGCGCGTCCACGCTGATCGTCGGCGCGGCCACCGCCCTCGTCGCCTATCTTCTCTATCGCGGCGCGGCGGCCAAGACGTCGGCCACCCACCTGACCCCGGACCGCACGCTGCGGACGATCGAGCGCACGCCCGACGCCGCCACCGGCAAGCTCTGAACCCCCAATTCGAGGAATTCGCCATGACCGACACCACCAGCGCGCAAGCCATCGAGCGCGATATCGAACAGACCCAAAACAACATCAGCGAAACGGTCGAGCAGCTGCAGAAGCGCCTGAACCCCCGCAGTCTGATCGACTCACTGCTGGGCGACGAGGATGCGAGCAGCCAGCAGCTGATCACCGCCGCGAAGAACAATCCGCTGGCCGTCGGGCTGATCGGCGTGGGCGCGCTGCTGCTCGCGTCGGGCAAGTCGCCGTCGCTGTCCTCGCTGCGATCCTCGACCTCGGGGTCGACCGATGGCGACAGCGCGACCGAGAGCGCGAGGCGCGCGTTCGGCGGACGGGGCTGGCTGCGTGGGCAGGACCATCACGCCAGCTATCTCGAGCATATGTCGCGCTGCCAGCCGCAGGTGGGTGAGGACGACGCCGCCTATCGCCGCCGCCGCGATCTTGCGCGAGCCGACTTCTTCATGATCGACCAGCATCATGACGAAGACGAGGGCAGTTTCCGCACCCGCCTCAACGAGGCGCAGGAAAAGCTGCGTTCGAAGACCGCGGCGTTCGGCGAGAAGATCCGCCGTGCCGGGCACGACACCGGCGACAGCCTGTCGTCGGCAAGGTCGGCCTTCGCCGGCCGCGGCCGCCAGGCCTATTCGAGCGCGCGCGACTGGACCGGCAACACCGCCTCGCAGCTGAGCGACCAGTATAGCGCCAATCCGGCCATCGGCGGCCTCGTCGCCGCTGCGCTGGGCGCGGCTTTCGGCGCGGCCATCCCGCCCAGCGCGTTCGAGCGCGAGAAGCTCGGCGGCCTCGGCGAACAGGCGCGCGACCTGGTCTCCGAAGGCAAGGACAAGGCGCTGGGCATCGTCGCCGAGCAGAAGGACAAGCTTGTCGAAAAGGCCAACACGCTGCTCGACGAGCAGGGCGAAAAGACCCGGGGGCAGAGCGGTACCGGCGGCACCGGGGGCACCGGCGAAGCTTCCGCCTTCAACTTTTCGCAAAGCGGCGCGCATCCGTCCTAGGCGCGGCGCCCACCAGTGAGGAAAGCGGGCGACGGAGCGATCCGTCGCCCGTTTCGCGTCGCATGCGGCCCGCGCAAGCGGCGGGCAAGTCGGTTGCCCGCGATTTGCATCGTCGCTAGAGCCTGCGTCCAGCCATGGCCGCGTCGCCCATCCTCATCGCCCCGTCGATCCTGTCCGCCGATTTCGCGCGGCTGGGCGAAGAGGTGCGGGCGATCGATGCGGCCGGCGCGGACTGGATCCACATCGACGTGATGGACGGCCATTTCGTGCCCAACATCACCATCGGCCCCGCGGTCGTCAAAGCGCTGCGCCCGCACAGCGCGAAGCCGTTCGACGTCCACCTGATGATCGCGCCGGTCGATCCCTATATCGCCGCCTTCGCCGATGCGGGCGCCGATTACATCAGCTTCCACCCCGAGGCCGGACCGCACGCGCACCGCACCGTGCAATCGATCAAGGCGGCGGGATGCAAGGCGGGGGTCGTGCTCAATCCCGCGACGCCCGCCAAGATGCTCGATTATCTGATCGACGAGGTCGATCTGGTGCTGATCATGAGCGTCAACCCCGGTTTTGGCGGGCAGGGGTTCATATCCAGCCAGTTGCGCAAGGTCGAGGCGGTGCGCCGGATGATCGACAAGGGTGGGCGCGATATCCGGCTGGAGGTCGACGGCGGCGTCGATGCCGGCACCGCGCCGTCGGTCATCGCCGCCGGCGCGGATGTGCTGGTCGCCGGTTCGGCGAGTTTCCGCGGCGGGCCGGGCGAATATGCCGCGAACATCGCTGCCTTGCGCGGCGCATGATGCACGAGGCGGGCATCATTCCGCCCGCGCGCGGGCATGAGCGGGCCGAGACCGCCGATGAGCCCCGCCTGCAGCCCATGCGCGACATCGAGCCGCTGGCCGAGGATGCGCACGACACCGTGCAGACCGGCCGCCGGTTGATCCGCCTGTCGGAGGATCGCGGCGCCAGCCTCAGTGACCGTATCGCCTCACGCTTCTATCGGCTGACCTGGCGCACGCCGCTCCACGCGCTGCGCCTGCGCGGCCGTTTTCCGCTGAAGCTGCTGGGCGTGCCGGACGATCCCATCCCCGGCGACCCGATGGCGGGCAAGGCGCTGCGCGCCGGGCATTTCCTGTTTCGCGGGCTCAAGCAACCGATCGCGCGCATGGATTTCGCCGACCTGGGCGTGCCCCCCGCATTCGCCGACTATATCCACAGTTTCGCCTGGCTGCGCGACCTTGCCGCCGCTGGCACGCGCGCCGAGGTGGGGACGATCGCCGAAGGGCTGCAGCGCCGCTGGCTCGACGCGCATGACGAAAGCGTGGCCGAGCCCGCATGGCGTCCCGACAATGCCGGCTGGCGGCTGCTCTACTGGCTGGCCTATGCGCCCGCGCTGCTGGCGAGCGACGACATCGTCCACCGCTCGCGCACGCTGAACGCCATCGCCCGCACCGCGCGCCACCTCGACCGCACGGCCGACGCCTCGCGCGCCGGCGTGCCGCAGCTGGTCGCCTGGGCCGCGGTCGTCGCCGCCGGGCTCGCGCTGCCGGGCGGCGAACCGCGCCGGGCGTTCGGTGAAGCGGGCCTGCGCCGCACGCTGCTGACCTGCTTCTACGCCGACGGCGGCACCATCAGCCGTTCGCCCGACGCGCAGGCGGACGCGATCGCGGTGCTGTCGATGCTGGCGCGCGTCTATACGCTGCGCCGTTTCGAACCGCCGGGCTGGATCGGCGAGACGCTGGCGCTGGCGGTGCCGGCGCTGACTGCCATCACCCACGGCGACGGCGGGCTCGGCAACTGGCAGGGCGCGGGCGCGACCTCGCCCGACCGGGTGCAGGCCATCGTCGCCGCCAGCGGCATCCGCGCGCGCCCCTTACGCGCCGCACGCGACTGGGGCTATCAGCGACTGACCGCCGGCCGCTCGCTGTTGCAGGTCGATGCGGCGCCACCGCCGGTCGCGCGCGCCACCGACGCGGGCTGCGCGTCCACGCTCGCCATCGAATTTTCGGACGGGCCGCACCGCATCATCGTCAACTGCGGCGGCGCCGCCCTCGCCGGCGCGCTGATCCCGCAGGAGCTCGCCAAGGGGCTGCGCACCACGGCCGCGCATTCCACGCTGACGCTCGCCGACCAGAATTCGACCGCGATCCTGCCCGACGGCACGCTGGGCAAGGGCGTGACCGAGGTCGAGATCGACCGGCGCGAGGCCGACGGCGGATCGCGCATCGAGCTCAGCCACGACGGCTATGTGCGGCGCCACGGTTTCGTCCATCGCCGCCTGCTGATCCTGGCGGGTTCGGGCCGCGAACTGCGCGGCGAGGATATGCTGCTGCCCAGGGGCCGCAAGCGCCGGCACGACGGGTTGCCCTTCGCCATCCGTTTCCATCTCGGGCCCGACGTGGAGCCCAGCCTGACCGCGGACGGCGGGGCCGTGCTGCTGCGCCTCGCCGGCGGCGCATTGTGGCAGCTGCGCTGCGCGGGCGCGGCGGTGCGGGTCGACGACAGCCTGTGGGTCGACGGCGACGGGCGGCCGACGCCCGCCTATCAGGTCGAACTGTCGGGCACGTTGCCCGCGGGCGGCGCGAGCATCGGCTGGCTTCTGAAGCACATCGGCTGAGCCGGCAGCAGCGAACGGGGAACGATAATATGGCCGACATGGTGAGCATCCGCCGCGCCTTGCTGTCCGTGTCGGACAAGAGCGGCATCGTCGACTTTGCCCGCGCGCTCGCGGCGCATGGGGTCGAACTGGTTTCCACCGGTGGCACCGCGGCGGCGCTGCGGGATGCGGGCCTGGCGGTTCGCGACGTCGCCGACCTCACCGGCTACCCGGAAATGATGGACGGCCGCGTCAAGACGCTGCATCCGGCGGTGCATGGCGGCATCCTCGCCGTGCGCGACGACCCCGCGCACGCCGCGGCCATGGAGGCGCACGGCATCGGCGGAATCGATCTCGTCGTCGTCAACCTCTACCCCTTTGCCGCCACGGTCGCGCGCGGCGCGGCGCGCGACGAGATTGTCGAGAATATCGACATCGGCGGGCCGGCGATGGTGCGATCGGCGGCCAAGAACCACGCCGATGTCGCCATCGTCACCGACCCGGCCGACTATGCCGCGATCGCCGAGCATGGCGCGACCGACCTCGCCACGCGCAAGATGCTGGCGGCGAAAGCGTTCGCGCATACCGCGACCTATGACGCGATGATCGCCGGCTGGTTCGGTTTCGCCGACCAGGCGCAGCGGTTCCCGGCCACGCTGCCCCTCATCGCCGAGGCGCCCACGGTGCTGCGCTATGGCGAGAACCCGCACCAGAGCGCGGCCTTCTACCGTCCCGCCGGCCCGCATGGGCCCGGCATCGGCCAGGCGCGGCAGGTGGGGGGCAAGGAGCTGAGCTACAATAACCTCAACGACGCCGACGCCGCGCTCGAACTGGTCGCGGAGTTCCGCGACGGCGGGCCCGCCTGCGTCATCGTCAAGCACGCCAACCCGTGCGGCGTGGCCACGGCCGCGACGCTGGCGGAGGCGTATCGGGCGGCGTTCGAATGCGACCATGTCTCGGCGTTCGGCGGTATCATCGCGCTCAACGGCACGATCGATGGGGCAACGGCGGAAGCGATCACCGGCATTTTCACCGAAGTCGTCGTCGCGCCCGACGCCGACGCCGATGCGCTGGCCATATTCGCGGCCAAGAAGAATCTGCGCCTGCTCCTGACCGGCAGCCTGCCCGACCCCGCGCGCGGCGGCATGGTCGCGCGCTCGATGCTGGGCGGCTGGCTGGTGCAGACGCGCGATAACGGCCGGGTGGGGGAGGGCGACCTGCGCGTCGTCACCCGCCGCGCGCCGAGCCCGCGGGAACGCGCCGACGCGCTGTTCGCCTGGACGGTGGCCAAGCATGTCAAATCCAACGCCATCGTCTATGCGCGCGACGGCGCGACCGCAGGGATCGGCGCCGGGCAGATGAACCGGCGCGACAGCGCGCGCATCGCGGCGGCGAAGGCGGCGGAGGCGGCACAGGCGTTCGGCTGGGCCACCGCGCGCACGCACGGCTCGGCGGTGGCCAGCGACGCCTTCTTCCCCTTCGCCGACGGCCTGCTCGCCGCGGCGGAGGCCGGCGCGACCTGCGTGATCCAGCCGGGCGGGTCGATGCGCGACGCCGAAGTGATCGCCGCCGCGAACGACGCGGACCTTGCCATGCTGTTCACCGGCATGCGCCATTTCCGGCATTGAACGCCGGACCCGGCGCCGGTGCCGGCAGGTGACGTTTGCAGGTGACGCATCGGCGCATCTCGCCTATCGACCGGCGCGTCCCCTTGCTTCAGCGGTAGCCCCTATTGTCGTTCCTGCGCATCAACTGGTCGGGTGAAGTCGGCGGCGCGCTGAACGAGGGGCGGCGCGGCCTGAGGGGCGTCGTGCTGCTGAGCGCGGGCATCAACATATTGATGCTGTCGAGCTCCATCTACATGATGCTCGTCTACGACCGGGTGCTGCCCTCGGCCAGCCTGCCCACGCTGTGGGGCCTGTTCTTCCTCGTCACGCTGTTGTTCGCCTTTCAGGCGCTGTTCGACATATTGCGCGCCTGGATGCTGTCGGACGTCGCCGCCGGGTTCGAGGCACGGTTGACCCCGCGCGTGCTCGACGTGGCGCACCGGCTGGCCATCCGCGCGCCCGACAGCGCGCGTGGCAACAGCCCGGTGCGCGATCTCGACCAGGTCCGGCAGTTCCTAAGCAGCCCCGGTCCCGCCGCGCTGATCGATCTTCCCTGGGTGGTGCTGTTCATCGCCGTGCTCACGCTGATGCACGTCTGGCTCGGCGTCGCCACGCTGGTCGCGGCCGCCGCGCTGGCGGCGCTCACCTGGCGCTCGGACCGGGTCGCGCAGGACTTTACCGGCGAGCTCGTGACGCTGCAGGTACAGCGCGCGCAGACGACCGAACGGCTGCGCCGACATGCCGAGCTCATCCAGGCCAACGGGATGATCGGCGCGATGGCAGGGGAGCACGCGCGCGTCTCCGCCAGGCTCGGCGACGCGCAGCGCGGTTTCGGCGAGAAGCTCGCGACCTTCACCGGCGTCAGCCGCGTCGCGCGCATGTTCATGCAGTCGCTCATCCTGACCGTCGGCGCGCTGCTCGTGCTCGACGGGCAGGCGACCGCGGGCATCATCTTCGCCTCCTCCATCCTGTCGGGCCGCGCGCTCGCGCCGATCGACCAGGCGATCGCGCAGTGGCGCAGCTTCGCGACCGCGCGCGACAGCTGGAACCGGCTGGAAACGACGCTGGGAAAGCTGCCTGCCGAACCGGTGCCGATGGCGCTGCCCCATCCGCAGCGCGCCATCGCCGTCGAACGCATCGCGGTCGCGCCGCCGGGCAGCGACCGGCTGAGCCTGGCCGACGTCGGCTTCGGGGCGGCCAGCGGCGACGTCATCGGCGTGATCGGGCCGAGCGGGAGCGGCAAATCGACGCTGCTGCGCGCCATCGTCGGCGTGTGGCCGCTGGTCCGCGGCGCCATCCGCATCGACGGGGCCAGCATCGACCAGTTCCCGCCCGACGTGCTGGGGCGCACGGTCGGCTATCTGCCGCAAAGCATCGACCTGTTCACCGGCACCGTCGCGCAGAATATCGCGCGCTTCCAGGACGATGCGCAGCCCGGCGCCATCATCCACGCGGCCAGGCTGGCGGGCGTGCACGATCTCATCCTCAGCCTGGCCGATGGCTATGATACCGAACTGGGCGAGGATGGCGGGCGGCTGTCGGCCGGGCAGCGGCAGCGCATCGGTCTTGCGCGCGCGCTGTACGGCGATCCGTTCCTGATCGTCCTCGACGAGCCCAACAGCAACCTCGATCCCGACGGGGAGGCGGCATTGGTCGCGGCGCTGCATGCGGGCAGGAGGCGCGGCGCGATCACCCTCGTCGCGACGCACCGGCAGCAGGTGCTCGACGCCGCGACGCACGTCCTGTTCATCCAGGGCGGCAAGGCGGCCGACTTCGGCGCGCGCGACACGGTGCTGGGCAAGATGCGCCGCGCCGCAGTGCCGGGGAATGCGGCGTGAGCGGGCTGATCGACACAAGCGGCAGCGTGGCGGCGCCCGTGCTTTCGTCGCCCGATACGGGCCTGCCGATGGTCATCGCAACGCCCGACGAGCGGCTGCGGCGCCGGTTGAAGCTGGCCGGCATGGCGGGTGCCGCCCTCCTGATCCTGTTCCTGCTCGCAGCCACCGTGATCCGCATCAGCGGCGCGGTGATCGCCTCGGGATCGCTCGGCGTCACGTCGCGGATCAAGGTCATCACCCATCCGACCGGCGGCGTGCTGTCCGAACTGCTCGTGCGCGACGGCATGCGCGTGGCCGCCGGACAGGTGCTGATGCGCCTCGATACCAACGTCTCCGCGACAGGCGCGGAACTGACCGGAGCGACCAGTGACGAACTCGCGGCCCGGCGTGCCCGGCTGGAGGCGGAGCGGGACGGGTCGGGCGTGATCCGCTTCCCCGACAGCCTGCGCACGAGCGGATCGCCCTCCGCCGCGGCCGCCATGCTGCGCGAGCAGCGGCTGTTCGCCTTGCGCCGAGGCGAACGTTCGACCGACCTTGCGCTGCTGCGCGAGCGCGAGACACAGGTGCTGGCCGAAATCGCGAGCTATCAGGTGCAGATCGATGCGACGCGCGAACAGGAACGGCTGATCGCGCCAGAGCTCGCGGGCCTGCGCGATCTATACGAACGCAAGCTGGTCACGCTCAACCGGCTCAACCAGCTCGAGCGCACGGCGGTCAACCTTGCCGGCACCGCGGCCTCGCTCGAGGCGAACATCGCCCAGAGCCGCGCGCGCATCGCCGAGATCCGCCAGCAGATCTTTTCGGTCGAGCGCGGCGCGCGATCGGAGGCGGGCAGCGAGCTCGCCAACGTCATCGCCACCGCCAACGATGCCCAGGTGCGCAGCGTCAGCGCGCGCGACGCGCTCGACCGCAGCCTGATCCGCGCGCCCTATGCCGGGGTGGTCGACAAGCTCGCCTTCGCGACGCCGGGCAGCTTCGTTCCGCCGGGCCAGCCGATCATGGAAGTGGTGCCGGTCGGCGACGAGCTGCAGGTCGAGGCGCGCGTCAGCCCCGCCGACGTCGACCAGCTGCGCCTGGGGCAACCCGCGCGCGTGCGGCTGTCGGCGTTCAACATGCAGACGACGCCCGAATTCCCCGGGCGGCTGACCTTCGTTTCGGCGGAACGCAGCGTCGAGGAACGCACCGGCGAGACATTCTACCGCGTGCGCGTCGCCATCGACCAGGCGGCGGTGCGGCGCGAGAGACTGACGCTGACCCCCGGCATGCCCGCCGAACTGTTCATCACCACCGGCGACCGCAGCCTGCTCTCCTATCTCCTCAAACCGCTGACCGACCAGATCGGCCGGGCGTTTCGCGACGGCTGACCTGCGCGCATCCCAGTTTCCTAGCGCGCGCTTAACCAATCCTTAGAGCCCTTCGTTCATGCGGTTCTCCGAGCGCGAGCATGCGCAGACGGAGACCAGGCCCCATGCACAACCCGCCCACCAGCGCTGACGTCGCCATCATCGGCGCCGGCCCGGCCGGTCTGACCGCCGCCTATCTTTTGACCAAGCAGGGCATGCGCGTCACGGTGATCGAGAAGGACGAGCGCTATGTCGGCGGCATCAGCCGTACGGTCGAGCACGAGGGCTTTCGGTTCGACATCGGCGGGCACCGCTTCTTCTCGAAATCCAGGGAGGTCGTCGACCTGTGGAACGAGATCCTGCCGGACGATTTCATCCAGCGCCCGCGCATGAGCCGCATCTATTACGAGGGCAAATTCTACAGCTATCCGCTGCGCGCGTTCGAGGCGCTGTTCAACCTCGGCGTCTGGCGATCGGCGCTGTGCATGGCCAGCTACGCCAAGGCCAAGCTGCGCCCCAAGGCCGACGTCCGCAGCTTCGAGGACTGGACGGTCAACCAGTTCGGCCACAAACTCTATTCGATCTTCTTCAAGACCTATACCGAGAAGGTGTGGGGCATGCCGTGCGACGAGATGAGCGCGGACTGGGCGGCGCAGCGCATCAAGGGGCTGAGCCTGGGCGCGGCGGTGATGGACGGGCTGAAGCGCAGCCTGGGCCTCAACCGGAAGCCCAACGACGGGATGGAGACCAAGACCCTCCTCGAAACCTTCCGCTATCCGCGGCAGGGGCCGGGCATGATGTGGGAAGCCGCGCGCGACCGCGTGGTCGAGGGCGGCAACCACGTGCTGATGGGGCACAGCTTGAAACAGCTGACCCAGGACCAGCGCAGCGGCCGGTGGAAGCTGCAGGCGGCTCGCGCCGACGGGACGGTGACCACCATCGACGCCGCGCACGTCATCAGCTCTGCGCCGATGCGCGAGCTGGCCGCGCGCATCCACCCGCTGCCCGCATGCATCGCCGACGCGAGCGCGCTGCGCTACCGCGACTTCCTGACCGTCGCGCTGATGATCCGCTCGGACGATCTCTTCCCCGACAACTGGATCTACATCCACGACAGCAAGGTGCAGGTCGGCCGCGTCCAGAACTTCCGCAGCTGGTCGCCCGAAATGGTACCCGATCCCGGCCTCGCCTGCGTCGGCCTCGAATATTTCTGCTTCGAGGGGGACGGGCTGTGGGCGTCGAGCGACGAGCAGCTCGTCGCGCTGGCGACGAAGGAACTCGTGCAACTGGGCCTGACCCGCGCCGATGACGTCGTCGGCGGCGCGGTGGTGCGGCAGGAAAAGGCCTACCCCGTCTACGACGACGAATATGCCGCCAATGTCGAGGCGATGCGCGGCGAGCTCGAGGCGCGCTACCCCACGCTGCACATGGTCGGGCGCAACGGCATGCACCGCTACAACAACCAGGACCATGCGATGATGACCGCCATGCTGACGGTGCGCAACATCGTCGCGGGCGAGCGGCTGTACGACATCTGGGGCGTCAACGAGGACGCCGAATATCATGAGAGCGGCAGCGAGGGCGAGGCGGCGGCGCTCGCCTCCGTCCGCGACGTGCCGACGCGTATCGCCCGGGCGGCGTGATGCTGGAGCGGCTCGGCGACGCGCGCTGGCTGCGCTATATCGGCGCCAGCGTGGCGGCGCTGGCGACCGACGCGGCGCTGTTTCTGCTGCTCCTGGCGGGCGGCATGGTGCCGGTAACCGCGTCCGCCACCGGTTACATGATGGGCATATTGGTCCATTGGCTGGTGTCGAGCCGGCTGGTTTTCGCCGATGGCGCCGCCGCGCGCGGCTCCGCCACGCGCAACCGGCAGAAGGCGCTGTTCGTCGGCTCGGCTCTGGTCGGCCTGGCCATCACCACCGGCATCGTCGGCGGCGGCAGCGCGGCCGGGCTCGATCCCCGCATCGCCAAGCTGTTCGCGATCCTGGCCAGTTTTCAGGCGACCTACATGCTGCGCCGCCATGTCGTCTTCCGCGCCTGACCGCGGCGGCCCGGCCGGGCGGCCCGTCCGGCTCCCCGGCTGGTTGACCCCGACGCGCGTCGCGCTGCTGGTCTGGCTGCTGCTCGCCGGGGCCATGCTCGTCGCCTATGCCGGCGACATCGCCACCCTCACCGTCGGCGATCCCGACGATGCGCTGCGCCTGGTGCAGGTGCGCGACCTGCTGGCCGGCCAACCGTGGTGGGATGTCGGCCAGCACCGCATAAACCCCGCCGGCGGCGGCGGCCTGATGCATTGGAGCCGGCTCGTCGACGCGCCGCTGGCGCTGGGCATCGCCGCGCTGACCCCGATCCTGGGCGCGGACGCGGCCACGGGTCTCGTGATGGCGCTGTGGCCGCTCCTCCTGCTCGGCGCCGCATTCCTTGCTCTCGCGCGGCTGACGAGCACGTTGGGCGACCCGCGCATCGCCCGGCTGGCGCCGCTGCTGCTCGCCGCCGATGCCATGATCCTCTACCAGTTCACGCCGCTGCGCATCGACCACCATGGCTGGCAGATTCTGCTCACTCTGGTCGCTGTCATGCTGCTGTTGCGTGAACCCGACGCGCGCGGCGGCATGGTCCTGGGGTCCGTCGCGGCCGCGCTGCTTGCCATCTCGCTCGAAGGATTGCCGGCCGCCGCGCTGATCGCCGCGCTGGCCGGCCTCGAATGGGTCTGGACCGGGCGTGCGGATGCGCGCGCGCGGCTGCTTGCGATGCTCGCAACGCTCGCCGGCGCGGCAGCGCTCCTGCAATTCGTCACCCGGGGCCCTGCGTCACTGGTTCAAAGCTGGTGCGACGCACTGTCGCTGCCCTATCTTGCCGCGCTGGCCACCGCCGCCGCCGTGACCGGCGCGGGCATGGCGCTGCTGCAGGGCTCGCGCGGTGGACGAGCGGGCCGCGCCGTCGTGCTGGCGGCCGCGGGCGCGGCATCGGCGGCGGTGCTGCGGGGGATCGATCCCGCCTGCGCGAGCGGTCCGTTCGCCGCGCTCGACCCGCTCGTCGTCCATTATTGGTATGCGAATGTGCGCGAAGGTTTGCCTCTGTGGCAGCCGCTCGACGGACTGGCCGGTTATTCGCTGGCGCCGACGCTGGTCGGCCTCGTGGGTTGCTGGCTCGGTTGGCGGACCGGCCCGGCGCGGCGCTGGCTGCTGCTCGGCGGCGCGCTCGCGGGGCTGGCCATCCTGTCCTTACTCGTGCTGCGCAGCGGGGCGACCGCGCATGCCGTCGCCTTGCCCGGATGCGCGCTGGTCGCGCTGCGAGCGTGGGACCGGGCGCGCGGCCTCGGCGCGGCGCTGCCCCGCGTCGTCGCTTCGCTGCTGCCCGCGCTCGCCGTCCCGCCGGTCGCCGGAGCCATCGCCGCAGCGGGCATCGCCGCCGTCGCGCCCCCGCAGCCCGCGCCGCGCGCCGGCGCCCCTTGCGTCGAACGGGGGCGGCTCGGCGCGCTGGCAACGCTGCCGCCGGCAACGCTGCTCACCCCGCTCGATATCGGTCCCGGCCTGTTGCAGCATACGCGCCATAGCGTGGTCGCCACTGGCCATCACCGCAACAACCGGGCGATGGCGGCCACCATTCGCGTCTTCGTCGGCGATGCAGCGCGTGCCGAGCGTCGCGCCCGCGCGCTGGGCGCGGGGATCATCGTCGTCTGCCCCGCGGCATCCGAATGGCGCAATTTCGTCGCGGCGCCGGGCGACAGCCTGGCCCGGCGGCTAAGCCGCGGCATGGTGCCCGCCTGGCTCGAACCGGTGCCGCTAGGGCCGGGCGTTCCGCTGCGGGCGTGGCGGATCGTTCCGCCGACGCCCGCGCGCGTCACCTCGTCCTAGCCGCTGCGTTTCACCGCGCCGCGTACTTATCCGCTCCGCTTGACCGCGCCGCGGTGCGCGCCGACGGGGCCCTTGCGCCGGTTATAGTTGCGCGGGCGGTCGGCCTTCGCCCCATCCTCGCGGCGGTGCGCGCTGCCCGGCGGATTGCCGCGACCTTGCGGACGGCGGACGCCGTCGCGCTCGCCCTGCACGGGCGCGGGCTTGGGCATCGCCTGCACCTGCGCCACGAAATTCTCCGGCAGCGGCACGACGTCCAGCTTGATCCGCGTCAGCTTCTCGATGTCGCGCAGATAGGGCTTTTCATCCGCCGCGCAGAAACTGATCGCGATGCCTTCCGCGCCCGCGCGCGCGGTGCGACCGATGCGGTGCACATATTGTTCGGCGACATTGGGCAGTTCGTAGTTGAACACATGGCTGACGCCCGACACGTCGATCCCGCGCGCGGCGATGTCGGTGGCGATCAGCACGCGCACGCGGCCGTCGCGGAACGCCTGTAACGCCGTGGTTCGCTGCGGCTGGCTCTTGTTGCCGTGGATCGCCACCGCGCCGATGCCGCACGCGGCAAGCTGGCGCACGACCCGGTCGGCGCCGTGCTTGGTCCGCGTGAACACCAGCGCGCGGTCGATCGGCTGGTTCTTGAGCGCCAGCGCCAGCAGCGCGGGCTTCTCCTTCTGGTCGACGAAGGTCACCGCCTGGCTGACCCGCTCCGCGGTGGTCGCGGCAGGCGCGACCGACACGCGCACGGGATCGGTCAGGAAACTGTTGCCGAGCTCGGCGATGGCTTTCGGCATCGTCGCGGAGAAGAACAGCGTCTGGCGCTCGGCAGGGAGCAGGCCGTGCACGCGCTTGATGGCGTGGATGAAGCCCAGGTCCATCATCTGGTCGGCTTCGTCCAGCACGAACACCTCGACGCCCTTCAGGTGCAGCGCGCGCTGGTCGATCAGGTCGAGCAGGCGGCCGGGCGTGGCGACGAGCACGTCGACGCCGCCGACGAGGTCGCGGATCTGCTTGTTGATCGGCACGCCGCCGAACGCGGTCGTGACCGACAGACGCTGGAACCGGCCGTAGTCGCGGAAACTGTCGGCGATCTGCGCGGCGAGCTCGCGCGTCGGCGACAGGACGAGCACGCGCGCCGAGCGCTTGGGCGGGGCGCCGGCGTTGCGCGCGAGATAATCGAGCGTGGGCAGCGCGAAGGCCGCGGTCTTGCCGGTGCCGGTCTGCGCGATGCCGCACAGGTCGCGGCCCTCGAGCACGGGCGGAATCGCCTGGAGCTGGATGGGGGTCGGCGTCTCATAGCCCTTCGCGGCGAGCGCCTTGCGGACGGGTTCGGACAGGCCGAGGCTTTGGAATGTGGTCATGGAAACGGGATCTTTCGTCATGAGGACGAGTCCGGGCGCGGCTGCCGCCGGCATGCGTGCCAGGGGAAGGCCAAACAAGGGCTCGGTTCGAAACCGACCCGCGTGATAGGGACAATCTCCTGGGAAACGAGGCAATTGCCCGGCTGGCACCGCCTGTCTCGCGGTGCATTCACGCTGCCGGGTCGGCGCCGGGCATGGGGCCCGCGCGCTGCTCTCGTGGCGGCCATATGGCGCCGCCGGCCCCAAAAGGCAAGCTCAGCCGCGCGCCGCCGGGCGGAACGTCATCGCCGCGCCGTTCATGCAATAGCGTTTGCCGGTCGGGCGGGGGCCGTCGTCGAAGACATGGCCCAGATGCCCGCCACAATTCGAGCAGTGCACCTCGGTGCGCGGCATGCCGATGCTGAGGTCGGTCGACGTGCCCACCGCGCGCGGCAGTGGCGCGTAGAAGCTGGGCCAGCCGGTGCCGCTCTCGAACTTGGTCGTCGACGAAAACAATCGCTGGCCGCACCCGGCGCAGGCAAAGGTGCCCGCACGATGCTCGCGGTTGAGCGGATGGCTGCCGGGGCGCTCGGTCCCCTCCTGGCGCAGCACATAATATTGCATCGGCGTCAGCCGGCGGCGCCACTGTGCGTCGGTCAACCGATAGGCGAAGCGTTCCGGACGCGCCTGCGCGCAGGCTGCGGTGCCGAACATGCCGACCGCACCGGCGACCAGCGCGGAGGTGCCGAGGAAGCCGCGGCGCGAGACCTTGTCTGTCATGGTCTCAAGATAGGGGCGCCAGACCGCGATACCAAGCGATCAATATTTTTCGAGCGTGACCATCATCTTCTTGTAGCCGTGCACGAAGCAGGCGGGCACGCGCGTGGGCTCGGCATCGACCCGCACCCGCAGGCGGCGTCTGGCCATCTCCTCCAGCAGCACCAGCAGCTGCAGCTCGGCGACGCGCGCGCCAACGCAGCGGTGGATGCCATAGCCGAAGGACAGGTGCCGCCGCGCATTCTCGCGCGCCACGTCGATATGCTCGCCGTCCGGAAACACAGTTTCGTCGCGGTTGGCCGAAAGATACCACATGGCGAGCTTGTCGCCCTTGCGGATCTGGTGGCCGAACAGGTCATGGTCCTCCAGCGCGGTGCGGCGCATATGCGCGAGCGGCGTCTGCCAGCGAATGATCTCCTGCACGGCATTGGGAATGAGCGACGGGTCGGCCTCCAGCCGCGCGCGCTGGTCGGGATAGCGGTCGAGCCCGTAGGCATAGGCGGACATGGTGTTGCGGGTCGTATCGTTGCCGCCGACAATCAGCAGGATCAGGTTCCCCATGAACTCATACTGGTCCATGTCCTTCATCGCGTCGGAATGCAGCATGATCGAGATGAGGTCGTTGGTCGGTTCCTGGCCGACCTTGGCCTGCCACAGCGCGCCGAAGGCGGCGCCCATCTCCATCGCCTGTTCCAGCCGCGCGCGGCGGTCCTCCTCCTCGCGGAAGCTTTCGATGTCGCCCAGCGCGTCGGACCAGCGGGTCAGCTTGTCGCGCTCCTCCCAGGGGAAATCGAACAGCTTGGCCAGCATCTGCGTGGTCAGTTCCATCGACACGCGGCGCACCCAGTCGAAACTTTCGCCGATGGGCAGCGAATCGAGCACCGCGGCGGTGCGCGCGACCGCATCCGCCTTCATGTCGGCGACGGGCGAGGGGCCGAAGGCGGGCGCGACGGTCCGACGCTGCGCGGTATGCTTGGGCGGATCCATCGCGATGAACATCGGCATCGGCGTCTCGAAGCTCAGCAGATGGCCCTCGCCCTGGCCGGCGACGGTGATCCCGCCGAGGTTGCCGGCGGAGGAGAAGATCGCGGGCAGCGCCTCGATATGCACGATCGGCTTGTAGGCGGTGATCGCCCAATAGGGGCCGAAGCGCGCATCCTCGAAATAATGGACGCCGCCATCGGCGCGCAGCGCGCGGAACGGCTCCTCGAAACTGCGGTTGGCGTAGAGGTCGGGGTGACAGACGTCGGGGAAGCGGGTGGCGACGCCGGCGCGATCGCTGGCGGACGGGGCGGATTCGAGCGCGGCGCTGGCCATATCATCTCTCCTTGAAGGCGCGCGCGATTCCCCCGCGTCTGCTTTCACGTTGCAGAATGCCACTGTTTACAGACGTGTCAATAGGCGTCAGCCCGTTGGCTCTGCGGCCGGTGGCCTGGCGGCGCGGCTCCACGGCCACCAGCTTCCGCCGGAGCGCAGCACGCCCGACCGGAACAGGCGCACGCCGACCCAGATGGTCAGCATTATCCACAGCATCTGCCATCCCAGCGCGACGAGGTGCGGCCACAGGCTTGCGTCGGTCGCGCCGCGCGCGGCCATGGCGAAGGGCGACGACCATGGCAGGATCTGCGCCACCATGGCGGTCGTGCTGCCGGGATTGTTGGCCGCGGCGGTCGACAGGGTGAACATGCCGATCTGGAAGAAGGTGATGGGCAGCGAGAGCATCTGGATCTCGCGCACGCTCGACGCCTGCGCGCCGACGCCCAGGAACACCGCGCCCAGCAGCAGGAAGGCGGAAAGGAAATAGAGCAGCCCCAGCGCCAGGAACAGCGGCCAGCCGATGGCCGGGGTGAGGTTCAGGAGTGCGCCCGCCTGCGTCGGCACCTGGCTGGCCGCCACCGCGAGCCCGCCGCCCAGCAGCACGATCCAGAAGGTCACGAACAGCAACGCGACCCCCAGCATGCCCAGCAGCTTGCCGAAGAAGACCGCCTCCAGCCGCACCGCGGCGGCGAGGATCTCGATGACCTTGTTCGACTTCTCCTCGGCGAGCATGCCCACGCTCTGCCCGGCGAGCAGCAGCGTCAGCAGGAAGATCGCGAACACCGCGCCATAACCCAGTCCCGACTGCGCGACGCGGCCCGTGCCCGCGGCCGCGAGCTGCGTGAACCGCGGCGCGCTCGCCCGCTCCCCGCGCGCGGCCGCATCGGGCCCCTCGCGCGCGACCGTCTCGGCCAGCGTCGCCAGATAGCGGCCGGCGAAGCCGCCCTGGTTGCGTTCGCCGATGCGTGGGCTGGCGGCGCTGCCCTCCAGCAGCCCGAGCATGTCGGCATCGCCGCGCAGTGCCGCCAGCGTCCCCTGGTGCGCAGCGTCCTGCGGCATGACCACCAGCCGCGGCGGGCCGCCCGTGCCGCCGGCGACCCCGCGCAGTCGCGCATCGACGGCGACGAACGCCGCCCGCTCGCCCTCGGGCACGACCGCGACGATGCGCTCCTTCGCGTCGGCGTTGGCCGCCGCGCCGGCCGCGCCCATGCCGCCGATCACGCTCAGCCCGATCATCACCAGCGGCGCGAGCAGGAAGAGGAGGAAGGTCGGCGTGGCGACGATCGACAGGAAATCGCGGCGCGTGATCACCAGCGCCTGCTGCAACAGGTTCATGCGCGCTGCCCTCCGTTCGCGTGCCGCTCGTCGCCGCTTTCGCCGACGGCGCCATGTCTGTCGTCG
>CBDUBN010000019.1:0-25655 GCA_965365395.1 uncultured Sphingomonas sp.
CAGGAATATGAGGCGAAGATCAATTCGGGCGACCTCATCTCGATCGCCGAGGTGACGCGCGACCTGTTCCGCCCGGACGACCAGCCCGAGCAGAGCTATTCCGAGCGGCAGATTTTCGAGGCCGCGTCGAGCCGCCTGGCGCGCGAGATCGCGGCGATGGAGGAGATCGACGAGAAGGCCGCGCAGGCCAAGATCCTCGAGATCCTCAACAAGCATGCCCCGCAATATCACCCGCCCGTCGGCGGCGCGGCGGCCGCGGCGGCGCCGAGCGAGGAGCCGGCGCCCGAAAGCGCCTGAGCATCGGCATCATCGGCGTCGACAGGATAAGGGGCGGCAGCGATGCCGCTCCTTTTTTGTATCCGCCCCGATTGACGACGCGCCGCGCTTCTGTATTGTATGCCTAATACAGTAGAGAGGGAGGATGGCATGCGGTCGATGATGATCATGGCGGGCCTGGCGCTCGCGGCGACGAGCGCCTCGGGCTGCGCCTACATGGACAATGAGGAGGAGCAGCGCGCCGGGGATGATGCCGGCGCGGTGGCGGGCACGCCCGTGGGCGGATCGGGCGACACGCTGACCCGCTCCTACGCCGTATCGGGCTTCACCGGTATCGTCGCCGCCGGTTCGGACGATGTCGAGATCACGCGGGGGGAGCGTTTCGCGGTTACCGCGACGGGCAACAGCGCACTGCTCGACCGGCTGATCATCCGCGTCAAGGACGGGGACCTGGAGATCCGCCGCCGCAACGGCAGCTGGTCGAACCTCGGCAGCGCCACGATCAAGGTGACCATGCCGTCGCTTGAACAGGTCACCGTCGCGGGCAGCGGCGACATCAGCGCCGACCGCCTGTCGGGCGAAGCGGCCGAGGTGACGATCGCCGGATCGGGCAACGCGGCCTTTGCAGAGGTCGCCGCTGGCAAGCTCGAACTGACCATCGCCGGATCCGGCGAGATCAAGGCGAGCGGCACCGTAAGCGAGATCGACGCGACCATCGCGGGGTCGGGCAATATCGACGCGCCCGCGCTGACCGCCGAGCGCGCCGACATCTCGATCGCGGGGTCGGGCAATATCGCCATGGCGGTAACCGGCACGGCGGACGTCTCCACCATCGGCTCGGGCGACGTGGCGCTGACCGGCGGCGCGCGCTGCACGCACGAGCGGATGGGCGGCGGCGAGGTAAGCTGCAGCTAGGGCGGCTTGCCAACGGTCCGCGCGACGCGCACACCAACGGGCATGATCCGTTTCTCCGCCCTGGCGCTTGCGCTGCTTTCCCTCCATGCGCCTGCGTCGGCCGACAGCAAGCGTTTCGGGTTGACGAGCTTCGACCGGGTCGAGGTGCGCGGCGACATGATCGTGGAGATCGCACCCAGCAACCGTATCGCCGCCGTTGCGGAAGGAAGCCGCGCCAGCCTCGAGACGCTGGACATGGTGGTCAACGGCCGCACCCTGCGCATCAGCCAGCGTTCGATGGGTGCCTACGGTCCGCGCCCGCGCGGCGAGCCGCCGGTGCGCATCCGCCTGACCGCCCAGAACCTTTCCGGCATCGACCTGCAGGGGTCGGGGCAGGTCCGAGCGGAGGGTTTGCGCGGCCCCGAGGTGATCGTGACGCTGACCGGCGCGGGCGCTGTCGGCGCATCGGTGCCGGCGGGCGTCGCCATATCCTCGCGCGTCGAGGGGCCTGGCACGATCACCCTGGCGGGGCGCGGCCGCACCCTGCGTGCCATCGTCTCCGGTGCGGGGTCGATCGACGCCTCGGCGCTGGCGGTGCGCGACCTCGATGCGCGCAGCAGCGGCACCGGCACCAGCCGCTTTGCCGCCAGCGGGCGCGCGACGATCGTCGCCAGCGGCGCCGCGGGGGTGGATGTCGCCGGCAGCCCGCGCTGCACGGTCAGCAACAGCGGCGCCGGCACGGTACGGTGCGGCGCCCGCCAGCGCGATGCGCTGCCCACGACCGCGGATTAGGCCCCCGCCCGTTGAACCCCGGCTGCTGACGCCCGGGCCCTATGCCCGGTCGGCTGTGATCACCGCATCGCTGGCGCGCAGCGAGGAGAGGATGCTCATCAGATGCTGCACGTCCTTGACCTCGAGCCCCAGGTCGAAACTGTGGAACCCGCCCTCGCGCGATGACAGGCGCAGGTTGACGATGTTGGCGCCGGCGCGCGCGATGATGCCGGTGATCTCGGCGAGCGTGCCCGGCTCGTTCTTGATGACGACGGTCAGCCGCGCGGTCCCGCCCTCGCTGTCCGCCTGCCAGCGCACGTCGATCCAGTCGGCATCCTCGCCGCTGGCGAGCGCGTTGCAATCGATGGCGTGGATCTCGATCCCGCGGTCGGGCCGGGACAGGCCGACGATGCGGTCGCCCGGCACCGGGTGGCAACAGTCGGCGAGCGTGTAGGCGACGCCGGGCGTCAGCCCCTCGATGGTGATCGCGCGCGCAGGGTCGATGCGCACGCCCGCGCGCCGCATGTCGGCGACCACGCCGGGAACGAGCGCCTCCATCACCTCGCCGTCGCGCAATCGCTGGCGGCCGATGGCGTAATGGAGTTCGGCGATATCGGGCAGCTTCAGCCGTTCCAGCGCGGCGTTGATCGCCTTGTCCCCGATCCTGACCGGCAGGCGGCGCACGATGTCGTCGAACAGCGCCGCGCCGAGGGCGATCGTCTCGCCGCGTTCCTTGCCGCGGACATGGCGGCGGATGGCGGCGCGCGCCTTGCCCGTCGCGACGAAGCCCATCCAGGCGGGCTCGGGCGTCTGCTTGTCGCTGATCAGCACCTCGACCGTGTCGCCGTTGTTGAGCGGGGTGCGCAGGGGCATCAGCCGTCCGTTGACCTTTGCCCCCACGGTTCGGTCGCCCAGCCGCGTGTGGACGGCATAGGCGAAATCGACCGGGGTCGCGCCCTTGGGCAACTGGTGCAGCGCGCCCTTGGGCGTGAAGGCGAAGATGCGGTCCTGGTACATCGCCATGCGCGTATGTTCGAGCAGTTCCTCCGCATCCTGCGCGGTGTCGAGAATCTCGACGAGGTCGCGGATCCAGCTGGCCTGCCCATCGGGGCGCGTGCCCTGTTTATAGGCCCAGTGCGCGGCGAGCCCATATTCGCCCTGGCGGTGCATGTCGCGGCTGCGGATCTGGATCTCGACGCGCATGTTGCCGCTGCGCATGACGGTGGTGTGCAACGACTGGTAGCCGTTGCGCTTGGGCGTCGAGATGAAATCCTTGAACCGGCCCGGCACCATCTTCCATTTGCGGTGGATGAGGCCGAGCGCGCGGTAGCAATCCTCCGGCGCCGGCGTGATCACGCGAAAGGCGATGATGTCGGTCACCTGCTCGAAACTGACGTGGCGTTCGGCCATCTTGCGCCACACCGAATAGGGGTGTTTGGCGCGGCCGACGACCTCCGCCTCGATGCCGTTCGCCTTGAGGAGATCGTGGATTTCCTCGCTGATGGTCTCCACCCGGTCGACGCCGCCGCGGGTCAGCTTGTCGAGCTGTCCGGTGATGGTGGCATAGGCGTCGGGCTCCAGTTCCTTGAACGCCAGCAGCTGCATCTCGCGCATGAACTCGTACATGCCGACGCGCTCGGCCAGCGGCGCGTAGATATCCATCGTCTCGCGCGCGATCCGCCGCCGTTTCGCTTCGCTGGGGATGAAATGCAGCGTGCGCATATTGTGCAGCCGGTCGGCCAGCTTGACCAGCAGCACGCGGATATCGTCGGACATCGCGAGGACGAATTTGCGAAGGTTCTCGGCGGCCTTCTCGCGCTCGGTCTCGGCGGCGATCTCCTTCTGCTCGATCTGGCTGAGCTTCGTCACGCCGTCGACCAGCCGCGCCACCTCGCCCCCGAACAGCTGCTCGATCTCCTCATGCGTCGCGATCGTGTCTTCCAGCGTGTCGTGGAGCATCGCGGTTATGATGGTTTCCTGGTCCATCTTGAGGTCGGTCAGCAGGCCCGCGACCTCGATCGGATGGCTGAAATAGGGATCGCCGCTGGCGCGTTTCTGGCTGCCATGCTTCTGCACGGTGAAGACGTAGGCGCGGTTCAGCGCGTCCTCGTCGGCATCCGGATCATATTCCCGGACCTTTTCGACAAGTTGATACTGGCGCAGCATGCCCATGAATGTGGCGTTTTTGGCCGCTTACGCAACGCTTAAGTGGCGTTCTGCCGAGCGGGCGTCGCAAAAGAAATGCCGCTGCCCCCACGAGCGGGGAGCAGCGGCATCGTTCGGCGGGGGCGAGAGGGGGGGCGCCCCGCCGGGAGTCCTCGGGTCGGCCTACGCCGCGGCGTTGCACCGCTCGAGCGCGGCGGCGTCGAGCGCCTGGCCGTCGGCGGCGAAGCGCGCGACCGCGCCGACTTCGCGTACCAGCCGCGCGCACATGATGGCCGGACGGCTGGTGCCGCGCGGCGCGGAGCAGTCGGTGCCGGCGCAATTCCACACGACGCCGCCCGCGATCGCGCGCGACGCTTCTGCGGGAGCGGCCAGCGTAGCGCTGTAATAGGCCGTACCGCGCGGCTGCGCCTGGGCTTCGGCCCCGGCGAGGAGCGAGACGGCGATGACGACCGCGGCACCGAAGGACGCGATGTGCTGGGCAGGGGAGAGACGGAGAAGATTCATGGCGGGAGAGCCCTTTCTGCTGACCGTTCCCGCTATCGTGACCACGTGCGGGATACGGCTATTTGCAACGCTGTAGGTTGCGATTCGCTATCTAGTTTATTACGTGGCGCCTTGCAACCCTTTTATCGGGCAAATTTGCTTGGGTTTGCGCGGCAAAGGATGCACAACAGGCCCATGGGAAACTCCAAGCTTCGCGAACCGCTGGGCGATGCGCTGGCGTGCAGCCTGCCCGATGCGCTCGACGTGATGGGTGAACGCTGGTCGTTCATGATCCTGCGCGCGGCGCTCAACGGCGTGCATCATTTCGAGGAGTTCCAGACCGAACTCGGAATCGCGCGCAACATCCTGTCCAACCGTCTGCAGCGGCTGGTGGCGCACCGCATCCTGGAGCGCACGGTAATGGAATGCGACCGGCGCAAGGTGCTGTATCACCTTACCGAAAAGGGCAGCGACCTCTTGCCGACGATGGTCGCTCTGCGCCAATGGGGCGAAAAATGGGGATCGGGCGTGCCATCGACCCCGGTCCTGGTCGACGAGCGCGATCTGCAGCCGATCCGCACCGTCGCCATCCAGGCGCATGACGGACGCACCCTGGGCAAGCATGACCTGTGCTGGATGCATGCCGACGAGATACGGCCGATCGGCGCCGCGGCGCGGCCGGCGGAGCGCGAGGCGGGCGTGCCCGCGCTGGCCGACCGCGCCTGAACGGGCGCAACGCATCTGATGCAGCCATTCCTTGCATCGCGCGCGCCGGCCGCACCCGTGCCGGAACCCTTTTTCGAGGACAAGATCCGCGCCTTCTGGACGCTGCAGACGGCGGGCTGGGCGGGCTGGTTCGTGCTGCGCGCGATCTCCGGCCTGTCGTCGGGGCAGGAGTTCATCTACCTCGCCCCGCTGCTGATTTCGGGCATCACCGGATTTTCGCTGACGACCCTGCTGGCCGTTGCCTTTCGCGCGTTGATGGCGCGCCGGGCGCTGGTGATGTGGACCGGGACCGTGGTGTCGGTGCTGCTGGCGACGGGCGTCTATTCGTTCATCGATGCATCGATGACCTCGATCCGCGTCGGCGCGGGCGGCGCGCCGTTCACCACGCTGTTCCTGGTGCCATTCTATCTCAACGCGGTCACGCTCGCCGCCTGGTCGTCGCTCTATTTCGCGATCAACTATTATCTGCGCGTCGAGCAGCAGGCGGACCAGCTGACACGGCTGGAGAACCAGGCGACCGCCAGCACGCTCGCGATGCTGCGCTACCAGATCAACCCGCATTTCCTGTTCAACACGCTCAATTCCATCTCGACGCTGGTGCTGCTCAAACAGACCGAGCCCGCGAACGCGATGCTGTCGCGGCTGTCCTCCTTCCTGCGCTACACGCTGGTCACCGAACCATCATCGGAAGTGACGCTGGCGCAGGAGGTCGACACCCTCAAACTCTATCTCGACATCGAGAAGATGCGTTTCGAGGAGCGGCTGCGCGTGCGCTTCGACGTCGATCCGCGCGTCGCCGAGGCGCGGCTGCCCTCGCTGCTGCTCCAGCCGTTGATCGAAAACGCGATCAAATATGCGGTGACCCCGTCGGAGGAGGGCGCGGACATCGTGCTGACCGCGCATCTCGTCGGGCAAAATGTGCGCATCACCGTGTCCGACTCGGGCGGCGGGTTGAATCCGGACATGAGCGTGACCACCATTTCCACCGGTGTCGGGCTCGCCAATATCCGCGACCGGCTGGCCCAGGCCTATGGTGAACGCCACCGCTTCGAGGCGCGCAACGCGCCGGGTGGCGGCTTTACCGTGACGATCGATTTGCCCTTCGTCGTGACGGCCCCGCCTGCCGATCCGATGCCGGACCAGATGAAAGCAAACCAGAGCGCATGACCATCCGCACCATCGTCGTCGACGACGAAAGTCTCGCCATCCAGGGGCTCACGCTCCGGCTCGAGGCCCATGGCGATGTCGACATCATCGACACCGCGCAGAACGGCCGCGAGGCCATCCGCAAGATCAAGACCCACAAGCCCGACCTCGTCTTCCTCGACATCCAGATGCCCGGTTTCGACGGCTTTTCGGTGGTGCAGGGACTGATGGATGTCGAACCACCGCTGTTCGTGTTCGTCACCGCCTATCAGGACCACGCCATCCGCGCGTTCGAGGCGCAGGCGGTCGACTATCTGCTCAAACCCGTCGAGCCGCAGCGGCTGGCCGACGCGCTCGACCGCGTGCGGCGCCGCCTCGCTGACCAGAAAGCGGGCGAGGAGGCCGAACGACTGAAAACCGTGCTGGCCGAGGTCGCGCCCGACGCGGCGGGCCAGGCGGGCGGCGATGATGGCGACATGCACAATGCCAACCGCTTCGAGAAGTTGATCAACATCAAGGATCGCGGCCAGATCTTCCGCGTCGATGTCGACAGCATCGAGCGGATCGACGCGGCCGGCGACTATATGTGCATCTACACCGCCGACAATTCGCTGATCCTGCGCGAAACGATGAAGGATCTGGAAAAGCGCCTCGACCCGCGCGTCTTCCAGCGCGTGCACCGGTCGACCATCGTCAACCTGGGCCTGGTGCGCCAGGTGAAGCCGCACACCAACGGCGAATGTTTCCTCGTGCTCGATTCGGGCACGCAGGTGAAGGTCAGCCGCAGCTACCGCGACGTGGTGGCGCGGTTCGTGCACTGAGGCGCGCCATCGGCCGCACCGGCCGGAGGGTTGGCGCGCGCGTCGCCTAGCGGCGCGCGCCGAAAAAGCCGCGCAACAGGCCGGCCGCTTCCTCGTCCATGATGCCGCCATAAACTTCCGGCCGATGATGCACCGTCGCCTGCGCGAACAGGCGCGGGCCGTGCGCGACCGCGCCGCCCTTCGCATCGTCCGCGCCGTAGTAAAGCCGGGCGATGCGGGCGTGGGCGATCGCCCCGGCGCACATGGCGCAGGGTTCGAGCGTGACCCAAAGGTCGCAACCGGAGAGGCGGTCGCTGCCGATCGCGGCGGCGGCGGCGCGGATCGCCTGCATTTCCGCATGGGCGGTGGGATCGTGCCGCGCACGCGGGGCATTGGCGCCTTCGCCCACGATCCGCCCGCCCTCCACCACCACCGCGCCGACGGGCACCTCGCCGGCCGCGGCCGCCGCCCGCGCCAGGGCGAGCGCGCGGGCCATGAAGGGGGAGGCGGGAAAGCCGGGCATGCCGCCGCCCCTACCGCGCGCGACGCGCCTTGACGAATCCTCCCGTCGGCTTTAGGCGCGCAGCCTTTCCAGTCAGCCAGACACGAAGGTTTTTGATCATGTCGCGCGTTTGCGAACTCACCGGCAAGGGCCGCCAGGTCGGACACAATGTCAGCCACGCCAACAACAAGACGAAGCGCACGTTCCTGCCGAACCTGCACAATGTCACGCTGATGTCCGACGCGATGGGCCAGTCGTACCGCTTGCGCGTGTCCACCCACGGGCTGCGCTCGGTCGAGCATAACGGTGGTCTCGACAACTGGCTGATGAAGACCAAGGACGAGCTGCTGTCGCTGAAGGCACGCCGCCTGAAGCGCGACATCGTCAAGAAGCAGACCGTCGCCGCCTGATTCGCCCGACGCCGCCGCGCGGCTCCGGATGGCAGCAAAGGGCCCGCTCGCCTTGGCGATGCGGGCCCTTTGCTTGGCGTCAGCTGGGCGACCAGCCGAGTCGCAGTAGCAAGGTGCGCTGCCAGCCGGCGCGATTGTCGTCGGACAGCATCCAGATCGTGACCGGCGCGCCCGGCGCGCGCCCGGTGCCCCCCGCGGCCGGCCCACTCGTCCCGTCGACGGCCAGTCCTTCGAAATTCTCGGCGATGTCGGGCGCGGTGAACCGCGCGATGGTGCGCGACCGCCACATCGCGTCGGCGCGGATCAAGCGCGGATCGGCGACGGCGAGCGTCGAGACCCAGCCACCAAGGCCGATGTCGCGGAACAGCAGCAGCACGCGCCCGTCGGGCAGCAACGCGGCGTCGGTGATGCGGCCGCGCCCACCGGGATCGAGCGCGAAGCGCAGCGGCCGCCGACGCGGCTCGGCGACCGGATCGGTCGGGAACAGGAGCGCGTCGGTGCCGCCGCCGGGCCCGCCGGTGCTTTCGGAAAGGACGACAAAGCGCCCGTCGGCGAGCCGGGTCATGGCCTCCGCGCCGCCATTCTCGTTCCAGCGCTGCATCGCCGCCGGGCGCGCCTCCCCCTGCGTGGCGACCATGCCGGGGCGGAACCGCACGATGCGGTGGCTCTGCTCGAACGCGCCCCACAGCGTTCCGCTGGCGGGATCGACCGTCAACGCTTCGAGGTCGCGCCCATATTTGCCGAGTGACGCCCTGGAATCGAGCCATAGCGGCCAGATGCGCGCCGCGACGACCGTGCCCGACGGCAGCAGGCGCAGCCGCAGCATGGAACCGAAGTCCGAGGCGATGAGGAACTGCCTGGGCGATTCGAGCGCGAGGCTGGAAAAGCCGCCGAACGAACTGTTGGCCGAGGCGATGTGCCATGCCTCGTCCACCGTCACCTCGCCGACCCGGGGGTTGGGGATCGGCACGGCACGCACCAGCACCTGCTGCGAGCCGCTGTAGCGCGGCCGTTCGCGCTGCTCGAACGGGTTGGGCAGCAGCAGCAGGGCGACGACCAGGATGGCGATGAGGCGGCGGACCATGCACCCGCCTAGGCGAGCGCGCGGGGGCGCGGCAAGCTGAACGGCGGCCAACAGCCGCGTTCAGCTTCGTCTCAGCGGTGTCGGCCTATCTCCCTCTCAACAGGCAACAGATCGTGCCGGTGCAAGAGGAGACCGACCCATGAAGAAGATGCTGCTCGCGATGACCGCCGCCGCGACGACGCTGACCGGCTTTGCCTCGGTCCCGGCCGCGGCCCAATATTACGACCACGGTTCGCGCTACGAGCGCGACTATCGCGATTACGACCGCTATGACCGCCGCGAGGCGCGCCGCGAGGCCCGCCGTTACCAGCGCCAGGCGAACCGCGGCTATTATCGCCAGGATTACCGGGGCGACTATTGCCGCCGCGGCAGCGGGACGACCGGCACGATCATCGGCGCCATCGCCGGCGGCCTGGCCGGGCGCGAGATCGCGGGTCGCCGTGGCGACCGCACGGTAGGCGCGATCATCGGTGCGGGCGCCGGCGCGCTGGCGGGCCGGGCGATCGACCGCAGCGACGACCGCTGCCGCTAGACGCCGACCGAAACGGAGCCGGGCGACCCTCCCCCCTCGCCTGGCTCCACCCTTCGAAGGCCGGTCCGCGCAAGGATGCGCGGGCCGGCCTTCTTGTCATTGGCGCCCATGCGCCCTAGCAACGCCCCCAAGTACCATCGCGGCGCTCCTTCGCGGTGGAGAGCATAGATGCGATCGGGTGATGGCGGATCAGGGTGAGCCGCGAATGGGTGGATGGCGAGGCGGCGGGCCTGCGCCTGCCTATGCCGGCTATCGCCCCGCCTTCGCCGCGCTCGACCTCGGCACGAACAATTGCCGGCTGCTGATCGCGCGCCCGGACGACGCGCGCGCCGACAACGACCGGCGGGGCAATGGGCGGCCCGAAACCGGCGGCTTCACGATCATCGACGCCTATTCGCGCATCGTGCGGCTGGGCGAGGGGCTGACCGCCACGGGTCGCATCGGCGAAGCGGCGATCGGTCGTGCGATCGATGCGCTGCACATCTGTGCGGACAAGCTGCGCCGCCGCCGCGTGCTCCTGTCGCGCGCCGTTGCCACCGAGGCGTGCCGGCAGGCCGCGAACGGCGCGGAATTCGTCGCGCGGGTGGCCGAGGAAACCGGCATATTGCTCGACATCATTCCGCCCGAGGAGGAGGCGCGGCTGGCGGTGCTGGGCTGCCACCAGCTCTTGTCGGCGGGCGAGGGGCCGGCGCTCATCTTCGACATCGGCGGCGGATCGACCGAACTCGTGCTGATCGACGACGCCGGCGGCGAACCTGCCATCCTCAGCTGGCAGAGCGTGCCGTGGGGCGTCGTCAGCCTGACCGAATCGCAGCGCCACGACAGCGCCGATCCGCGCCAGCGGGCCGCATCCTATGCCGCGATGCGCGCCGCCGTGCGCGATGCGGTGCGTGCCTTCGCCGTGCGCATCGATGCCGCCATGCCGGGGTGCCGGGCGGGGCCGCTGCGGTTGCTGGGCACCAGCGGCACGGTGACGACGCTTGCCAGCGTGCATCTGGGCCTGCCGAGCTACGACCGGTCACGGATCGACGGGCTGAACCTCGCGACCGCGGACATGATCGCCATCTGCCGGGAACTGTCCGACCTATCCATCACGCAGCGCGAGGCGTTGCCATGCATCGGGCGCGAGCGCGCCGACCTCGTCGTCGCGGGCTGCGCGATGCTGGAGGAGATCGTCGCCATCTGGCCCGCGGCCCGGCTCGACGTCGCCGATCGCGGTATCCGCGAGGGCGTATTGCGGCAGATGATGCACGCGCATGCGGCCGGCGAGAGCGCGGCGCGGGCGACGCGGTCGGCACGGACGGGGGGACGGCGCACATGAGCGGTGGCGGCGGCAATGGTCCGGCACGCGGGCATACGCGGGTAAAGACGGCGCGCAACCGCACCGCGGGGTCGACCCGCTGGCTCAGCCGGCAGCTGAACGACCCCTATGTCAGGCGCGCCAAGGCGGAGGGGTATCGCAGCCGCGCCGCCTACAAGCTCATCGAGCTCGACGAGAAATTCGCGCTGCTGAAGGGCGTGCGCGCGGTCGTCGATCTGGGCATCGCGCCGGGCGGCTGGGCGCAGGTGGTGCGGCGGCTGGCACCCGGCGCGGCGATCGTCGGCATCGACCTCCTGCCCGTCGACCCGATCGATGGCGTCGGCATATTGCAGATGGATTTCATGGACGATGCCGCGCCGGAGGCGATTATGGCGCTGCTTGGTCGCGCGCCCGACCTCGTCCTGTCCGACATGGCGGCCAATACCGTCGGCCACCAGCAGACCGATCATCTGCGCACGCTGGGCCTGGCCGAGGCGGCGGCGGAATTCGCGTGCCAGGTGCTCAGCCCCGGCGGGACGTTCGTGTCCAAGGTGTTCCAGGGCGGCGCCGACCGCGCGCTGCTGACGCGGCTCAAGCAGAGTTTCGCATCCGTGAAGCACGGCAAGCCGCCGTCGAGCCGCAAGGGCAGCCCGGAACTGTTCGTCATCGCGCAGGGAAAGAAATAGGGGCTGCCGTGCTTCGACGCAGGCCGGAGCACATGCCGATGGCTACCCCGCGCGCGCCGCCGCCACCGCCGCCTTGAGCTGGTCGTAGCCCACCGCTCCGGTCAGCAGCCGGTCGCCGACCACCCAGCTGGGCGTGCCGTCGAACCCGAGTTCGCGCGCGAGATCGACGTTGGCGCGGATTTCGCGGGTGATGGCGGCGTCCCCCAGTGCAGCCGAATCATTGGCGACGTCGAGCGCGATTGCGGCGTCGCGGCGCGTCTCCTCACCCGGCGTACCGGCGGCGAACAAGGCGCGGTGCATCGGCATGTAGCGGCCCCGCCGCGCGGCGGCGAGCGCGAGCCGGGCGGCGGGTTCGCTGTCGGGCGACAGGATGGGAAGCTCGCGGAACACCACCTTGAGCCGCCGGTCCTCGCGCAGCAGCCGTTCGATATCGGGCACGGACGCGCGGCAGAAGGTGCAGGCATAATCGGTGAACACGGTCAGCGTGACGTCCCCGTCCGCCGCACCGGCCCAGGCGCCCGAGAAGGGGGTTTCGATGCGGTCGCGCAGGCGCTCGACCGTCGCCGCGGCGGTGCGTGCCTGCAACCGCTGCATCGCCTGCGGCAGGATCTCGGGGTTGTTGAGCAGATAATCGTGGATGACGCGTTCCGTCGTCGCGCGGTCGACGCCGGGGCCAGTCCAATATTGCCCCCCGGCGAATCCCGCCGCGAGCAGGGCCGCGCCGCCCAGCGCGAGCGTGCCGGGGTGGCGGTGCCACGGCCGACCGCCGTCGCCGGATGCCGCCGTGCGCGGGGGCGGGGCTGGCGAAGGAGCGGCCCGCGCCGGTGCTGCCGCCGGCGCGGAATCTGCCGGGAACAGGGGGAGCGCCGCCGCCGCTGCCGGCTGCGATGCGATCGGCTGTACGGGGGGTGCGGCCCGCGGCGGTACGCCCGCGGCCTCGTCGGCGAGCAACCGGTCGAGCTGCGATTCGATCCCATCGGACGACGCATCGCGCGGACCGCCCGCGGTGTCGATCAGCGAGCGGGTCGCGCTGCCGACGCGGGCGGCTCCGGCGGTGAGCCCGCCGCGCGCGTTTTGCGTGCCCCTGGCCAGCGCCGCGCGCGCGGCCCTGCCGGCTGCATCGAGCCTGGGTGCCGCGGCCGCCGCGCCGGTCTGCGCCACGCCGGCGATGCGCTCCGCCCCGCCGCGCGACCTGCTGGCGATCCACGCGGCGGCCGCACCCGAGCGTCGGCCAAGTTCGAGCCGCGCGACACGCGCCGGCACGTCGGCCCGCGCACCCAGCATCATCGTCCAGTCGGCGAAGGCCGCCGCCGCGCCGCGCGCGCGTTCCCATGCGGTGGGACCGGGAGGCGGGGGCGGCGCAACCGGGATCGGCCGCGCGAGCAGCTCCTCCGCGCTGAGCGTGGCACCCTGCCGGACAGTGCCGCCAAGCGGCGCGCGCGGTGCGCGCGCGGCGTCCTGTGTGGGGAGCGGGCCGGGGCGGTGCACGCCCGCCGGCGCGGGCGTGCCGCCGCCAGCGCCGGCCGCGCCCGCGCCGCCACCGTTGCGCAGCCAGGGACGATAATGATCGTCGCCGCCGTCGGGCAGCGGGTTCACGGGATCGCTAGCGGTCATCTGCCCCTCTCGTGCCGCCCTCGCCGCGCGCGCCGCGCATCCTCGCGGGGCCGGCGCCGGGCCGGATCAGCCTCTGGGCGCCTGTCTACCGCGCCTGCGCTCGGTCTCCAAGCGGGCACGCGCAACCAATGCGATATCCTGTGCGCGCAGCCAGTCAGGGCTGTTCTGCGCGATGCCGGCCATCGCCGCCTCCGCGCTGGTCAGCGCGAGCGCGGGCTGGCCGGTCAATTGATAGCGTTCCGCCGTGGCGAGCGCGGCGCGTGCCTCGTCCCCGCGATTCGAATAGACGACGCCCAGCTGATACCAGGCGAAGGGATTCTGGTTGTCGCGCGCGACCGCCGCGCGCAGCACGGCTTCCGCTTCGGCGAAATTGGCCGGGTCTTCGGTCGCGATCAGCGCATGGCCGAACAAGGCGGCGACCAGCGATTGCTGGCCGGTCGCCGCCGTCGCCGCACGCAGCGCGGGCAGGGCCTCCGCCGGCCGTCCCGATTCGAGCAGGATCTGCCCGCGCAGCTCCAGGAAATAGGGATCGCCCGGCGCGTCGGCGAGCAGCGCGTCCACCTCCGCCAACGCGCGGTCCGGATGCGCGTCGCGGTGCCAGGCATAGGCTCTCGCATAGCGCGCGACGACGCGGGTATCGCTCGGCGGATACTGGCGCAGCGTTGCCTGCGGTTCCTGCACGAAACCGGCGAGCTTGGCCTTCACCCGCTGGAAACGCGCCTCGAGCGCAGGGTCGGTGGCGCGGTCGTAGGCGGGATCGGCCTGATAGGTATCGCGCAGATACTGGATGCGGTCGCCGGTCAGCGGATGGGTGCGGCCATAGGCCTGTTCGTCGTCCTGCGGGACGGCGTAGCGGAACTCCTGGTTCTGCAGCTTCATGAAGAAATCGACACTGCCGCGTCCCGATATGCCGGCCGCGGACAAATAGCGCGCCCCGGCGGCGTCGGCGGTGGTCTCCTGCACGCGGCTGTAGGCGAGGTAGCTGCCCATCGCGGCGCTCGATCCCGCGCCCAATATGCCCATGCCCGCTTCGCCCGCGCCGGCCATCATCGCCGCCGCGCCGAGCAGCAGCGAAAGGATGGCGATGCTGGTCGCGCGTTCCTGGCCCGCGCTGTTGACGACATGGCCGCCGGCGATGTGGCCCAGTTCGTGCGCGATCACGCCCTGCACCTGGTTGGCGTTGTCCGACGCCTCGATCAGCCCGGAATGGATGTAGACGATCTGCCCGCCCGCGACGAACGCGTTGATGCTGCGGTCGCCGATCATGACGATGCGCACATCCTGCGGCCGTAGGCCTGCCGCCTGGATCAGCGGCGCGGACATGTCGGCGAGCAGCGCCTCGGTTTCGGCGTCGCGCAATATCTGCTGGGCGCTGACCGGCGTGGCGGCGAGCGCGAAGCTGAGGACGACGGCCAGCAGCGCGCGCAGCAGCGCCACCGGACGGGCGGATGGAAAGCGGGGTTCGCGCATGGTCGCTACCATGGCGGCGCCGCGCGTGAACGCCGCGTGAAGCGAGACGGCCCGCCGCTGCCATGCGGCGGGCCGTTCTTCGCCTGGACGCTCAGCCGAAGGTGCGCTGCCACCAGCCGCGCCGACGGTCGGCGGTATCGCCGCTGCCTTGTTCGGCGCCGCCGGGTGCGCCGGCGTCGTCGCCGGTCGCCGCCTGCGGCGCGTCGGCGTCCGCCGCCCGTGCAGGGGGTTCGTCGGCAACGATCCCGTCCGCATTGTTGCCGGCAGGTGCGGTGACCGGATCGACGCCCCCGTCGGCTGGCATGTCGGCCGGCATGCTTGCTACCGGATCGGCCGGCGGCGCTTCCGCCGCCTTGCGCGCGCGGCTGGCGCGCTTGGGCTTGGACGGGGCGTCACCCGCTTCGGTGGAACCGGCGGCGGCCGGCGCCGCCTCGGCGCCTGCGTCGGTGGCGTCGGTCTTGCGCGCGCGGCGGCGCTTGGGCGCGGCTTCGGGCGCGTCGGCCGTATCGACCGGCGGGGGCGCGGCCTCGGCCTGCTCGGCGTCGGCGATGGCGCCCTTGCGCCGGCGCCCCGGCTTGCGTGCAGGCGGCGCGGCATCCTCGTCCGCCGGGGGGTTCACCGCGTCGGCTTCGGCGTGCACCGTCGCCGGATCGAGCGGTTCGGCCTCGCTCGAGGGTTCGGCCGCCTCCGCGTCCGTCGCCGCACCGTCCTGCTCGCGGTCGTGCTCGACCTGCTCGCCGCCACGCCGGTTGCGTCCGCCGCGGCGACCGCGCCGACGGCGGCGGGTTTCGCCGTCCTCGCGCGGCTCATCGCCGCGATCGCGCAGCGGGGCGTCGTCGCCGCCCGCATCGGCATCGACCATCGGCGCATCTTCGCCGTCGCCGTTGCCGTCGCCGTCGCGCGGCTCGCGCCCGCGCTGCGCGCCGGAGCCATGCTCGCCGCGATCGTCGCTCCGGTCGTCACCGCGTCCGCGCCTGCGCCGACCGCGCCGACGCTTGCGCTCGCCGCCTTCGTCGGACCGTTCGCGCCGCTCGCCGTCCTGCGCGCGCCCGGGGGCCGCCTCTTCCTCCTCCTCGTCGAAATCGGGGATTGCGCCCTCTGCTTCCTCTTCCTCCTCGACGATGCGGTCATAGCGGACGGGGTTGGCCGGCGGCGGGCCGCTGACGTCGACGCTCATCCGCGCGCCTTCCATCTGCCCGTCGGACTGGACCTCGATACCGACCGAATAGCGGCTCTCGATCGCGTCGAGCTCGCGCCGCTTGTTGTTGAGGACGTAGAGCGTCGCCTCCAGGCTGGCGCGCAGCACCAGGCGCGATCCGCGGCCACGCGCGGCCTCCTCCTCCAGCATGCGCAGCGCGCTGAGCCCGGCGGACGATGCGGTGCGCACGAGGCCCGTGCCCTCGCAGTGGGGGCAGGCGCGGGTCGACGCCTCGAGCACGCCGGTACGCAGGCGCTGACGGCTCATCTCCATCAGGCCGAAGCCCGAGATGCGGCCGATCTGGATGCGCGCGCGGTCGTTCTTGAGCGCATCCTTCATCGCCCGCTCGACCTTGCGGACGTTCGAGCCGTTCTCCATGTCGATGAAATCGATCACGACCAGCCCGGCCATGTCGCGCAGGCGCAGCTGGCGGGCGATCTCGTAGGCGGCCTCGAGGTTGGTGTTGAGCGCGGTCTGCTCGATATTGTGCTCGCGCGTCGACCTCCCTGAGTTGATGTCGATCGACACCAGCGCCTCGGTCGGGTTGATGACCAGATAGCCGCCCGATTTCAGGCCCACGACCGGATGGTACATCGCCCCCAGCTGGTCCTCGACGCCGTAACGCTGGAACAGCGAGACGGGGTCGGCATATTGCTTCACGCGCCGCGCATGGCTGGGCATGAGGAGCTTCATGAAATCCTTGGCGGCGCGATAGCCGTCGTCGCCCTCGACCGACACCTCCTCGATCTCGCTGTTGTAGATGTCGCGGATGGCGCGCTTGATGAGGTCGCTGTCCGAATGGATCAGCGCGGGCGCCTCGCTGCCCAGCGTGTTCTCGCGGATTTCATCCCACAGCCGCGCGAGATAGTCGAAGTCGCGCTTGATCTCGGTCTTGGTGCGCTCCAGCCCCGCGGTGCGGACGATGCAACCCATGGTGGCGGGCAGGCCCAGCTCGTCGATCACGCTCTTCAGCCGCTTGCGGTCGGCGCCGTTCGAGATCTTGCGGCTGATACCGCCGCCGTGGCTCGAATTGGGCATCAGCACGCAATAGCGGCCGGCAAGGCTGAGATAGGTGGTCAGCGCCGCGCCCTTGGTGCCGCGCTCCTCCTTGACCACCTGCACCAGCAGTACCTGGCGGCGGCGGATGACGTCCTGGATCTTGTAGCGGCGATGCAGCGAGCGGCGGAAGTCCGCGGGCTCCTCGTCCCGGTCGCGTCCGCCGCGCTCGCGGCCGCCGCGCGCACCGTCGCGCCCGCCGCGGCGCCTGCCGCCGCGGTCGCGCCGCCCGCGATCCTCGTCGCGTCCGCGGCCCTCCTCGTCGAGGTCGTCGGCGGCACCCGCGCCGCCATGCGCGTCGGCTTCCGCCGCATCGTCGTCGTGCCGCGCCTCGTCCGCACGATCGCCATCGCCGCCGTCGGCGCCATGATGATCGTCATGGTCATGGTCGCCGTCCTCGCGCTCGTCGTCGTGCTGGTCCTCGTCGCCGAGCGCGGCGGGGGGAGCCATATCGTCGATCTCGCCGTCCAGCGCGTCCATATCCTCGTCGGCGCGCATGGCGGCCGCGGCGGCATGTTCGGCCTCCTCCCGCAGCAGGGCCTCGCGGTCCTCCTTGGGAATCTGGTAATAGTCGGGGTGGATTTCGCTGAAGGCGAGGAAGCCGTGGCGATTGCCGCCATATTCGATGAATGCCGCCTGCAGCGACGGTTCGACCCTGGTTACCTTGGCGAGATAGATATTGCCCTTGAGCTGCTTGTGCTCGGCGGACTCGAAATCAAATTCCTCGATGCGGTTTCCCTTGATGACCGCGACCCGGGTTTCCTCCCGGTGCCGCGCGTCGATCAACATGCGCGTTGTCATCTATTCTACTCCGGGCGCGGCGGCTGGCAGCTGGCCCGCGGGCCGCGCGAATATGGGGGGACCGGTGCGCCGATGCGGGGCATGGCGACGGGGTGGCCAGGGTGGCCGCGGTCCCGGTTGCTGTGGAAACGTCAATGCGCTGCAAGCCCGCGAAAGCACCCGCCGCGCCGACCCCAGGGGTGCGGTCGCGATGGGAAAGCGTGGCTGTCATGCGTCATTCAACCTGGTTGCCGACCGGCGGCTTGGCATCGAGCACGAGGGTCTCGCGGCGCCGGTCGCTCATTCTTGCCGCCTGCGAGAAGTTTCCCGCAAAAGAACGGGCATCGCAATCGGTCGTTGCGCTGCTAGCACCCACCAGGGGGGCGGGCAACACGGCATTTGCGCGAAGCCGGCCTTGAACCGTTCGGATCGGCGACACGGGCGCTGGTGGACGAAATCCGTCAACAGGCGGTTAACCATGGTTCTTGAGCGGCGGTTGGCGTGGCCGGACTATAGGGCGTTGCTTGATCCGGCGCGAGCGGCCGGAGCGAAGGAATAACATGACGCTCTGGACCAAGGCCCTTGTCGACGGCCATAAGCGCCGCGTGATCGAGCTGTTGCTTGCCTGCCTCGCGGCCTTCGCCTGGGTGCCCGCCGCCGCGGGACCGCTGGAATCGGCGCGGCTCGAAGATGGTGAACTCACCCTCGTCTTTGCGGGGCCCGTGGGCGAGGCGGCGGTCAGCCCGCTCGATGATCCGCAGCGGCTGGCCATCGACATCGCGGGTGCGCAAGGCGGCGACGTTGCTATCGGGGGGCATGACCGCGTGCTGCGGCTGCGGCAGGGGCGGCTGGACGATGGCGGCTTGCGGCTCGTGCTCGACCTCGATCGCCCGCTGCTGGTCGCCGCGCTGACCCGCTCGCCCGATGGCCGCACGCTCGCCCTGACCCTCGCGCAAGCCGGCGCCGGCGAGTTTGCCGCCGCCGCCCGCGCCGGGCGCCGCCGTTTCGCCGCGCTCGATCCCGCCGCCCCGCTGCTCGGCGCGGCGCGGCGCGAACAGCGGCGCTATCAGGTGTCGGTGCCGATCGGGCGTCCGCGCAGCGGCGTCGCCCTGCCGCGCATCGCCGGGCGCGACGACCCCGCGCTGCCGCTGGTGGTGATCGACGCAGGGCACGGCGGGCACGATCCGGGCGCGATCTCGCCCGACGGGCGGCACCGCGAGGAGGATATCACGCTGGCGATCGCGCGCGCCATCCGCGACGATCTGGTGGCCACGGGGCGCGTGCGCGTGGCGCTGACGCGCGATGCCGACCAGTATCTGGTGCTCGAGGAGCGCTATGGCATCGCGCGGCGGCTGGGCGCGGGCCTGTTCGTGTCCATCCACGCCGATGCCGCCGAAAACCACAGCGCGACCGGCGCGTCGATCTACACCCTGTCCGAGGTCGCCTCCGACCGCGAGGCGCAGCGGCTCGCCGCGCGCGAGAACCGCAGCAACATCCTGAACGGCGTCGACCTGGGCGGCCAGTCGGGTGACGTGCAATCGATCCTGATCGATCTCACGCAGCGCGAGACGATGAACCTGTCCGCCGATTTCGCTAGGCAGCTGCAGCGCAGCGCGGGTGGCGACATCCCGTTCCGCACGGGCTCGCACCGCTTCGCCGGGTTCGTGGTCCTGAAGGCCCCCGACATGCCCTCCGTCCTGCTCGAGACGGGTTTCATCAGCAACCCCGAGGATGCGGCGCGCATCGCCAGCCCGGCGGGCCAGCGCGCCATCGCGCGCGGCCTGCGCCAGGCGGTGCTGACCCATTTCGCGCGGCAGAGTATCCGCCGCGACATGTCCGCCGAGGCGCTGCCGGGCGCGCGCGGCCGATAGCGCAAGTCCCGCTGGCAGCGCCGCGCTTCTATGCTAGAGGGCGGCGACGATGGCCGATCCCGCTGCTGCCTCCTCCCCATCGCTGCGCCTGCGCCTGACGCGCGAGGCCGGCGGCCGTCTGGCCGCGCTGCGCGAGCGGGTGGCCCGTTTGTGGCCGCGCCGCTGGTTCCGCTGGCTGACCTATATCGCCGGCGCGGGGCTGATCGGGCTGCTGGCGTTGTGGCTGTTCATCGCGCGCGGGCTGCCCGACGCCGAAACGCTGCTGGAATATCAGCCGCCGCTGCCCAGCATCGTGCGCGACGTGACCGGCATGCCGACGCACAGTTTCGCGCGCGAACGGCGCGTGCAGCTGGATTACGACGAGTTCCCCCCGCTCCTGATCCGCGCCTTCCTGGCGGCGGAGGATCGCACCTTCTTCCAGCATGGCGGCGTCGATTATCCGGGCTTCGCCGGCGCGATCGTCGACTATGTTTCCAAAATGGGCACGGGCGAGCGGGCGCGCGGCGGATCGACCATTACCCAGCAGGTGGCCAAGAACATCCTGCTGGGCGACGAATATTCGATCACCCGTAAATTGAAGGAAATGCTGCTCGCGACGCGCATCGAGGATGTGCTCGGCAAGGAGGAAATCCTTGCGCTCTACCTCAACGAGATTCCGCTGGGGCGGCAGTCGTTCGGCGTGCAGGCGGCGGCGCGCGCCTATTTCAACAAGGACGTTGCCGATCTCGCGCTGCACGAGATGGCGTTCCTGGCCACGCTGCCCAAGGCGCCCGAACGCTATGGCCGGGTCGGACGGGAGCGCGAGGCGACCCAGCGGCGCGGCTATGTGCTGCGCGAGATGGTGCGGTCGGGCTGGATCACGGAGGCGCAGCGCGCCGCCGCCAACGCGATGCCGCTCGGCCTCGCGCCGCAGCGCGGATCGCAATTCGCGGATGTCGGCGGCTATTATATGGAGGAGGTGCGGCGCGAGTTGATCGACCGGTTCGGCGAGAATGCCGAGGACGGGCCGCACAGCGTCTACGGCGGCGGCCTGTGGGTGCGCACCGCGTTCGACGGCGCGCTGCAGGACGTGGCGCAAGCCTCGATGCGCCGCGCGATGATCCGCTACCACGGCAACCGCGGCTGGACCGGTCCGATCGCGACGCTGCCGGTGGACGACGAATGGGCGAGCCGGCTGCGTTCCAGTTACCTGACCATCGATTACGACAACTGGCGTGTGGCGGTGGTGATCGAAAAGGCGGGCGGCGCCGCGGCGATCGGCTTTCCCAACGGTGATACGGGCAGTCTGCCGTCGGGCTATGCCAGCATGGCCGCGCGCGGCGGCGGCACCGCCTATGCCGCGCTGAAGCCCGGCGACGTCATCCTGGTCAAGCGCGTGGCGGGGAGCACCTATGCGCTGAAGACCATTCCCGGCATCTCGGGCGGGTTCGTGGCGCAAAGCCCGACATCGGGCCGGGTGTTCGCGATGCAGGGCGGGTTCGATTCCAACCTGGTCAGCTTCAACCGCGCGGTGCAGGCGCGGCGCCAGCCCGGCTCCACCATCAAGCCGCTGGTCTATGCGACCGCGATGGATCACGGGCTGACCCCGGCGTCGATCATCGTCGACGGCAGTTTCTGCGTGGACGATCAGACATCCGCTGGCGGGCGCAAATGTTTCCGCAATTCGGGCGGCGGCGCGGCGGGGCCGCAGACGCTGCGCTGGGGCCTCGAACAGTCGCGCAACCTGATGACCGTGCGCATCGCCAGCCAGGTCGGCATGCCCAATGTCGTGCGGACCTTCCGCACCATGGGCGTGGGGGAATACAAACCCTATCTCGCCTTCGCGCTGGGCGCGGGTGAAACGACGGTGTCGAAACTGACCAACGCCTATGCGATGCTGGTCAACCATGGCCGCGAACTGCGCCCGCATCTGATCGACTATGTCCAGGACCGCGACGGGCGGGTGATCTATCCCGAACGGTGGCGGCCGTGCGCGCGCTGCAACATGGCCGAATGGGACGGGCGGCCTATGCCGCGTTTCGCCCAGACCGGCCGTCAGCTGATGGACCCCATTTCCGCCTACCAGACCGTGCACATGCTGGAAGGGGTGATCCAGCGCGGCACCGCGACGCTGCTGCGCGACCTCAACCGGCCCATTTTCGGCAAGACCGGCACGACGACGGGGCCGACCGACGTGTGGTTCATCGGTGGCACGCCGGCGTTCGTGGCGGGCGTGTATCTGGGCTACGATCAGCCGCGCAACCTGGGCGGCGCGGCGTTCGGCGGCACCATCGCCGCGCCGATATTCAAGGAGTTCGCGCGCGTGGCGACGCGGGGGCAGCCGCCTTTGCCGTTCCTCGCGCCCGAAGGCACGCGGATGGTGCGCATCGAGCGGCGGTCGGGCCGGCGCGTCTATGGCGCGTTTCCGGACGACAGCCCGACAGCTGCGATCATCTGGGAAGCGTTCAAGGCCGAGACCGAGCCCCGGCGCAGCGTACGCAGCGACGAGGTGCCGCAACCGCGCGGGCCCGCACGGCCGCGTGCGACCGCGCGGGGCGGACCTGCCGCGCCGCCGGGCGCCGCCAGCGATCTGGCCGGACGGCCGGGCGGCGACGGGATTTACTAGCGCGTCCCCGCCGCCTATCCGCGCGGGCTGCCATTACCGAGTGTCAGGAGTGAGAGATGCGCGCCGAAGCGCAGGCCCATGTCGATCGCATCAAGGCGGCGACCGCGCTGTTGCGCCGTTTCCTCAATTGGGACGCGGCGCTCGTGCGGCTCGACGAGCTGAACGCCAAGGTCGAGGACCCGAGCCTGTGGAACGACCCCAAGGCGGCGCAGGAGGTGATGCGCGAACGCCGTCGGCTGGACGAGGCGGTCGCGGCGACGCGCGCGATCGAGGAGGAGAGCGCGAGCACGGTCGAGCTGATCGAGCTCGCCGAGATGGAGGGTGACGAGGCGCTGGTCGACGAGGCGGTCGCCAGCCTCGCCGCGCTGGCGGAGCGCGCCGATGCGAGCAAGGTCACGGCGCTGCTTTCGGGCGAGGCCGATGCCAACGACAGCTATCTGGAGATCCACGCGGGGGCGGGCGGGACCGAGAGCCAGGACTGGGCCGAGATGCTGCTGCGCATGTACCAGCGCTGGGCCGAGCGGCGCGGGCTGAAGGTCGAGCTGGTCGAGCACCAGGCGGGCGAGGCCGCGGGGATCAAGTCCGCGACGCTGCTGCTGAAGGGCGAGAATGCCTATGGCTATGCCAAGACCGAGACCGGCGTGCACCGGCTGGTGCGCATCAGCCCGTACGACAGCTCGGCGCGGCGGCACACCAGCTTCTCGTCCGTCGGCGTCTACCCCGTGGTGGACGACAATATCGTCGTCGAGGTCAACGAGAGCGACCTCAAGATCGACACCTACCGCGCGAGCGGCGCGGGCGGGCAGCATGTCAACACGACCGATTCGGCGGTACGCATCACGCACATCCCCACCGGCATCATCGTCGCCTGCCAGAACCAGCGCAGCCAGCACAAGAACAGGGCCGAGGCGATGAGCATGCTCAAGGCGCGCATCTACGAGGCCGAGCTCAGGCGGCGCGAGGAGGCCGCAGCGTCCGAGCATGCGGCCAAGACCGACATCGGCTGGGGCCACCAGATCAGAAGCTATGTACTGCAACCCTATCAGCTGGTGAAGGACCTGCGCACCGGCGTCACCTCCACCGCGCCCGACGACGTGCTCGACGGCGCGCTCGACCCGTTCATGGCCGCGGCGCTGGCCCAGCGGGTGACCGGCGAGCGGGTCGAGGTGGAGGACGTGGAGTGAACGGCGCGCGCGCTTTCGCCGCCGCGATGCTGCTGCCGCTGGCCGCGTGCGAATGGGTCATGCCGGCGGGCGCGGCGCGGCCGGAGAGCGCGGTCAGCTTTCCCCGCGCCAACCGGCCCGTGGCGCCGGTCGTGTCGACGCGCTGGTCGGACGAGGACACGCGCGACCGGCTGGGCGAGGCCGACGAGGTGATGGAGAGGGCCGGCATCGTTGCGGGCATGACCGTGGCCGACATCGGCGCGGGCGAGGGATATTATACCATCCGCCTGTCGCCGCTGGTGGGCGAGGAGGGCCGTGTGGTCGCGCAGGACATCAATGCGAAGGCGGTCGAGCAGCTCGGCATCCGCGTCGAGCGCGAACGGCTCGACAATGTCTACCTGCGGATCGGGGCGGCGGACGATCCCAAGCTGCCCGCGAACAGTTTCGACCGCGTGCTGATGGTCCATATGTATCACGAGATCGAGGAGCCCTACGCCTTCCTGTGGCGGCTGTGGCCGGCGCTGCGCGGCGAGGGGCAGGTCATCGTGGTCGACGCCAACCGCCCGGTGGCGCAGCACGGCACGCCGCTGCCGCTCCTCATCTGCGAGTTCCAGGCGGTGGGCTTCCGCCCGCTGGAGTTCGTCGAAAAGCCCAACGCCGGTGGCTATTTCGCCCGCTTCGTCCGCGCCAGTACACGCCCCGCGCCGGGCGACATCCGCGTGTGCGACGGGGTGGGCTAGGGGCGGTCGGTTGCCGCGAGTATCCCGGCCGGCGGGATACGCAATGAACCTATCGGAAGCTCCCGTCCTCGTCCCATGGGGCGAACGCAGGGTAATCGCGCGCCACGCTGTCGGTGAACGCGGCGGGGCGTTTTTCGAGAAAGCTGACCACGCCTTCCTTCGCATCCGCCATGCGGCCGCGCGCGAAGATCATGCGGCTGTCCCAGCGGTGCGCCTCCACCGGGTGCGCCGCGCCGGCCATGCGCCACAGCATGTGGCGTGTCGCGGCGACCGAGACGGGCGCGCTGCTCGCCGTGAGCCGTTCCGCAAGCGCCAGTGCGGCGTCGATCAGTTCGCCCGGCTCATGCACCGCCTGCACCAGCCCCGCCTCACGCGCCTCCTCGGCATCGAAGATGCGGCCCGACAGGCACCAGTCGAGCGCGGTCGGCATGCCGACCAGGCGCGGCAGGAACCAGCTCGACGCGGCTTCGGGCACGATGCCGCGGCGCGCGAAGACGAAACCGTAGCGCGCGGTCGTGGATGCGAGGCGCATGTCCATCGGCAGGGTCATGGTCGCGCCGATGCCCACCGCGGCGCCGTTGATCGCGCCGATCACCGGCTTTTTCGCCGCGAAGATGCGCATCGTCAGTTCGCCGCCCGAATCACGGACGAGGGGGTGCGACCAGTCGATGCTGCCGTCCGCGCCCACCGGGCTGGCGCCTGCGTCGCGCGTGTCACCGCGGCCTCGGCTTTCGTAATCGAAGGTCGCGGCGCCGGCGGAAAGGTCCGCGCCGGCGCAATAGGCCCGCTCGCCCGCGCCGGTGAACACGACCGCGCGGCAGGCGTCGTCGCCGTCCGCCTCGTCCAGCGCGGCGACCAATTCGTCCTTCATCTGAGCGGTGAAGGCGTTCATCGCGGCCGGGCGGTCGAGCGTGACGATCATCACGCTGCCTTGCCGTTCGGTGCGGGTCTGCGGCTCGCTCATTGGGCTCTCCTCATGGTGAACGCATCGTGCCACGCAGGCACGGCCATGCAAGCGCGCATTTGCTAGAGCCGGGCGGTTGGGCTATTGCAGCGCGCAAGCCCCGGCCCGGTCGAGCAGCGCGTTCGCCGTCGCCGGGGCAGCGTCTTTTCACGGGGAATCACCAGGCCATGGCACGTCGCCGCCAGATCTACGAAGGCAAGGCCAAGATCCTGTACGAGGGCCCCGAGCCCGGCACGCTGATCCAGTATTTCAAGGACGACGCCACCGCGTTCAACGCGCAGAAGCGCGGGACGATCAACGGCAAGGGCGTGCTCAACAACCGCATTTCCGAGCATATCTTCACGCTGCTGGGCCATATCGGCGTGCCGCACCATTTCATCCGCCGGCTGAACATGCGCGAGCAGCTGATCCGCCAGGT
>CBDUBN010000020.1:0-25165 GCA_965365395.1 uncultured Sphingomonas sp.
GTGTTGAACACCGCCTCGAACCAGCGCGGCATGCGCCCGATCGCCTCGGTATGGATCCAGAACTGGTAGACCAGGTTCAGCCCCGCGACGAAGGCGATCATCGCCGGCGGAAAGCCGATCCAGAACAGCGGCAGCTTGATGAGGAAAGTCAGCCCGATGAAGCCGGTCCAGGTCTGCCGGAGCGCGGTCGACAGATTATAGTGCTGGCTCGAATGGTGGATGACATGCGCCGCCCACGCCCAGCGGATGCGGTGCCCCGCGCGGTGGATCCAGTAATAGGCCAGATCGTCGAGGATGAAGGCGGCGACGAACGCCCACCAGGCGTAGCCGATGTCGAACAGCCGGAACTGATACACCCACAGCGCGATGGCGATGAACAATCCGCCGGTGAGCAGCCCGGCGATGGTGCTGCCGAAACCCAGCATCAGCGAGGTGAGCGTATCGCGCGGCTCGTACCGGTGTGGCCCCTGCGCGCGCGAAAACCACATCTCGGCGAGGATGAGCAGTACGAACAGCGGGATCGCCAGCTGGACCGGATCAGGGAGGTCGCTCACCGCAGCACCGCGCGCAACGAACTGGCGATGACCGGCGCGCGCGCGCCGAAATCGAGCTCTACCACCCCGAAGGCACGCTCGCCGCTCGCCAGCCACAACCGGCCCCGATCGAGCCGCGCGGTGAAGCGCGCATCGATGCGCCGCGCGGCGAAGCGGTTGCCGTGGCTGCGCACCAGCATCATCGCGCCGTCCCCCGCGCGCACGATCGCGCCATAGCCCGCGGCGTCGACCCAGGCCTGCACGCCGTCGAAGCCGCATTCCGCTTCCTCCGCCAGCGCGATGGCATGCCCCTCGTCCACGATCCGCTCATGCCCCGCGCCAAGCCCCATCCAGTGCGCGATCCGCGCCAGGAGCAGCACCGCGATCAGTGATCCCGCCAGCGGCAGCATGGAGACGAGCCATCCCGGCATCATCCCCGGCCGGCGTGCAGCATGTCGAGCGTGGGGCGCAGTCCGCTCAGATCATAGCCCTGGGCCGCGGCGGCCTCGCACAGCGCCTGCGGATCGTCGCCGGCCTTCGCGCGCGCCAGCGCCCACAGGTGCGTCGATCGCGTGCCCGACCGGCAATAGGCCAGGACCGGCCCGCGGCTCGCCTCGATCGCATCGCCAAGCGCGTCGATCTGCGGATGGCCCACCCCGCCATGCCCGACGGGTATCGCCACATAGTCGATGCCGTGCGCGGCGCACGCGGCAGCGATCGCGCTCCCCTGCGGTGCGGACGGCTCCTCGCCGTCGGGGCGATTGTTGACGATGGTCGTGAGGCCGCGCGCGGCCGCCTCGGCGACGGCGGCTTCATCGATCTGCGGAGCGACGAGGAAATCGGAGGTCAGCGCATGGAACATGCGACCTCTCTAGCCCGCCGCCGCTGCCGCGAAAAGCATGCTCAATGCTGCCGGATGACGCGCAGGAACGCCTCGCCATAAGCCTCCAGCTTGCGCGCGCCGATGCCCGGCAATTCGCCCAGCGCCTTGAGGCTCGCGGGGCGGAACCCCGCCATGTCGCGCAGTACGCTGTCGTGGAAGATGACATAGGGCGGGACCCCGGCCTCGGCGGCAAGATCGCGGCGGCAGGCGCGCAGCACCTCGAACAGCGGATCGCCGACGGGGTTGAGCGTGGCGCCCGCGCCCCCGCGTTCGCCGCGCCTGCGCCGTGCCTTGGGCGGGGCCACGACCATTTCGACGCGCGCCTCGCCCGTCAGGATCGGCTTCGCCGCCGGCCCCAGCATCAGCCCGCCATGCTGGGTCTCGCTCAGCGCCTCGCGCGCCAAGAGGCTGCGGGCAAGACCGCGCAGGTTCGCCGCCTCGTCTGCCTCGACGATGCCGAACACCGACAATCGGTCGTGTCCGCGCGCGCGCACCCGCTCGTCCGCATTGCCGCTCAGAACGTTGACGATGTGCCCCAGGCCGAAGCTCTGCCCGGTGCGGTAGACGGCGGAGAGCAGCTTTTGTGCCAGCACGCTGGCATCGGTCGATTGCGGCGCGTTCAGGCAGTTGTCGCAATTGCCGCACGCTGCCGGCGGCTCCTCGCCGAAATGGCGCAGCAGGATCGCCCGGCGACAGGTCGGCGCCTCGACCAGCGCGGCCAGCGCATTCAGCCGTGCGCGATCCCCTGCGCGCCGATCCTCCGGCACGTCGCCCAGCCTTTGTCGTGCCTTCGAAAAATCGCTCGCGCCCCAGAACAGATGCGCCTCGGCCGGGTCGCCGTCGCGGCCCGCGCGCCCGGTCTCCTGATAATAGGCCTCGATCGATTTCGGCAGGCCGGCATGCACCACGAAACGCACGTCGGGCTTGTCGATGCCCATGCCGAAGGCGACGGTCGCCACCATCACCATATCCTCCGATTTGACGAAGGCCGACTGGTGCGCCGCACGGGTCTCGGGCGACAGGCCGGCGTGGTAGATGCGTGCGGGCCGCCCGCTCGCGGCGATGGCGGCGGCCAGCCCCTCACACCCGTCGCGCGTCTGCGCATAGACGATGCCAGCGCCAGGGATCGCGCGTACCGCCTCGACCACCTGCGTCTTCATGCTGCTGCGCGGGTGGATGGCGTAGCGGATATTGGGCCTATCGAACCCCGCGACGATCAGCCCGTCCGCCGGTATACCGAGCTGCGCCAGGATGTCCGCGCGGGTGTGCGCGTCCGCAGTCGCGGTCAGCGCGAGCCGCGGCGTATCCGCGAAGGCATCGAGCAACGGCCTGAGCAAACGGTAATCGGGCCGAAAATCATGCCCCCATTCGGAAACGCAATGCGCCTCGTCGATCGCGAACAGCGCGACGCGCACCTGCCGCAGCAGGTCGCGAAAGCCGGGCTGGGAGGCGCGCTCGGGCGCCGCGTACAACAGGTCGAGCTCGCCGGCGAGCAGCCGCTGGATCGTCTCCGCGCGGTTGGCGTCGGCGCTGGTCAGGGTCGCGGCGCGGATACCCACCGCCTCGGCGCTGCGCAGCTGATCGTGCATCAGCGCGATCAGCGGGGAAATCACCACCACCGTGCCCGACAGCACGCAGGCCGGCAGCTGATAGGTCAGCGACTTGCCCGCGCCCGTCGGCATCACCGCCAGCGTATGCCGCCCCGCCAGCACACGCGCTACCACCGCCTCCTGCATGCCGCGAAAGGCGGGAAACCCGAACACACGCTGCAGGGTCTCGATGGTTTTGGGATCAGCAGGCATCGGCGCGCCTTAGCCGAGCGGCAGAAGCAGGCCACCTTCCAATTTTGACTATGATCAATGCAGCGCGCGGCCACGGCGCGCAATGCACGTGCATCGCTTACTGCGGAGACCGTCCATGTCCACTCATCGTCCCGACGCCACACTCATCGCCAGACGCACGCTGGTCATCGCACCCACCGGTGCCCCCGCCACAGAGTTGCCCACCCGGCATTTCGACCTACCGCCTGTCCTCCATGCAGCCGTGTTCGCCCTGTTCGCAGGATTTCTGGCGATCATGGGCGCGACCTTCGCCGGAGACCGCATGGGTATCGTCATGGCGATCTGTGGCGTGTCGCTGGCCGGCATGTTCGGTGTCCCCGCACTGTTCCAGCTGATGGGACCAGCGCACAGCGACCGCGCGACCGGCATGGCCGGCTTTCGCCGCGACGGCATCGACTGCCACACCGGGCACCTGTCTGCCGGGGAAGCCAGCGCGCAGATGCTCATACTGCCCGTACTGATCCTCGGCTGGGCAGTTGCGATCGCGGTGATCACAGCGGTCGTCGCCTAGTCTCGCCCCGCGGCCGCAATCAGTGCCTTCAGGTCGTGGATGGCGATACCGCGCCGGCCGTCACGGCGGATGACCCCGTTCTCCTCGAGCCGGGTCAGCTGGCGACTGACGGTTTCGATCGTCAGTCCTAGCATATCGCCCATGTCGCTGCGGCTCATCGGCAGGCTGAACTGCCGGGCTGGATGACAGGGGCTGTCGCTCGCCGCGCGTGCGAGCGACAGCAGCAGGCCCGCGACCCGGGCAGCCGATCCGCGCGTCGCGGTGAGCGACAGGATGGACCGGGTCTCGGCCAGGTCGCGCGACTGGCGTTGCAACAGCGCGGCCGCCAGTTTGGGATGCCGCTCGACGATGCGCAGATAGGCCGCCTGGGGAAACAGGCATAGCTGACTCGGCGCCAGCGCCACGGCCTCGATGCGTTCCTCGCTGGCGAACAGCTCGCCGGTGAATCCAGCCGGGTGCACCAACCCGACGATCTGCTCCTCGCCTTCACGGCTCAGCTCGACCAGTTTCAACGCGCCGCTGATCAGGGTAGCGCAGACCGGCGTGTCGCCAGGGCGGAACAGGGTTTCGCCGCGCGCCAGCGACCGCGACGTGCCGAGCGTGCTCAGCTCTGCGCGCTCCTCTTCGGTCAACACCGAACAGGCGGCGGATAGCCGCACGGCGCAGTTGTCGCATGCCAGTCTGCCGCGTGCAGTCACGCCGCCACCTCCTCGCGTTCGATCGCCTGGCGCGCCCACATCGCGGCATAGAGCCCGTCGTTCGCCAGCAACTCCTCATGCCGGCCGATCTCGCGCACCTCGCCGGCCTCGAGCACCAGTATCTGGTCGGCATGCGCGATGGTCGACAGCCGGTGCGCGATGGTGATGGTGGTGCGGCTCTGCGCGATGGCGTCGAGCGTCGCGAGTATCTCCGCCTCGGTGCGGCTGTCGAGCGCGCTGGTCGCCTCGTCGAGGATCAGGAGCGGCGGGTTCTTGAGGAGCGTGCGCGCGATCGCCACGCGCTGCTTTTCGCCGCCCGACAGTTTCAACCCGCGCTCGCCGACCTCGGTGTCATAGCCCTGCGGCAGGCTTTCGATGAAATGCCCAACCGCCGCGCCATGCGCGGCCGCGCGCACGCTCGTCGCGTCCGCCCCTTCGCGGCCATAGGCGATGTTGTAGCCGATCGTGTCGTTGAACAGCACCGTGTCCTGCGGCACGATCCCGATCGACGCGCGCAGGGATGCTTGCGTGATGGCGCGGATGTCCTGCCCGTCGATGGTGATGCGCCCCGCCGTCACGTCGAAGAAGCGGAACAGGAGACGCGCGATCGTAGATTTGCCCGATCCCGACGGTCCGACGATCGCCAGCGTCCCGCCCCCTGGCACCGAGAAGCTGACGCCCTTGAGTATCTCGCGGTCGGCCTCGTAGTGAAAACGCACATCCTCGAACCGGATCGCGCCTGCGGCCACGTGCAGCGGCGGCGCGTCGGGCGCGTCGGCGATCTCCGCCGGCGTGTCGGTCAGCCGGAACATCGCATCCATGTCGATGAGGCCCTGGCGGATGGTGCGATAAACCATGCCGAGGAGGTCGAGCGGGCGAAACAGCTGCGCCAGCAGCGTATTGACCAGCACCACGTCCCCGGTCGAGAACTGACCGCGGCTCCATCCCCAGACGGTAAAGCCCATCGCGCCGGCCATCATCAGGTTGGTGATCAGCGATTGGCCGACGTTCAGCCAGGCCAGGCTGTTCTCGGACGTGACCGCGGCGTCGGCATAGCTTTTGGCGACGCTGCTGTACCGCTCCACCTCGCGGCGCTCGGCGGCGAAATATTTGACCGTCTCATAGTTCAGCAGGCTGTCGACCGACCGCCCGATGGTCAGCGTGTCGAGGTCGTTCATCCGCGCGCGCAGCGCGTTGCGCCAGTCGGTCACCCGGCGCGTGAACGCCAGATAGGCGGCGACCATGACCGCGGTCGCCACCGCCAGCCAGATGCTGAACTTGAATGCGAAGATGACCAGCACCGCGACCAGCTCGATGGCGGTCGGCGCGATGTTGAACAGCAGGAAATACAGCATCGTGTCGATGCTCTTGGTCCCGCGCTCGATGACCTTGGTGACCTCGCCGGTGCGACGCGACAGATGGAAACGCAGCGACAGGCGGTGCAGGTGCGCGAACACGTCGACCGCCAGTTGCCGGGTCGCGTCCTGCCCCACGCGCTCGAACACCGTGTTGCGCAGGTTGTCGAACAACACGCCCGCGAACCGTGCGCCGGCATAGGCCATCACCAGCCCGATCGCGAGCGCGACCGCGGGCTCCATGCCAGGCTGCATGCGGTTGATCGCCGCAGCGTAGATGAACCCCATCGACAGCTGGATCGCTTTCGACAGCAGCACGAAGGTGCCGGCGGCAAGGATGCGCATGCGCTGGCCGCGATTGTCCCGCGGCCACAGAAAGGGCAGGAATCGGCCCAGCGTCGCCAGGGCGGCGGGTTCGTTGGCATCGCTGTGGGGAGGCATGTGGGGTTCTAGATAGGCGCTGGCTCGCGCGACGCCAACGGCTGATCAGGGCAGATCGAAGACAAACGTCCGACAGGATCGCTCTTCATCCACCGGCACGGCCTGGCAGGCGCGCTCCATCAGCGGCAGGCGCGGAACGACCGTCTCCGGGTGCGCGCCATCGCGCACGATCAACCGCCCCGCCTCGATGCGCGCCGACGATGGCAGGACAACCACCCGCGCGGTGGCGGTGACGCGCGTGCTGGCCGTGCTTTGCGGTTCCGCCGGCGTGGGCGCAGCGATCAGCAGCGCGGCGAACGCCGGCACCAGCGGCGCGATGCCGGCGCGGCGCAGGATGTGGCGCGCCATCGCCGCCGCGCGCCGCTCTTCCGGCACCGCGTCGCCCGCGGCCATCGGGCGCGCAGCCTGATCGATCCGCTCGCGCCCTGTTACCTTTGCGGTGCCCGTGGTCCGGTCCATCGCTCCGCCCCATCCGATCGGGGCGTGCCTTGCCCGAAAGGAGAAACGGCCCAGCATGCGCGATGTTTAGGGTGCCCGCGATCGCGGTTACCAGCAGCTTAACGAAGCTGCGCCGCCGCGGCACAACCGCGCATCCTGTTTACCAGAAGCAGCAACGCCGCCCCCGTCATGAGCGACGGGAGCGGCGCTGCCGAACCACGTAGGGCGGTCGAGGCTTACGCCTGGCGCGTGCCGTTCATCGCCATCTTGCCGAACGCGCCGGTGTCGATGGTGCCGGTCAGCGTGTCGCCGTCGACCGTGGCGGTGCAATTGAGCGTCATCGGCATGGGCACCTTCATGTCCATCTTCCAGGTCAGCGTGTTGCCGTCGACCTTGCCGTCGACGACATCGAGGCTGCCCATGGCGCCCGCGTTCTGGCCGGTGAACGTATCGCCGTCGACATTGACGGTGAACACCGATTTCTGATCGCCCATCGGCGACTTGGTTACGCAATCATAGCTGCCTGCGACGGACATGACGGTCTTTCCTTCCAATATGGCGGCTCACTCGCCGCCGAGCGTTGCGGGTTCGATCGTTTCCACAGGCAGGTCGAGCGCGTCAAGCTGCGGCCGGACCACGCTCGCGTCGCCGACGACGATATAGGTGAATTTCGCGGGATCGACCTCGGCCCGGATCGCCGCGCCCATCTCCTCCGCCGTCATGCTGCGATAGCGCGCGGCCAGATCCTCGTAATAGGTGTCGGGCCGGCCGAGCTCGATGATGTTCTGGATACCGCTCAGCACCGCTGCCGACGTCTCGAAATCGCCCGGCAGGCCACGGATCGACTCGTTGGTGGTGCGTGCCAGTTCCTCCGCGGTCGTGCCGTTGTCGCCCAGGAACGACCGCACGTCATTCTGTACCTCGCGGATCGCATCGCCGGTCTTGTCGGCCTGCACGGGCGCGACCACGCGAAACAGGATCTGCTCCTCCTGCGAACCCACCGCCGAGCGCGACCCGTAGGACCAGCCCTTGGTCTCGCGCAGATTGGTATTGATGCGGCTCAGGAAGTTGCCACCGAGCACGTCGTTGGCCTGGCGCAAGGTGATCAGGTCGTCGCGGCCGCGCACGCCCAGTACCTGGGCCGCCACGATCACCGACTGCGGCGAATTGGGGCGATTGACCAGCAGGATGCGCGGGTTGGGCGCGGGGATCGGCACCGTGAAATCCTTGACCCCCTTGGCCGTCGCCGGCGCGCGCCAGTCCCCGAACGCACGGTTCAGTTCCGCCACCACCGTGCGCAGGTCGGTGTCGCCCACCACATAGATGGCGGCGTTGTCGGGGCGCACCCAGGACGAATAGAAACCCGTAATGTCCTCGCGCGTGATGGCCCGTACGCTGGGCACCGTCCCCGAACCCGCGATCGCACCATAGGGGTGATTGGGGCCGTAGAGCGCCGGGCCCGTGGCACGGCCCGCCAACGCGTTGGGGTTGTTGAGTTCCGCCGCGATGCCCGTCAGCTGCTGGTTGCGCAGCCGCTCGAGTTCGGCCGGCGCGAAGGCGGGATTGCGCACGACGTCGGCGAACAGCGCCATCGACTGCCGCAGGTTGGGCACCAGCGCATAGAGCGAGACGTTGGTCCGGTCGCTGTCGAAACCGGTCGAGATATTGGCGCCGAGCCGCTCCTGCGCCTCCGCGAGCGCCGTGGAGTCGAGGCTGGTCGTTCCTTCCTCCATCAGGTTGAGCATCAGCGTCTGCGTACCCAGCCGGTCACGCGGATCGGCGGCGTTGCCCGCATCGAAACTGATCGTGGCGCGCACGGTCGGCACCGCGCTCCTTCGCGCGAAATAGACCGGGATGCCGTTGCGCAGGCGCCCCCGCTCGATCGTGGGGAAGTCGAGATCGCCGATCTGGCCGAGAGCGGGCGGCTCGATCCTCGTCCGCTGCGGCGCGCTGGCCGATGCCGGCGGCGCGGTCGGTGCGGCGGTCGGCACGGCGGTCGGTACAGGCGGCGCGGCCTGCGTCGCCGCCATCGTCAGCGCGGGCGAGCCGTAGGCGCGCTCGTTCGCGCTGGCCGGCGCGCGAAAATAATTGGCCGCGAACGCAGCATCGATCGCCGCCTGCGCGCCGCCATCGGCCACCGCTCCGCCACGCCCGTCACCCGTGTCGGTGCGCGGACCCGGATTGAATGTCAGCGAGAATACCGGCCGCGACAGCCAGCGGCTGGCGATGTCGCGCACGTTGGTCGGCGTCACGCTCGCGAACCGCTGGATCAGCTGGCGATAGAAAGCGGGATTGCCGTGGTACAGCTCGCCTTCCGCCAGGATCGTGGCCTTGCCCCCGAAACCGCCGACCGATTCCAGTCCGTCGATCTGGCCGGACAGGCCCGACATCACGGCGCGCCGCACCTCATCCTCGGTCGGTCCTTCGGTCAGGAACTGCGCGGTCACCTCGTCCAGCCGCCGCGCGACCAGCGCGGGGTCCACTCCCGGCTTCACGTCGGCGGAGATGATGAAGATGCCCATATCCTCGAACGCCTGAGCGCCCGCCGACACGCTGACGGCGATCTGTTCGCGGCGCACCAGCGCATTGTCGAGCCGGCTCGACGACAGGCCACCGAGCACGCTGCCGGCGATCGCCAGCGCAGGGCTGTCGGCATTGCCCTGCCCCGGTACCGCCCACATGCGGAAGATGCGCGTGGTGGCGATCTGGTCCGTCACCTCGCGCGCCAGCGGCGCAGGCAGAGTCGGCACGTCGACGACCGGATGATCGACCTCGGGTCCACGCGGGAACCCACCGAACCAGCGCTCGACCATGGGGCGGGCGGTCGCCGCGTCGATGTCGCCGGCCAACACCAGCACGGCGTTGTTCGGGCCGTAATTGGCGCGGAACCAGCCTTGCACGGTGTCGAGGCTGGCGGCGTTCAGATCGGCCATCGAACCGATGGTCGAATGATAATAGGGGTGGCCGCGCGGCACCAGGTTTTCGAAGATATAATAGCGCAGCAGGCCGAACGGCTGGTTGTCGCCCTGGCGCTTCTCGTTCTGGACGACGCCGCGCTGATTATCGAGCTTCTCCTGCGTCACCGCGCCGAGGAGGTTGCCCATGCGGTCGGCCTCCAGGAACAGCGCCCGGTCGAGCGCGCCTGTGGGCACCGTCTGGAAATAATTGGTCCGGTCGAAATTGGTGGTGCCGTTCTGGTCGGTCGCGCCGATTTCCGCGGTATATTGAAAGAAATCATTGGGGGCGTTTTCCGACCCGTTGAACATCAGATGCTCGAACAGGTGCGCGAACCCGGTGCTGCCCGCGGGCTCGTGCTTCGATCCCACATCGTACCAGATCGATGTGGCGACGACCGGTGCCTTGCGATCGGTATGGACGATCACGGTCAACCCATTGTCGAGCACGAACCGCTCATAGGGGATGTCGATACGTTCGATCAGGCTCTGCGGGCTCGCAGGCGCCGCGGCGGCGCTGCGTTGCTGCGCGCTGGCAGCCACCATCGGGGTCAGCATCGTCGCCGCGGACAGCGCGGCAAGTATCGGCAACCGAACAAAATTGCGCATTGAGGTCTCGTCCCTGCTGGCGGCGCTCTATGGTCCGGCGCCGCGATGCGCCGGGTTATGCCAGCGGGGTTTGCAAAGGCAAGCGACTACCTGCGTGGTCGCGAACCTTTCACGGTCGATAGAAACGCGGGTTACTGGCGATCAGATCCGCGCGTTCGAACAGCACCGGTTTCAACCGATGCGCGGCGAACAACGCAGACTGGTCGCTGTAGTGCGGCGATGCGGGCCGCGTCGTCGCCGCGCCGAACGGCTGGACCGATTCCGAACGCACGCGGCCCGCGGCATCCCAGGATACGAACATCAAGAAGCTGTCGCCATGCCGGACGCGCAGGCGGCCGTCGGGATCGACGTCCCACAGCGTGGAGGCGCGCAGCGTGTCGTTGCCGCCATCGAGCGGCAGATCGACCGCGCGCGCGCCCTCGCCATGCCGCAGCCGCAGCACGGTGCCGAGCGCCGGATCGAGCCTGCCAAAATGCGTCGTCAGGTGCGTCGCTGCCTCCGTCAGGATCGCACGCGCGTCCGCCGTCTCCCCGCTGCGCAGATAATGGATGCGGTTGGCGGGACGCAGCACCATCAGCGCCAGCGCGTCGCCCTGCCCCCGTCCATCGAGCCGCCAGTCCCACCGCGCGAGCAGGCTTTGCGCGCGCGCCAGGTCGGCGTCACCGCGCACGTCCAGCGCCGCGATCCGCGCCAGGAAGCCGGCCGCATAGCCGGTGCGCACATAGCCCGTGTCATATTTGATGCGTCGCAACGCATCCTCGCTGATCGGCCCCGCTCGCTCGAACAGCTCGATCGCGCGCAACGAACGGTTGGTCTCGTCGAGCTCGACGCCCAGTCTGGGGTCGATTTGCGCGCGATCGATCTCGTCGCCGGGCCCCGCCGCGGTGTAGGGCGTGTTGTTCGCGTTCATGACATAGCCCGACGCCGGATTGATCAACCGCGGCACGCGAGCGAACGGCAGCGTGCGGGTCCACAGCGCCGCGCTGCTGTCTCCCGGCAGGATGGCGCGCCAGTCATATCCCGCCGGCCGGTCCGGGAACATCGCATTGTAGAACAGACCGATGTTGCCCGCCCGATCGGCATAGACGAAGTTCGTCGCCGGCACGCCCTGCCCGGCCATCGCCGCCTGCCACTCGCTGAAAGTACGCGCCTTTTGTATGCGATAATATTGGGTGACCATGTCGAGGCTGTCGATCCCGGCGTAGCGCATCGCGAAAGCGCCGGATTCGTTGACGATCACCGGCCCATGCAGGGATCGGTAGACGGTGCGGGGCACCGGCAGCACGAAGGGTCCCCATTTGACGCGCAGCCACACCCGTTTCTGCTGGAGCGGCCGCCATTGCCCGTCGTAGCGGTAGCGCGTGCCGCTGTCGTCCAGCGTCAGCCGATAGACGTCGACCAGGTCGGGCCGGTTGACCGTGTTGGTCCAGCCGAGATCGCGATTGTGGCCCAGGAACGGATAGGGCGAGCCCGGGAAAGTCGCGCCCGCGAAATCCCAGCCCTGATTGGAGTGGACGACGAGTTCGTACCAGGCGACGCCGCCGGTCCACGGCTGATGCGAATTGCTGACCAGCCAGGTGCGGCCATCGGTGGTCCGGGTCGGCGCGACGGCAAAAGCATTCGACCCGTTCTGGCTTTCGCCCGCGCCGAACAGGGTACCGTCGAAATAGGCGGACCTGCCCCCGGCACCGTAGCCGTGCGCCTGTCGAAGGGCGGCCCGCGATCGGGCGCCGCCCTTCGTCACGCGCAGGGCTCCGGATCTCGTACGGGCCTGCAACAATTCCGGTGGAATGGCAGGGCCGCCCTCCCGATTCAGCGGCTTGCCCTCGACCAGATTGCCCAGCACCTGATCGAGCCCGAAAAAGAAGGGCGAGCGCACGACGAAGCCGGTCACGACATCCTGCGGCGTCACCGGAAACAGCCCGCGCAGCCGAACCTCGCCCGGATGGCGATCGGCGTAGCGGTTGAGCCCTGCCGCATAGGCGGTGAAGAGCAGCCTCACGTCGGCGGGCAGCGTTTCGTACCTGCGCTCCACGGTACCGCGCCCGTCGATCACCGCCGCGGCGAAATCCACCTTCGCACCATCCGCGCCGGTCATCGCGCCCAGCCGCCCGCGCGTCATCGCCAGCACTTCCTGCAACGTCGAGAAATCATCCTCGGCGTGCGCGTAGCCGACACCGTAGGCGACATCGGCGTCGGTCGCGCCGAAGATATGCGGAACGCCATAGCCATCGCGCGCGATGCGCACGTCGGTGGGTGTATAGACGACGGCGCCGGGCGCACGCGCGCTGAGCGGTTCCCACACGGCCAGCCCGATCGCGGCCATCAGGACGACGGCGAGCACCCCGATGCCGATCCGCTTCAACGCCTTACGCATGTGCCATTCCTCCATCCGCCCGGTTCCCCCTTATCCGTTCGTTTCGGGCGAAGTCGAGAAACCTGTCGCACGCGCCACGTCGCGGCTAAGCTTCACCGCCATGGTCTTGTGTGACAATCTGGCAACACTATCTGGCGGACAGACCAACAGGGGCCCAGCATGAACCTCGAGAAACTGACCGACCGCGCCAAAGGCTTCCTGCAGGCCGCGCAGACCATCGCCATCCGCATGAACCACCAGCGGATCGGCGCCGATCACCTGCTGAAGGCGTTGCTCGACGACGAGCAGGGGATGGCGGCCGGCCTCATTGCCCGCGCCGGTGGCGATGCGGCGCGCGCGCTTGCAGCAGTGGATGCGAGCCTTGCGAAGCTGCCGGCGGTCACCGGCGGCGGCGCGTCCGGCGCACCCGGCCTGGACAATGACGCGGTGCGCGCGATCGACGCGGCGGAGGGGCTTGCGACTAAGGCCGGTGACAGTTTCGTCACCGTCGAACGCCTGTTGCTCGCGCTCGCGGCGGCGAAAACCACACCCGCGGGCAGGGCGCTGGCCGACGCCGGCGTCACCGCCGAGGGGCTCAATCGCGCGATCAACGACCTGCGCCAGGGCCGCACCGCGGACACCGCGGGCGCCGAGGACCGCTACGACGCGCTGAAGAAGTTCGCGCGCGACCTGACCGAAGCCGCGGAGAGCGGCAAGCTCGATCCCGTCATCGGCCGCGACGAGGAAATCCGCCGCACCGTGCAGATCCTCGCGCGCCGGACCAAGAACAATCCCGTCCTCATCGGCGAGCCCGGCGTCGGCAAGACCGCGATCGCAGAAGGGCTGGCGCTGCGCATCACCAACGGCGACGTTCCCGATACGCTCAAGGGCCGCCGCCTGATGTCGCTCGACATGGGCGCGCTCATCGCCGGCGCCAAATATCGCGGCGAGTTCGAGGAACGGCTGAAGGGCGTGCTCGACGAGGTGAAGGCCGGCGAGGGCGACGTCATCCTGTTCATCGACGAGATGCACACGCTGATCGGGGCGGGCAAGGGCGAGGGCGCGATGGACGCGGGCAACCTGCTCAAGCCCGCGCTCGCGCGCGGCGAACTCCACTGTATCGGCGCGACCACGCTCGACGAATATCGCAAGCATGTGGAGAAGGACGCCGCGCTCCAGCGCCGCTTCCAGCCGGTCTTCGTCGGCGAACCCACCGTCGAGGACACGGTATCGATCCTGCGCGGGCTCAAGGAGAAGTACGAACTGCACCACGGCGTGCGCATCACCGACGGCGCGCTGGTCGCCGCCGCGACCCTGTCCAACCGCTACATCACCGACCGCTTCCTGCCCGACAAGGCGATCGACCTGATGGATGAGGCCGCCAGCCGCATCCGCATGGAGGTGGAGTCAAAGCCCGAGGAGATCGAGACTCTCGATCGCCGGATCATCCAGCTCAAGATCGAGCGCGAGGCGCTGGGACGCGAAAGCGATAGCGCATCGAAGGATCGGCTGGCGAGGTTGGAGGAGGAACTCGCCAATCTCGAGCAGCAGTCGGCCGAACTGACCACCCGTTGGCAGGCCGAGAAGGACAAGATCAACGCCGAGGCCAAGCTCAAGGAGGGGCTGGACGCGGCGCGGCTCGAACTCGAGCAGGCGCAGCGGTCGGGCGACCTCGCGCGCGCGGGCGAGCTGCAATACGGCCGCATTCCCGAACTGGAGCGCCAGCTCGCCGAGGCGGTAGGCGCGGCCGCGGGCGCGATGCTGCGCGAGGAGGTGACCGCCGACGATATCGCCGCGGTCGTCGCCAAATGGACCGGCATTCCGATGGAGCGCATGCTGGCGGGCGAGCGCGAGAAACTGATGGCGATGGAGGAGACCATCGGTCGCCGCGTCATCGGGCAGGCGCAGGCCGTCGCCGCGGTCGCCAAGGCGGTGCGCCGTAGCCGCGCCGGACTGCAGGACCCCAATCGTCCCCTCGGCTCCTTCCTGTTCCTGGGCCCGACCGGCGTCGGCAAGACCGAGCTGACGAAGGCGCTCGCCGGCTATCTGTTCGACGACGACAGCGCGATGGTGCGTATCGACATGTCGGAGTTCATGGAGAAGCACAGTGTCGCCCGCCTGATCGGCGCGCCGCCGGGCTATGTCGGCTATGAGGAAGGCGGCGTGCTGACCGAGGCCGTCCGCCGCCGCCCCTATCAGGTCATCCTGTTCGACGAGGTGGAGAAGGCGCATGGCGACGTCTTCAACATCCTCCTCCAGGTGCTTGACGACGGACGGTTGACGGACGGGCAGGGCCGCACGGTCGATTTCACCAACACCATCATCGTGCTCACCTCCAACCTCGGCAGCGCGGCGATCGCCGCCATGCCCGACGGCGCGGACGTCGCATCGGTCGAGGATCAGGTGATGGATGTCGTGCGCGGGCATTTCCGCCCCGAGTTCCTCAACCGCCTGGACGAGATCATCCTGTTCCACCGCCTGGCGCAGGCGGACATGGCGGGCATCGTCGACATCCAGGTCGCTCGGGTGCAGAAGCTGCTGGCCGACCGCAAGATCGCGCTGCGGCTCAGCGATGCGGCGCGCGCCTGGCTCGCGCGCGTCGGCTACGATCCCGTCTATGGCGCGCGCCCGCTCAAGCGCGCGGTGCAGCGCCATCTTCAGGATCCGCTCGCCGACCTCATTCTGAAAGGCGAGGTGGCCGACGGCGCGACGATCGCGGTAGAGGAAGGGGATGGCGGGCTGGCGCTAGCTGTCGCCTAAGGAGTTCAAACCGTTATTGCCGCGTCAATTGCCGCGGCAGTAACCGTCCCCGCCGGCACAAACGAGCCCGTTTTCGAATTGCTGGCGCACCACGTCATTGCCGCGATCGGACAGGCGGCGCCATTCGGCAACTGTCTTGCACACCCGCTCGACCCGGACGAGCGAGCCGGTGATCGGCATGCGCCGACAGCGTATGCGCTGGTCGCCCGCATCCGCGGCGGGATTCGCGCCTGTCGCTACCTGGGTAACGGATGCAGGCGCGGTCTGCGCCAGGGCCGCAGGGGTCGTCGACAGCGTCACGGCGGCGAGGGCCAGGCCAAGGGGGCGCATGTAGCGGTGCGTCATCTCAACGCCCTCCGTTACCGCAGCGGCCGCCCGAACAGATGCCGCCATTCTCGATCTGCTGGCGCACCACATCATTGCCGCGATCGGACAGGCGGCGCCATTCGGCGACCGTCTTGCACACCCGCTCGACCCGGACGAGCGAGCCGGTGATCGGAATGCGGCGGCAGCGGATCTGCTGGTCGGGATCGTTGGCGGGGGCCGCCTGCGGCGTAGGCTCCGCGTTCTGCGCCGCCGCGGGTGCGATCGGCGCGAGCGCCAGAATGGCGATGGAGGCAAGCAGAAGCGAACGCATGGCGGACGAAGCCCTTATGAACGGCAATGGCCCCAGCCTACCATCGCGACGCCGCAATGCAACATCGTCCGCGCATCAGCCCTCGCGACGCTCGGGGTTGAGGCCGGTCGCATCCGATGCCGCATAATAGTCCGTGATCATCGCCTGCTCACCGGGCTCGAGATGCGGGTTCCAGCAATCCAGGATCAATACGGCGCGCAGGCTGTCGCTATCGTTCCAGGCCTCATGCTCGATCGTATCGTCGAACGCGAATGGACGTCCGGCCTCCCATGCGCGCGTTTCCCCACCGACGCGGAAACCGCAGCCCGGCGGCACGATCAGCGGAAGATGCACGATCGCGCGCGTGTTGCTGACCCCCGTATGCGGCGGAATGCGGGTCCGCGGCTGCAGGATGGAGAAGAAGGCGTTGGGTGTGCGCCCTGGGATATGCGCCGATGGAACCGCCGCAAGCGCCGCCGCCGTCGCGGGACAGGCGTCGAGCACCGGCGGGTTGGGCACACCATATTCCCACAGGAAACAGGCGCCCCAATCCAGCTTGTTGTCGAGCGCGGTCCATTTGTTGACGGGCGCCCCCGCCTCCAGACGCACATAGGGGCGCAGCGGCACATCCTTTCGCGCCAGCAGCGCTTCGAGCTCGGCCCGGATCGCCGGCGTCGCGGCGGCCAGCCCCTCGAACCACGGGAAATGATGGTCGTCGAAGAATTCATCCGCAGGCAGGAACGGATAGTGGAGCCCCGCGCACTGGTTGGCGAAGATCGATCGCCGGCCCGCCGCCACGTCGATGAACGCCTGTCCCCGCCGCCGCGCGGTCGGACCCGCTCCATGCAGCGCGGGCGCGAGCGCGGTCGATACCGCCGCGTCCAGACGCCCGCGCAATTCGGTCACCAGCCGGCGTCCTTCGGCCAGCTCGGCGGCCAGAGCGGGCGGGGCGTCGCTCATCGACTCCGCCATTTGCAGCACGCCCGACCAGGCGAGCAAGGCGTCGGCATTCTCGGCCTGCCGCTGATGCAGTTGCGCCTTGCGCAGCCACAGGATGAAATCGGTCCGATCGGCACGCAGGCCCGCTTCGATCGCCGCAAGCTCGCCCGCATCGTCGCCGCGCAGCCGCTGCGCATGCGCAAGATTGCGCCAGAGCGCGACCGCGCCCGGATCGAGCGCCGTCGCCTGCGTGAAGCATGCGGCCGCGCGCACGGGATCGCCCGCCCGCAGCGCCGCCAGCCCGGCGGCGTTCGCATCCTGCGCTGACGCCGGCCGCTCGCTGTCCACCCCATTCATGACGGCGAGGGTTAGCGGGCGGGCGCGCTCCCCTCAAGCGCTTGCGCGCGGCGCGCGGCGCGGGCACCACCGGGCCATGCCGCATCCTGCCGAACCCGGTTTCACCGCATCCGACGCGCGCTGGCTCGCGCATCGCTATGCCGCCGTCGACGACCGCGTCCACTACCGCTTCGTGCCGCGCGAGGAACATGCGGCGTTTCCGTTTCTGACCGACGACAATATCGGCTCGGCGCCGGCGGCGACGCTGCCGCGCGGTGCGGCACTGGCGGGCGCGGGTTCCGGCGTTCCGGTGCATTTCATCTTCCACAGCGCCTTTTGCGCCTCGACCCTGCTGTGTCGTGCTTTCGACCGGCCCGGCACGGCGATGGGATTGAGCGAGCCGGTCATCCTCAACGACATCGTCGGTATCCGCCGCCGCGGCGAGGCGGATCCCCGCCGGGTGGGGGAACTGATCGATGCCGCGCTCCGCCTGCTTGCGCGTCCCTGGGGTGCCGACGCGGCGGTGGTGGTCAAACCGTCGAACGTGCTCAACCCACTGGCGGCGGGCTTGCTCACCCTGCGGCCCGCCGCGCGCGCGATCCTGCTCCACGCGCCGCTCGACACCTTCCTCGCCTCGGTCGCGCGCAAGGGCATGTGGTGCCGCCTGTGGGTGCGCGAGCTGATCGACGGCTATCTTGGCGACGGGTTCGTCGACCTTGGGTTCGATCCGCCCGACTATCTGCGTCAGACCGACCTGCAGATCGCCGCAATCGGTTGGCTGGCGCAGCATCGCCTCTTCCATGCGCTCGCCGCCCGCTTCCCGGACCGGATCGCGACGCTCGACAGCGAAACCCTGTTGGGCGACCCCGCCGGGGCTCTCGCACACGCCTTCCGCCATCTTGCGCTACCGCTCGCAGCGGCGGACGCGCGGCAGATCGCCGAGGGACCGGTGTTCGCGCGCCACAGCAAATTCGGCACGGCTTTTTCCAGCGCGGCGCGGCGGCAGGAGCAGGAGGCGGCGGCGGAGGCGCATGGCGAGGAGATCGCCTATGTCGCCGCGTGGGCGCGTGTGGTCGCCGAGAAGGCGGGCATCGCCCTCGCGCTGCCGCGCGCGCTCCTTTGAGCTATTCGTCGCCGAAACGCTCGATCCAGGGTTCGAGGATCGGCAGCACGGGCTCCAGATAGCGCGCGAACGGCCGCCACTGACCCGAGCCATCATATAGTCCCTTGCGCACCTGCGCGGCGCTCGCCGTTCCGACACCGCGCTTGTGCGCCGTCGAATCGAACCGGCGGACGGCATCGCTCCATTCGAGGCCCGCAAAGCGGCAGATCGCGTTCGTCACGCCGTCGAAATCGCGGATCAGGTCGCGATAGCGCACATCCATCGCGCATACCGGCAGGCGATCGAGGCAGAGATCGGTCAGCCGCATCAGCGCGTCATAGTGACGCGCGGCGCGTTCGATACTGGTGTATTCGAGCGTGTTGCTGGTCAGCGCGAAACTGGTCTTGAAACAGCTCCACACCACATCGCGCGGGTCACGCCGCATCACCAGAATGCGCGCGTCGGGAAACAACGCGTTGATCAGCGGCAGCCGCGTCGCCTTGAGCGGGTCCATGTCCACGAACGGTCCCGCCCTTCCGTCGACGCCTCCATCGGCGACACGGGCCCAGTAGGCCGCGCGCAGGTCCGCGCGCTCGGTCGAATCCAGTCGCGCGATGTCCGCGATGGCCGTCGCGACGGCCCGCGCGTCCCCGGCGAGGAACCGCGCATCGGCGGCGGCGAAGGTCGGCCATTCCTCGAGCGCGGAGACGCCGGGGAGCGAGGCCAGGATATTTTCGACCAGCGTGGTTCCGGAGCGGGGATAGCCAGCCAGGAATATGTGCGGCGGCTGCGCCTGCGCCGGGACGTCCGCCCGCTTTCGCCAAGCCTCCGGCGGTACCGCCTCCACGCCGGCGATGATCGCCTCGACGAATTGCGTGTGCCCGAGTTCTTTCGCGCTCCCGGCCAGATTGATCGCGCGAAAATCATCCTTGGACAGCTGATAGGCCGCGAACGCCGCATCCGAGTTGCCGACCCGTTCCTGCGCGCGGCCGAGCGCATGGGCCGCGACCGACCGGGCGTGCCCGACCCCGGCCGCCGCCACCATGGGCGCCAGCAGTTCGCGCGCCGCCGCCGCATCGCCGTCGTGGAGCAGGGCCTGCGCCAGCGCCGCCGCCGCGGCCAGATTGCCGGCATCGAGTGATAGGGCCGTCTCGGCCGCCCGCCGCGCCGCGTCCATGTCACCGTCGCGCGCGGCCTGTCCAGCCAGGCCCGCATGCGCCCGGGCGCTGCCGGGTTGCAGGCGCGCGGCCGTGGCGAAACTTTCACGCGACGCCCTGGACGACCCGCCAGCGCCCATCACCGCGCCGCGTTCGAGCCAGGCATCGGCGTAATCGGGCGCGATCCGGATCGCGGCGTCGCAGGCCAGCGCCGCGTCGCGCAGCCGCCCCTGCTGCCGGTACCAGCTGGCGAGCCCGGTCAGCACCGCGGGATTGTTCGGCTCGAGCGCCACGGCCCGATCGAAGCTGTGCGCGGCGGCGGCATGATCATCCCGTGCCGCGCTGGCGAGGCCCAGGATCATATGATCGTGCGCGTCCGCGATCCCGGACGCCACGGCGGCGCGCGACGCCGCGGCCGCCCGTTCCAGTTGCGCGTCGATCATGCCGCGCTGATACCTTGCCGGCCCGGTCGGTCAAGCGACGCAAAAAGGGCGGACCTCGCGGCCCGCCCTCTTCGTCCTTAGCTGATCGAACCGATCAGAAGCGCAGCTTGGCGGACACCGCGAAACGGCGACCCAGCGCGTCGTAGGTCGACGGGAAGGTATTGCCGCTGTTGAACGTGGTCGAACCAATCGTGTTACCGACGACCTTGGGCTGGTTGTCGAGCAGGTTCTGGACGCTCACCACGAAGCTGAAATTGTCGCTGACGTTCCAACGGCCTGTCAGGTCGAAATAATGTTCTGACGGGATGGTGCGGAACTGCTCCTGCACTGTCTCGCTCGGGCCACCATCGTCAATGATCTGCTGCGGCTCGAAGCGAACGGTGTCGATCCAGCGCCACAGCAGCGACACGTCGACCGTCTCGAACGACAGCGTGGTGCGCAGCGAGGTCTGGAACTCCGGCTGGATCGAGCCGGTGAACGAGCAGTTGACCGAGTAGAAGCCGACGCACTCACGATTCAGGCCACCACCTGCCGGATTGGCATTGAAGCGCGAGCTGTTCGTCCAGTTACCGACGAAATTGACCGAAAAATCGGCGAAGCCGACGTCGGTGCGCCAGTTGGCGATGACGTCCACGCCGTCGGTGAACAGGCGACCAAGGTTGTTGGTCGGACCGAACAGACCGCCGGTGATCGCCGGATCGCCGTCGAGACCGCCGGTAATCGGATTACGACGGATCGAGGTACAGGCTTCGCTCGACGCGCTCGCCGCCGTCAACGTGCCGAAGCAGGACGCGATGATGTCGCCCGGCAGCGCCGTGTCGATGACGTTCGTGATCTTGATGTTGTAGTAATCGACCGACACCGAGAAGTTCGGCAGGAAATCGGGCTGGAACACAGCGCCGATGGTCCAGGTATCCGCTTTCTCCGGTTCCAGCGCGACGTTGCCGCCGACCGTGATGTTCGCCTGGCCCGCGGTCGGGTTGGTGATGCTGCCGATCGTGCCGACCGGAGCGCCCTGCGCAAGGCAGACGGCGCGCAGGTTGGCATTGGTCGTCGGAGCCGCGCCCGCGCAGGGGTCGACGCCGAGGTTCGTCAGCCCGACCGTCTGCGGCGTGAACAGCTCGCTGATGTTCGGCGCGCGCACCGCGCGGCTGTAGTTGCCGCGGATCTTGAACGATTCCACGGGCTCCCAGCTGCCGCCGACCTTCCAGGTCGTGGTGTTGTTCGACGGAGCGCCCGGCGCGTCGACCGAATAGGCCGAGTAACGGATGCCCGCTTCCAGCGTCAGGCTGTGGAAGAAGGGACGATCGGTCACCAGCGGGGCAATGACTTCGCCGAACGCTTCATAGACGTCGTAACCGCCGTCGATGTCGGGGTCAGCGCCGCCTGCGCCGCCGAGTTCACCCGGCGTCTTGGCCAGCGTATCGGCCGACTGCTGCGCGGTATATTTGCGATACTCGCCGCCGATGGCAAAACCGATCATTTCGTCCGCGAAGGGCGAGGAGAAGCCGGCATCACCCGAGATGGTCGCACGCGCCTGCGCCAGGCTGGTGCGCACGGTCGAGGTCGAGCTTTCGCTCAGGAAGTCGGCCGCCGCCGGGCTGATCGAACCTTCAGGCCCGAAGATGTTGACCGGAACGCAGCCGTTGGCCGTGTTCTGGCAGACCGGATTGGCCAGCGTGCCGTTGACTAGCGTGCCCTGGCGGAAGCGCGACTGCAGCGTGTAGCCGTTGATCGTCTCGACATTCTCGGACTCGCCGTACGAGCCCGAAACGTCCCAGTTGATCGTGTCGGTGATGCCGCCACGCGCGCCGATGCGGTAATCGAAAATCGTGGTCTGATAGTTCGAGTTACGCGGACCGACCTCGGTCGTGCGACGGTTCAGGGTGACGTTGACGGTGCGATAGTTCGGATCGCTCGGGCCCGTCGCGGTGGCTGCCGCATCGCACGTGGCTTGCGAGAAGCGAGGCGTATAGATCGCCACATCGGGGTTGACGTCGAACGCGCAGAACTGGTTGCGCAGCGTCGCCGGCAGGAACGGGTTGTTCAGGTTGATGTCGACGGTGCCGCCGAACGAACCCGACGGCGCGATGATCGTGTCGACGGTGTTCTTCGAGAACAGGCCGCGGGTATAGACCTCGACCGCGTCGGAAACCTCGTAGTTCGCCTGGCCGTACATGTTGAAGCGCTCGAACGGCACCTGGAACACGTTGAACGGGTTGAAGTTGAACGTTGCGAACGTGGCGACAGCCTGGCCAGCCGCGTTGACCTGACGCACGCCGCCATTGGCGACCGCGGGATCGGTGTTAGGCGTGTTGGTGCCGGCGATCAGCGGGCGGGTGCCCGAGAACCGCGACGGAATGCCCGTGCCCGAACCCGAGGGCCCGCCGGTGTAGGACGAGATCTGCACGCGCGAGAAGTCGCGGGCGCCCTGGTAGACGGGGTCGGCCTGCTGATAGCCGATCGAGAACACGGCGTTGCCGCGGCCATCGTCGAAGTTCGCCCCGATGGTGGCGTCGATGCGGAAGACGTTGCCGTCGCCGCGCTCGGTGATCTGCTCGGACGCGGTCACTTCCAAGCCCGAGAAGTCGCGCTTGGTGATGAAGTTGACCACGCCGGTGATGGCGTCGGCGCCATAGGTGGTCACCGCCGCGCCGGTCAGCGCGTCGACGCGCTCGACGAGCGCCAGCGGAATGTTGTTGAGATCGACGACGCCGCCGAGACCGGCCGGCGCGATGCGGTTGCCGTCGAGCAGGACGATGTTGCGGTTCGAGCCGAGGCCGCGAAGATCGACGAAGCTGGCGCCGCCGTTGCCGTTGTTCACCGCGGAACCGATGCTCGGGACGACGCCGGGCAGCTCGCGCAGCACTTCCTCGGCGACGTTCGACTGGCGCAGCTCGATCTGGTCGGCGGTGGTCACGTTGACCGGCTGCGACTGTTCGAGGTTGGGATTGGAGATCAGCGAACCGGTGACGACGATGTCTTCGCCGGTGTCCTCACCCTCAGCCGTCGCGTCCTGCGCGAAGGCCGGCGTGGTGATGAGCGCGAGACCCAGTACGAGCGGCGCCGAGGTCGCCTTGAATTGCGCGATGCGTGATGTCTTCACAGTCCAGTCCCTTTCACTGGTAAGCGTATTTTTCCCCCAGGCGCACGAATGCCACGCATGCGCGCCGCCGGATGTTGCGGTGACTGACGCCGTTGCGGGAAACAGTAAAGAGACAGCGTGTCACGAAAGCGCCATTTTGCGCGGGTGTGACCATAATGCCACATACACCCGCGCGCTCGGCCCGGCGGCCTCTCAGCCCATCGGGCCCGCGAGCAGCAGCGGATCGATGCGCGCCTCGTTCCAGCGCAGACCCCAGTGCATGTGCGGGCCCGACGCGCGGCCGGTCGCGCCGACCAGGCCCAGGCGCTGGCCCTGCGCCACCCGCTGCCCGACGCGCACGTCCAGCCGGCTGCAGTGGAGGAAGGCGCTGACCAGGCCCATGCCGTGATCGACCATCAGGAGGTGCCCCTCCAGCGTGAACGGCTCCGTGGCGGCGAGGATGACCACCCCGTCCGCCGGCGCGACGAACGGCGTGCCGGCGCCCGCCGCGATGTCGGTGCCGCCATGATAGCTGCCCGGCACCCCGCGGTAGACGCGCTGCGCGCCGAACAGGCCCGAGATGCGGCCGCGCACCGGCCAGATGAAGCGCTGCCGCCAGCCGTCGCTCGCCACCGGAGTTGCGCGCGCGGCCGCCATCTGCGCGATCTCGGCCGCGCGCCGTGCCCTGAACTCCTCGCTGGAGGCGGCGCCGCCGGTCATGCGCGCATTGACCTGTTCGATGCGCCAGTCGCCGGGGGCGACGGCGACAACCTGTTCCGCCGCGCCCGCGCCGTTGCGCGCGACCAGCCGGGCGCTGGCCGGCGCGTCGCGGTCGAAGGCGATGATGAACGCGCCGTCGTCCGCGACCGCGATGTCGCGGCCGTCGAGCGTCAGCCGCGCGCCCGCCGGGCGCACCGTCCCACCGATCAGCCCGCCCTGCACCGCCCCTGGCGCCGACAGCATGATCGTCGGCGCCGTTTCCGTCGGCGCGGGCGCGGGCGGCGGGGCGACCGGAGCCGCAGCGACCGGCGGCGCACGGTCCGGCGCGACGCAGCTCGATAGCAGCATCGTCAGCGGCGCGAGCGCCGCCACCAGTTGCACCGGGCGGCGCGCGCGCATCCGCCTACTCCGGCGACCGGCCGGTGATCGCCTGTGTCGCGGCGAGCGGGGTGGCATAGGCTTCCTGCCGCTCCACCGACCAGTAGCGCAGTTCGTCGAGCGGGATGCGCGCACCGGTGCGCGCGCAGGGGACATGATCGCCCTGCCCCAGGATGCGAAAGCCGTTGGGGCCATAATGGAGCCGCGCGGGCCGGGAAGCGGAGGACATCAGCATGGCGCGGAGCGTGCCGCGCCGGCCCGTGATTTGCAAGCTAGTCGAACAGGCCGCCCTGCTGCGCTGTCGTGGATTTGCCGCGCCGCGGCGCGCCTGCCCGCGGGTGCTGCCCCCGCGCATCGGCGACCACGACCGGCAGTTCGCCGTCCGCGAAACCCAGCAGCAGGGTCTGCGCGCGCCGCGCCGCGGCGGCGCTGGTCAGCACCCGTCCGTCCGCGTCGCGCACCATCGCATAGCCGCGCGCGAGCATCCGCCGCGGATCGAGCGATTGCGCCAGCCGCCACAGCGCATCGACCCGCTCGCGCGCCGCGTCCGTGCGCGCGGTGAGCAGCGCCGGGCGCAGCCCCGCGCCGGCGTGGCGGTGATCCTGGCGCGCCCGGTCGAGCACGCGCGACAAGCCGGCGGGCAGCCGTTCCGCCCAGTCGTCGAGCCGCTGCCGCTGCGGCGCGACCAGCCGGTCGAGCCCCGGCAGGCGCGACCCGCAGGCATCGACCCGCTCGCGCAGCTGTCCGTCGATCCGCGCCCAGCCGCGCATCGCGCGCGCGGACAGGTCGGCGATGGTGGCGGCGAGCTCGGCGCGCACCGGCACCGCCATCTCCGCCGCGGCGGTGGGCGTGGGGGCGCGGCGGTCGCTGGCATGGTCGATCAGCGTCGTGTCGGTCTCGTGCCCCACGGCGGAGATGAGCGGGATGCGGCAATCGGCGGCGGCGCGCACGACCGCTTCCTCGTTGAACGCCCACAGATCCTCGATCGAGCCGCCGCCGCGCGCGACGAT
>CBDUBN010000021.1:0-24675 GCA_965365395.1 uncultured Sphingomonas sp.
GACCAGCGGATCGTTTGCCTCCCCGCCGCGCGCCCGCTCGGCCAGGGCGACGAGCAACGTGGCGGCGATCGCGCCGCTTCCCCACATCGTGGCGACCGAACCCGCCACAGCCCCGCGCTCCACCAACAATAGCGCGCCGAGCTGCGCCACCGTCGCCGCGCCCGCCAGCCTGTGCCACAGCCGTCCCTCTGGCCGGTAGCGCGCGACGAAATCGCCTACGCCGGCAGCGGCGGCAGCGGTGAAACCCAGCGCCACGCCGAAAGCCGGAAAGCCGGCAAGCGCCAGGCCGCCAGCACCGCACGCCGCGGCGGCCGCGACACCGCGCGCGACCCGTCCCGACGCCTGCGATGCCAGCAGCGGCCCCGCGAGCAGCCGCACCGCCGGGTCGATCAGCCAGCGCCGGCCGATTCCCTGCTCGCGTGCCGCATGCGCACTCAGCAACTGCTGCGCCACCTGCGCCGCGCCGCGCGCGTTCGTCGCCAGCGCGATGTCGCCGCTGACGAACTGGGCGGGGTCCCAGGCGATCGCGGTTACCGCGTCCTGCACCGCGGCGCGCAGCAACAGCAACTGCGGGTCCCAACCGCCCGGCGCGTCGGCCAGCAGTTCAAGCCGGGCGCGTGCGATCACCGCAAGGCCGGCCCAGCGCCGCTCGGCATCGATCCGTTCCAGACCCTGCGTCGCCAACGCATCCCCGGTCACGAGCAGCGCGGACCCGTGTACACCCGCGACGGCCTGCCATGCGGGCAACCCGGCGATCAAGCCGTCAGCGACGAGCAGCAGCCGCGCCGCATCACCGCAAGCGCGCAGCACATCCACGCCGTCACGCACCAATTCGACGGCCAGCCCGCGCGCACGGATACGGTCGCATGCCTCGGCCAGCGCCGGAGGCACGCCATCCACCAGCAGCAGCAGCGACGCCGCGCCCACGGCACGCGCCCGCACAGCCTGTTGCTCCAGCAACGTCATGCCGGCGAGCGGCAGCAAGGCGCGCAGGGTCGGCATGCCCCAGGCGTCGACATCGTCGGCCAGCATCTGCGCGGCGGCGAGGGCGACAAGCGTCATGACGGCGCCCTATCACGCTGTCCTTGCGCTTGCCACCACGCCCGGGGCAAAGCGGCGGGCATGCCTCTCCCTGCCCCCATGCGCGATGAAGCGGCGATCGTTGTCGGCGCAAGCGGCGGCATCGGCGCGGCGATCGCCGACGCGCTGGAGGCCCGCGGCTATGGCACGGTCCATCGCCTCGCCCGCCGCGGCCCCGTGGCCTGCGACCTCACCGACCCCGCCAGCATCGCCTCCTCGGTCACCGCCGCCCTCGCCGGTCCGCCGGTCACCACCGCGATCATCGCCACCGGCCTGCTGCACCACGACGGCCGCGGTCCCGAAAAATCCCTGCGCGAGCTGGAGGCCGGCTGGCTTGCCCGGCAGTTCGCCGTCAACGCCATCGGCCCGGCGCTGCTGCTGGGCAGGCTGCTCCCCGCGCTCCCCCGCGATCGGCCCGTTCACGTTGCCGCGCTCGGCGCACGCGTCGGCAGCATAGCGGACAACCGTCTGGGCGGCTGGTACGGCTATCGCGCCAGCAAGGCTGCCCTGCACCAGATCGTGCGCACCGCCGCGATCGAACTCGCGCGCAGCCACCCGCTGGCCACGCTCGCCGCGCTTCACCCGGGCACCGTCGCCACCACATTGAGCGCGCCCTTCACGCGCGGCGGCGGCGCGCGACCGCTGCTTACGCCGGCGCAATCGGCCGCTGCGCTGCTCGACACCCTCGCCGCGCTCGACCCGGCGCAGAGCGGGCGTATATTCGATTGGCAGGGGCGCGAAATCCCGCCTTGAACCGGCCTGTTTCGCTGGCCATTGCGCAGCCGTTCCGCTAGGGCGGGAGCAGCGATAAACCACCCGATCGAAAGCGATATTTTGGCCACCGACACCGCCTCGCCGCCCGCTACGCCGTCCGACATCTCCTCGATCAACATCGTCGACGAAATGAAGTCGAGCTATCTCGACTATGCCATGTCGGTGATCGTCGCGCGCGCGCTGCCGGACGTGCGCGACGGTTTGAAGCCCGTGCATCGCCGCATCCTCTACGCGGCGCAGGAGGGCGGCTATGTGGCCGGTCGCCCCTATCGCAAATCGGCGCGCCTCGTCGGTGACGTCATGGGTAAATACCATCCGCACGGCGACAGCTCGATCTACGACGCGATGGCGCGCATGACCCAGGATTGGGCGATGAGCGTGCCGCTGATCGACGGTCAGGGCAATTTCGGTTCGATGGATCCCGACGCGCCCGCCGCCATGCGCTATACGGAAGCGCGGCTGGCGAAGGTCGCCAACTTCCTGCTCGAGGACATCGACCGCGATACGGTCGACTTCCATCCCAACTATGACGGTTCGGAGCGCGAGCCGAGCGTGCTGCCCGCGCGCTTCCCCAACATCCTCGTCAATGGCGCGGGCGGCATCGCGGTCGGCATGGCAACCAACATCCCGCCGCACAATCTGGGCGAGGTGATCGACGCCTGCGTCGCGACCATCGACGATCCCGCAATCACCACCGAACAGCTGATCGAAATCGTTCCCGCGCCCGATTTCCCGACCGGGCCGCTGATTCTCGGCCAGGGCGGCGCGCGTGCCGCCTATCATTCGGGCCGCGGTTCGATCATGATGCGCAGCCGGCACAAGATCGAGACGGGGCGCGGCGACCGCCAGTCGATCGTGCTGACCGCCATCCCCTACCAGGTCGGCAAGATCGCGCTCGTCGAAAAGATCGCCGAGGCCGCCAAGGACAAGCGGATCGAGGGCATCAGCGACATCCGCGACGAGAGCAACCGCAACGGCGTGCGCATCGTCATCGACCTGAAACGCGACGCCAGTCCCGACGTGGTGCTCAACCAGCTGTGGCGCTACACCCCCGCGCAGTCGAGCTTCCCCGCCAATATGCTCGCCATCCGCGGCGGCCGGCCGGAAATACTCGGCCTTCGCGACATCGTGACGAGCTTCATCGCCTTCCGCGAGCAGGTCATCACCCGGCGGACGAAATTCGAGCTCGCGAAGGCGCGCGACCGTGCGCACATCTTGCTCGGTCTGGTCGTCGCGGTCACCAATCTCGACGAGGTCGTGCGCATCATCCGCGGCAGCTCCTCTCCGGTGGAGGCGCGCGCCGCGCTGCTCGCGCGCAGCTGGCCGATCGCGGAGATCGCGCCCTACATCGCCCTGGTCGAGGCGACCGAGGGCGCAGCGGCGCAGGACGGCTATCGCCTGTCCGACGCGCAGGTACGCGCCATCCTCGATCTGCGCCTGCATCGCCTGACCGCGCTCGGCCGCGACGAGATTGGGTCTGAACTGCGGGGGCTTGCGACCCGTATTGCTGAACTGCTCGCAATCCTCGGCGACCGCGCAGTCCTTTATGCGCTGATGCGCGACGAACTGCTGGCGGTGAAGTCCGCCTACCCCACCCCGCGCAAGAGCGAGATCACCGCCGCCGCCGACGGCATCGACGACGAAGATCTGATCGAACGTGAGGATATGGTCGTGACCGTCACGCTCGACGGCTATATCAAGCGTACCACGCTCGCCACCTTCCGCGCCCAGAACCGCGGCGGGAAGGGGCGCGCGGGAATGGCGACCAAGGACGAGGACGTCGTTACCCAGCTGTTCGTCACCTCGACGCACACGCCCGTCCTGTTCTTCTCCACCCTGGGCCGTGTGTACCGCATGAAGGTCTGGCGCCTGCCCGAGGGCGGGCCCGCGACGCGCGGCCGGCCGATGATCAACCTCCTGCCGCTGGCCGAGGGCGAGACCATCTCCGCCGTGCTCGCGCTGCCGGAGGACGAGGCGGCGTGGGCCGACCTGCACGTCATGTTCGCGACCGCCAAGGGATATGTCCGCCGGAATTCGATGGATGCCTTCGCCAACATCCGTACCGCTGGCAAGATCGCGATGAAGTTCGAAGGCGACGATGCCGACGACCGACTGATCGGCGTCAAGCTGCTGACCGAGGCGGACGACGTGCTGCTGGCTACCTGCCAGGGCAAGGCGATCCGTTTCAGCGCGACCGACGTGCGCGAATTCCAGAGCCGCGATTCCACCGGCGTACGCGGCGCGCGGCTGGCGCACGGGGACGAGGTGATCTCGCTATCGGTGTTGCGCGGCACGCCCTTCACCGCCGAACAGCGCGAGGCCTACCTGCGCGCCGCGCCATGGAAGGAGGGCGAACGCGAAGCGACGCTCGAGGCCGCGACGATGAATGCCATGGCCGCGGCCGAGGAATTCATCCTCACCGTCTGCGCCAACGGCTATGGCAAGCGCTCCTCCGCCTATGAATACCGCCGCACCAACCGCGGCGGCCAGGGCATCACGAACATCGACAATCTGGGCCGCAACGGTCCCGTCGTCGCCAGCTTCCCAGCGCACAATGGCGAACAGCTGATGCTGGTCACCGATCAGGCGAAGCTCATCCGCATGAGCCTTGAAACCCTGCGCGTCATCGGCCGCAACTCGGCCGGTGTCCGCCTCTTCCACGTCGCCGAGAACGAACATGTCGTCAGCGCCGCGAAGATCGGCGACAGCGAAAGCCCCGTCGAGGTGGATGCAGAGCCCGACGGCACTTGAGATTCTCCCCGTTCACGGGGAGGGGGACCACGAAGTGGCGGAGGGCTACCCGCAGACGTTCTCAACGATAGCGAGCAAAACGATGCCCCACCCCGCCACCGCCTACAAAATTCTCACCGACGATCAGATGGCCGCGCTCGAACGCGACGCCAGCTTCACCGGCGCGCCGATCGACATCGCCGACGGCTACATCCACCTCTCCACCGCAGACCAGCTCACCGAAACCGCCGACAAACATTTCGCGGATCAGGAAAATCTGCACGTCGCCGCTGTCGACCTTGAAGCCTTGGCCTACGCGGTTCGCTGGGAAGCGTCGCGCGGCGGGCAGCTCTTCCCGCATCTCTACGCACCGCTGCCGCTTTCGGCGGTGCTGGCATATGGGCCGATGATACGCAACGCCGATGGCCGGGTGACGCTGCCCGTCGCGGGCTGATCCGCAACCAGGCCGCGCGCCCGCGCGTTACCCGGGCGACACCAAACAAGGAGCGCCCGATGTCCGTGCCCAACAACGCCCTCGTCCTCGTCGCCGACGGCCGCAAGATGCTGTTCCTGCGCAATCATGGCGACGACGCGCGTATCGACCTGCGCACCGAAGCGCACGACGAGCGGCAGGATCGCAAGGACAGCGACATCAAGACCGACCTTGCCGGCCAGTCGCCGGCTCCCGGCGGCACGGGCCTTGGCGGAGGGACGATGGGCGAGACCGACTATCATCAGCAGGAGGAGGACCGCTTCGCTGCCGATGCCGCCGGCGAGCTGAAGGCGCGCGCCCTGCGCAATGATTTCGACGCTCTGGTGGTGATTGCCCCGCCCAAGACGTTGGGCGAGCTTCGTAAGCACTATCATAAGGAGGTCGAGCGGCGCATCGTACGCGAGATCAACAAGGAAATGACCGACCGCCCGCTCCCCGACATCGAGGCACTGCTCGAGGGGGAGGCGGCGCCACCCAGTTGATATATTGCCCGGCGCACTTGTCAGGCCGAACCAATGCAGGGGCGGCGCGGACGTCCCCTGCTCGCACGTGACCGCCCGTATCAGCTCTTATCTGTGCGGAGCGGCGTCCGCCGTAGTCCGCAAGACTCTAACCGCTCCCGATGCGATCAGCGCCTGTCCGCCAAAGTACAGCGGCCAGATCAGCAGCCGCGTCGCTTCCTCCGGTAACGCCCCGCCCGACCGTGCGAAGATCAAAAGGTCGCTGAGCAGGAACAGCATCGCGCCCAGTCCCACGCGGTAGCGCGAGAAGCGGCTCATCCAGGCCGTCGACGCCATGACGGCGACCACTGCCGTGTAGACCGCCGCCTGCCACCAGCCGGCCTGCCCCATCAGCAGCGCCGCGACGATCGCGACCGACAGCGGCGCCAGCAGTACCGAAAGTGCCCGCTGCGAACCGCTCGTGTGCAGGCGGCGATTGCGCAGGTACAGCGCGACGGCGAGGATGTGGCCTGCCGCGAACGCCGCGCCGCCCGTTCCCAAGCCGTGCGTCTCGAGCAGCATGTCGCCAGCCGCGCCGCAGCCGAGCGCGCCCGCCAGCAACCAGCCGTCGGTTCCCCGCGCCTGCGCCGCCGCCCACAGCGCGAGCAGCGCGACCCCCGCGCCCTTCCACACGACCACGCCGGGCCCGACGTACACGCCCAGCACCACCAGCATGTAGCTCGCCCCGGCCAACAGCGCCGACCACCAGATCGCCCGTGCCATTCCGCCTCCCCTGTTCTACTAGGCTCGCCTCCGCTATGCGCTGCGATATCCCCGCATCGCAATCGCCCTTCCCGTCTAGCGATTTCGAAGTGAAACACTTCATCGTCGACCTGCACGAATGTCGAGAACTGTGCGCCGCATGACCGCCCCTTACGACATTCACATCATCGGCGGCGGCCTCGCCGGCAGCGAGGCGGCGTGGCAGCTCGCCGAAGCGGGGTTGCGCGTGCGCCTGTCCGAGATGCGCGGCGGCGGCGGTTCGACGCCCGCGCACCAGACCGACGGCCTGGCCGAGATGGTCTGCTCGAACAGCTTCCGCTCGGACGATGGCGACAAGAATGCCGTCGGGCTTCTCCACCGCGAGATGCGTGCGCTCGGCTCGCTGATCATGCGAGAGGCCGACAAGACCAAGGTGCCCGCCGGCTCGGCGCTCGCGGTCGACCGCGATCATTTTTCCGCCGGCGTCACCGGTGCGCTCGAAGCGCATCCTAATGTCACCATCGTGCGTGAGCGGATCGACGCCCTGCCCGCCGCCGGCCCGACCATCGTCGCCACGGGCCCGCTGACGGGCGCGGCGCTTGCCGAAAGCATCGCCGCCCTGACCGGCAGCGACGCGCTCGCCTTCTTCGACGCCATTGCTCCCATCGTCCACCGCGACAGCATCGACATGGACGTCTGCTGGATGGCGAGCCGCTGGGACAAGGTCGGGCCGATCGGTGACGGCCGCGACTATATCAACTGCCCCATGGACCGCGATCAGTATCATGCCTTCGTTCAGGGCCTGCTCGACGGGGAGAAGACCGAATTTCGCGAGTGGGAGAAGGACACGCCCTATTTCGATGGCTGTATGCCGATCGAGGTCATGGCGGAACGCGGCCTCGAGACGTTGCGCTTCGGCCCGATGAAGGGCGTCGGCCTCGACAATCCGCGCACCGGGCGCTGGCCATACGCCGTCGTCCAGCTGCGCCAGGATAACCAGCTCGGCACTCTATGGAACATGGTCGGCTTTCAGACCAAGCTGAAGCATGCCGAACAGGTGCGCCTGTTCCGCACCATCCCCGGGCTGGAGAATGCAGAGTTCGCGCGATTGGGCGGGTTGCACCGCAACAGTTTCATCCGTTCGCCTGTCCTTCTTGATGAGCAGCTGCGTCTGAAAGCCTCGCCGCACATCCGCTTCGCCGGCCAGATCACCGGATGCGAAGGCTATGTGGAAAGCGCCGCCATCGGCCTCATCGCCGCGCGCTTCGCCGCGGCAGAACTCGCCGGCCGCAACCTGGCGCCGCCTCCGCCGGAAACCGCGCTGGGCGCGCTGCTCGGCCATATCACCGGCGGCGCCGACGCGAGCAGTTACCAGCCGATGAACGTCAATTTCGGCCTGTTCCCGCCGATGCCCGACGCGCGCAAGGCCGATCGAAAGCTCGCGATGACGTCGCGCGCGGGTGCGGCGCTGACCGCTTGGCTCAGCAACGACAGCGCGCCCGCGCCTGTCGCCGCGGCGCTGTCGTAGCGAATTCGGCGGCGTTCAGCCCGCCCGACCGATCCCTGTCCGCCCCCGCGAACCGCTCGCCCGTCGCGACGGCCCACTCCTCGAACGACAACAGATTGTTCCCGTCCGTATCCAGCCGCTTGAACGCATTGGTGCGGGTCGACATCATCTCCACCCGCGTCACCGTGCCATCGCGATCGCGATCGTAGCGTTGAAACCGTTTTTCCTCGCGCGTTTCCTCCCGCGCTCTTGGCGGCTCGGGTGGCGGCGTACCGACTGCATCGCCCGAACCGACGGGTATCGCGGCGGGCGGCGGCGGCAAAGCTTCGACCGCGGGATCGGGCACCGCGCCATAGCCCTGCCATAGGAAGAATCCGCCCGACATAAGCAACAAGCCGGCCGCCCCGCCCGCCAAAAACCGGTTCATGCCGATCTCCCTACCTGTCCTTGGTCAGCATATCACCGGCCGAGCGAAAGCCAATCTATCGGCGCCACAGCCCCGCGCGGAGAATCGCCGCCTGCTCACGCCAGCGGCTGCGCCGCCCGCTATTCTTTGCGATCCGGCGGCTCATGGCGGTCAAAGCCGCCAGCGCTCGCGGAAGTGGCAGACCGGCGTTCGGCGACGCCCTCTCCCGCAACCGTTCCCAATCACCCTCGCCCGTCGCTATCGCCCGTTCCACCGCCGCCCAAAGCCGCCCGGCCTCCGCATTGCCGGGCGCGTGCAGCAAGCGCGATGTCAGTTCGTACAACAGCGCGCCACGCTCGCTATCATCGGGTTCATCGACTGCCTCCGGCTCCCGGGCTTCGCTCAGCATCGCCAGCTCCGATGCCGTGATGGGGCCCAGCAACCCGGCTTGCACACGCGCCAGCAGCGGTTCCGCCGGGGTCGTGCCGTCGCCGAGCGCGGCCAGCCGCTCGCTCCACCAGCGCAGCCGTATCTGCCGCAGCGCCGGCTCTCGCCCGGATCGCGCCATCTGTGACAAACGCGCGTCGAGTTCCCACAGCAGCAGCACGCCGTCGCGCGGCGCTCGTGGAATCAGCGGCAGGATTAGTGGGTCGTCGAGGCGCAGCAGCAGATGATCGGGCTGTGCCACAGTGGTACCGTCCATGACGTCACGCCCTCGCGCATTAACGCGGCGCTTACCAAGGGTGCGAACCTGCCGCAAACCATCGCTTCGCTATGCCGCCCAATCGAATGGGCTGCGTGCATCCGCGCACGCCCGATCTGGGGCACGGAAATATGGCTGTCGAACAGGGTCCGCGGCGCAAGATGGGCAAACTCGCGAAGAGCGAAGGCGGCAACATCATGTACCTGACCGCGGGACTTCTCATTCCGCTGATCGCGACAATCGGTGCCGGCGTCGATCTCGGCCAGGCCTATATGGCGAAATCACGCCTGCAGCAGGCATGCGATGCCGGTGTGCTCGCCGGACGCAAGAACATGGCGGAGGGCAGCTTCGACGCCGATGCGCGCACGGCCGCCGTCAACATGTTCAACACCAATTATCCGACCGGCATTTACGAAAGCAGCGGGATCACGTTCACGCCCAGCCAACGCGGTGTGGCGGAGGTGACGGGGTCCGCCACGGCGACGATCCGCACCGTCATCATGCGGATATTCGGAAAAGAGACGTTCGACCTGACGGTCAACTGCACGGCGAAACTCGAGATCTCGAATGCCGACGTGATGTTCGTCCTAGACACCACGGGTTCGATGTCCACGGTGAACTCGGGTGACACGGTCAGCCGGATCGCCGCCCTGCGCACCGAGGTCATGGCCTTTTACGATACGCTGCAGGCGGCGAGTGCCGGCGACGCGCGCATCCGCTACGGCTTCGTACCCTATTCGCTGACGGTCAACGTCCGGGATGTGCTCGAGCCGGGTTGGGTGACGACCAGCCAGACGATCCCGTCGCGCAGCGGCCAGTGGGTACAAACGAGTTCGAGCGGGCCGACGACGAACAACCCCTCGTGGAGCGGCTATTCCAGCTGGAGCAATACCGGCGTTGTCGTCAACGGTGCGACGAGTGCCAATTGCAGCAGCCAGCCGACGCCAACCCCCAATCCGCAGGTTACGAACGGCGCGCCGACCGCAGGCGGCGGCACCTCGGGGACCAGCCCGAGGACGGTCACGACGACGTCGACAGTTCGTCAGACGGAGACGAGCTTCCAGAATGTGTGGTCGAGCAGCGCCTGTCGGCAGCAGCGTCGCACGCGTACGCGCGACGTCGTCACGACGTCTTCAGTGACGGAGGAGTGGCGTTACACCTATCGAGACATCACCGTCGACACGACCGCGTTGGCGGCCGGCGAGGCAGTGAGCTTGCCGAGCGGCGTGCGCGGCGCAGACGTTACCGAGACGTGGAATGGTTGCATCATGGAGCGCGATACGGTTGCCTTCGACGATGCGGTTGCCCCTCCTCCCGGAACCTTCGACCTCGATATCGATCTGACGCCCACGAATGATGCGACGCGGTGGCGCATGATGCTTCCGGCCTGGGTCCATGCGCGGGCCAGCAACGTCAATACGAGTCCGCAGACGCGGCCGACCTTGACGACAACCACCGATTTCGCGTCGTACGAAACGCGCGGCGGCGACGGGGATGCCTGTCCGGCGCCCGCCTCACGCCTGCGGGCCTATCCGGCCGCGGATCGGGGCCTGATGCAGGCGTATGTGAATTCCCTGCAGCCGCGGGGCTTTACCTATCACGACGCGGGTATGGCTTGGGGAGCGCGCTTGATTTCCCCGACCGGTATGTATGCCGCCGACAATGCGACGGCGCCGAACGGCTCGCCGATCAGTCGCCACATCCTGTTCATGACCGATGGCGAGATGAATCCCGAGCCCGGAGCATACAGTCTCCAGGGCATGGAGATCCTGATGAACCGGGTTGGTTCCAATAACGACGCGGAACTGACGCGGCGGCATAATGCGCGTTTCATACATCTGTGTAACGAAGCGAAGGCGCGCAACATAACCGTTTGGGTCGTGGCATTCGGCACGGCGCTGAACAACGAAATGCGCGCCTGCGCGAGCGGCGACAAGGCCTATCAGGCCAACAATGCCGCACAACTGCGCACGCAATTCCAGGCGATCGCGCAACAGATCACGCGCCTCAGGCTGTCGGAGTAACGCAGATGGCAGCCACACCTACCCGGCGACTGCTGCGCGACGAGCGCGGGGCGTACATGATCGAATTCGCGATGGTCATGCCGACCTTCCTGCTGCTGATGATGGGCGCGTTCGACATCGGCATGCAGATGTACGCGAAGGCGGTGCTGTCCGGAGCGGTCGAACAGGCCGCGCGGCTCAACACGCTGGAAACGAACGCGAACAGTCAATTGGCGGTCGACCAGGCCGTGCGCGACCAGGTCGGCCGGGTCGCGCGCTATGGCACCCTGAGTTTTTCCCGGCTCAATTACCAGGACTTCAGCGGCGTGGGTAAGCCGGAGGAATTCACCGACACCAACGGGAACGGGATCCGCAACGCTGGCGAATGTTTCCAGGACGCCAACGGCAACGGGACGTGGGATTCCGATCGGGGCGAAACGGGTCAAGGCGGCGCCAACGACGTCGTTCTCTACAAGGTGAGCCTCAGCTTCGCGCGGCTGTTCCCGTTGTGGAAGATGCTGGGCGAACCGCAGATGAAGACGATCACGATCAGCACGACATTGCGCAATCAACCTTACACGAACCAGATCTTCAACCAGCAGGTACGGTGCACATGAGCCAGAACACACGCATCGCACGGACGAGGCTGGCGCTTTCCAGGCTGTGTCGCGACCAACGCGCGATCGCCATGATCGAGACGGCATTCACCATGCCGACGTTGATCTTCGCCGCGCTGGCCGGGCTGGAGGTCGCAAACCTGATGATAACGCACACGCGGGTTTCCAGCGTCGCGCTTTCCGTGGCAGACAATGCTTCCCGCATCGCATCGGGCAGCAATCTTGCCCTGCCTCAGGTGCGTGAGACCGATGTCAACGACGTGTTCACCGGTGCTCTCCTGCAGGGCGGCAATCTAGACATTCAAGCCAACGGCCGCGTCATCCTGTCGAGCCTGGAAACCAACGCCGAAGGCGGTCAGAAGATCGGTTGGCAGCGCTGCATCGGCTCGAAACCCTATGGCTCGCGCTATGGCACGCAAGGGACGGGCGCGACCGGCACCGGATTTCCTGGCATGGGTCCCGCGGGCCGCGAGGTGACTGCCGCACCGGGCAGCCCGGTCATGTTCGTCGAAATCTACTACGACTATGTACCGTTCATCTACGCGAAATGGATCGGCAACAAACGCATCGAATATACCGCCGCCTTCACCGTGCGCGATGCGCGGGACACCAGCGCGATCTTCAACCCGTCGCCGGCGGCTACCGTCAACAGTTGCGGGGCAAGTCCGCCCCCGCCCGACGACGACGATGACGACGATGACGACGACGGCAACAACGGCCATGGCAACAATCCTGGCGGCCATGATCCGAGCAATCCGGGGGGCGGCAAGAAGTAACGCGCCTTATCGGCCCACGAGCTTCCTTGCGCTCGCGCAGACGCGCTCCGCGTCGATCAGCGCCAGCTTTTCAAGGTTCGCGGCGTAAGGCAGCGGCACGTCCTCATCCGTCACGCGCACCACCGGAGCGTCGAGGTCGTCGAAGCCGTGCTCCATTGCGATCATCGCAATCTCGGATGCGATCGAACAGGTCGGCCAGCCTTCCTCGACCACCATCAGCCGATTGGTTTTCTTGAGGCTGGCGAGAACGGCCGTCGTGTCAAGCGGGCGGAGCGTGCGCAGGTCGATGACCTCGGCATCGATACCTTCGCCGGCCAAGGTTTCGGCCGCCTCGAGAGCGACACCGACGCCTATCGAATAGCTGACGATGGTCAGATCGGCCCCCGTCCGGCAGATACGCGCCTTGCCGATCGGCAGCACATGATCGTCAAGGTCGGGGACATCGAAGCTGCGCCCATAGACGAGTTCGTTCTCGAGGAACACGACCGGATCCTCGCTACGAATGGCTGCTTTCAATAGCCCTTTCGCATCGGCGGCGTCGTACGGCGCGATGACGATGAGGCCGGGCACGCTCGCATACCATGGTCCGAAATTCTGGCTGTGCTGCGCGCCCACTCGGCTCGCGGCGCCGTTCGGTCCGCGGAACACGATCGGACAGCGCATCTGTCCGCCGGACATATAGTTGGTCTTGGCTGCCGAATTGATGATGTGGTCGATCGCCTGCAACGCGAAGTTGAAGGTCATGAACTCGACCACGGGCCGCAGCCCGCCCATCGCGGCACCAGCGCCAAGCCCGGCGAAACCATATTCGGTGATCGGCGTATCGATCACACGGCGGGCACCAAATTCTTCGAGCAGACCCTGGGTGACCTTATAGGCACCCTGATATTCCGCGACTTCCTCCCCCATGACGAACACGCGGTCGTCGCGGCGCATCTCCTCCGCCATCGCATCACGCAGCGCCTCGCGTACGGTGACTTTGACCATAGCCGTATTCGCCGGAATGTCGGGGTCCGCATCCGCCGTCACCTGCGCGGCACTGTTCGCTATCGCAGCAGCAGGGGCTTCTGCGGCTGGGGCGGGCGAGTTTTCGGTCGGCTCCATCGCGCTTGGATCGGCAGGTGCGGCCGCCGCGGCCTCGCCATCGTCTCCGTCGCCGATCGTCGCGATGACCGTGCCGACCTTCACATTCTCCGTGCCTTCACCGATCACGATCCGCGACACGATGCCCTCGTCGACGGCTTCGAATTCCATTGTCGCCTTGTCGGTCGCGATCTCGGCGAGGACGTCTCCGGACCTGACCGTGTCGCCTTCCTTGACCAGCCATTTGGCCAGCGTGCCCTCCTCCATCGTCGGAGAGAGCGCCGGCATGCGGATATCGGCCATCAATAACGCTCCACCAGAACGTCGGTGTACAATTCGGCGGCGTCCGGTTCGGGCGCGCTCTCCGCGAAGTCCGCGGCTTCGGCCACCTGCTTGCGGATTTCCTGATCGATAGTCTTGAGCATCTCCTCGCTCAACCCCGCAGCCAGCAGTTCGGTTTTCAAACCCTCTATCGGGTCGCTTTTTTCGCGTACCGCCTGCACTTCCTCGCGGCTGCGATACTTTGCGGGGTCGGACATGGAATGGCCGCGGTAGCGATAGGTTTTGAGCTCCAGCAGAATCGGCCCCTTGCCCCCCCGCACCCACTCGAGCGCGACCTCCGCCGCGCCGCGCACCTCAAGCACGTCCATTCCGTTCACCTGCAACCCAGGAATGCGGAAACTTTCACCGCGACGGTAGAGTTGATCCTCGGCCGAAGCACGATTGACGGACGTGCCCATCGCATACTGATTATTCTCGATGACGAAGATGATCGGCAGCTTCCAGAGCTCCGCCATGTTGAAGCTCTCGTACACCTGCCCCTGGTTGGCGGCCCCGTCCCCGAAATAGGCCAGCGCCACGCCGCCGTCGCCGCGATATTTGTGCGCAAAGGCCAGCCCGCTGCCGAGCGCAACCTGCGCACCGACGATGCCGTGGCCACCATAGAATTTATGCTGGACGCTGAACATGTGCATCGAGCCGCCCTTGCCGCGCGATATGCCCGCCTCGCGCCCAGTCAGCTCAGCCATGATGACCTTCGGGTCGATACCATAGGCGAGCATATGGCCATGATCGCGGTAGCCGGTGATGACGCTGTCCTTCGCGCCGTCGAGCGCGCTTTGCAGGCCGACCGCCACAGCCTCCTGCCCGATGTACAGGTGACAGAACCCGCCAATCAGGCCAAGACCGTAGAGCTGACCCGCCTTTTCCTCGAACCGGCGGATAAGCAGCATTTCGCGATAGAATTGCTCGAGTTGTTCGCGCGTCGCGCGATAGCGTTCGGGCTGGCGGGGCCGCGCACGCTCGCCCGGCTGGTCGGGGCTGCCGACGCCGGCGTCTGCCATTTCGCGGGGGGCTCGTGCGGCCAAGACCGGCTTCCTTTGTCGTGAGATTGTGTGCCAGCCTATAGGCGCGGGGCCGTCCCCTGCGCAATGTGCGCCGACGGTCCGACCCGACCTTACCGGTTGGGCAACGTCAGCACGATATCATCGGGATGGAGGAGGTTGAGCTGGCTGCGCACCATCTCCTCGCCAAGATCGGGATCGGCGCGGCCCGGCCCCAGCAGACGCCGATGGTTGCTGAGCCGCACCTGCTCACGCTTGAGCTCGGCGAGCTGCGCCCGGCGTTGATCGAGCAAGCGGCTGTAGTCGTTCCAGGCGAACAGGCCCGTGGTCCCGAACAGCAGCCAGAGCGCCATGCCCGCCAGCGCAATTCCGGCCGCGACCAGATGCCACAGCTCCTTCCATCCCCGCCTGACAGTGACCGTGCGCGCCATGTTCCCATGAATCATAGCCAAACCCCGGCGTCAAGCCGCGAAGCCGTAACGATAGTTTTGTCTAGCCCCGCAGCCGGGCGAAGATGTCGGCGCCGGCGTATCGACCGGCGGAACCGAGTTCCTCCTCGATGCGGATCAGCTGGTTATACTTGGCGAGCCGGTCGGACCGCGCGAGGCTGCCGGTCTTTATCTGCCCGCAGTTGGTGGCGACCGCGAGGTCGGCGATGGTCGAATCCTCGGTCTCGCCCGAGCGGTGCGACATGACCGCCGTGTACGCCGCGCGGTGTGCCATGGCCACCGCATCCAGCGTTTCTGACAATGTGCCGATCTGATTGACTTTCACGAGCAGCGAATTGGCGAGCCCATCGGCGATACCCTGAGACAGGCGCGCGGGATTGGTGACGAACAGATCGTCGCCCACAAGCTGGCACCGGGCGCCTATCGCGTCGGTCAACGCCCTCCAGCCCACGGTGTCGTCCTCGGCCATGCCATCCTCGATCGATCGGATCGGGTAATCGGCGACCAGACGTGCATAATAGTCCGCCATTTCCTCTGGCGAGAGGCTCAACCCCTCCCCACTGATCTCGTACTTTCCGTCGCGAAAGAACTCGGTTGCTGCCGGGTCGAGGGCAAGCACGATATCGCTGCCGAGCTTGAACCCCGCGCGTTCCACCGACTGCGCGATGAAATCGAGCGCCGCTCTGGTCGAGGCGATATCGGGCGCGAAGCCGCCCTCATCACCGACCGCCGTGGACAGGCCCTGCTGGTGCAGCCCTTTTTTGAGCGTGTGGAATATCTCGCTGCCCCAGCGCACCGCCTCGAACATCGACCCGGCACCCACGGGCATGATCATGAATTCCTGGAAATCGATCGGATTATCCGCATGTTCGCCGCCGTTGATGATGTTCATCATCGGCACCGGCAGGATATGCGCGGCCGCCCCGCCGACATAGCGGTAGAGCGGCAGGCCGCGCGCATCGGCGGCCGCCCTTGCGACCGCGAGGCTGACCCCGAGGATCGCGTTCGCGCCAAGCCGCCCCTTGTTGGCAGTACCGTCGGTCTCGATCATCGCCTGATCGACCTCGCGCTGGTCTTCTGCCTCCAGCCCGACCACCGCTTCGGCAAGATCGCTGTTGACCGCTTCGACCGCCTTCGAAACGCCTTTGCCAAGCCACATCGCCATGTCACCGTCGCGCAGCTCGACCGCTTCATGCGCGCCGGTCGATGCCCCCGATGGCACCATGGCGCGGCCCATGCTGCCATCCTCCAGGAAAACATCGACCTCCACCGTCGGGTTGCCGCGGCTGTCGAGTACCTGTCGTCCGTGGATATCGATGATTGCGGTCAAGGCTGTTCTCCGGATGATGGCGCCGCGGCGCATCCTGGCGCGCCTTATAAAGCGCCGCGAAGGTTGGCAAATCGGCACAGCCATTGAAGGAACCGGATGCCGCGCTATTTGTTACGACTTGGCAAGGGATGCCGCGCTTGCAGGGATGTTTCCGCGCACCTGCTCGAACTTTGGAGAATTCTGGCTATGGCCGACACTGCTTCCGACGTATCAAAGCCCGCTCGCAAAGCATCGACCAAAAAGCCGGCGGGCGAGACGCTTGCGGCAGCGGGCGTCGTCGATCAGCAGACCGCGGCCACGTCGTCTCGGTCGGCCATCGGTGAGCAACTGAGTGCAACCCGCGATACCATCCGTACGGAGGCACAACGCAAGGCATCCGAATTGGGTGGCGAGTTCAGCCGTTTGACGGCGCAGGCATCGGACCGCGCCAGATCCGCTGCCGAGCAGGGGAAAGGGCGTGCCGCGGAAGGGTTGGAGACACTCGCAAAGTTGATCAACGATTCGTCCTCGCAGGTCGATGACAAACTGGGCACCCAATATGGCGATTTCGCGCGGTCGGCGGCGCAGTCCGTTTCCGGACTGGCCGGGTCGATCAACCAGAAGGACCTCGACGAACTGATGATCGAGGCGCGGGACTTCGTTAAGAAAAGCCCTGCCGTCGCCATCGGCAGCGCGGCAGTGGTGGGTTTCCTGCTGGCACGCTTGCTACGGTCGAAGAACTGAGCGCATACGGAGCCAGCGGGTGACCGTAACAGCCGATGACGAGGCGCGTGGGCTGACCGCGGATGAAGCCCGTCCTGCGCTGGTTGATTCAGCGGAAATAGCGGCCGGTTCGGCTGGCGATGCGGTTCGTGGCCTGATTGCCGAAGCGCGCGCGACGCTTAGTGCCGAATTATCGCTCGCGAAGGCAGCGACCAGGGTTGCCGGTGCGGCGTTGGGACGAATTGCGCTCTGGGGCGCCATTGCGGCCGTGCTGGTCACCGTCGCGCTGCTTGCCGCGATTGCCGCGCTGATCCTGGCGCTTGCGCAAGTAATCGGCGCCGTTGCCGCCGCATCGCTCGTCGCGCTCGCGCTGTTGATGGCAGGCGGCATTGCGGCATGGCGCGCGCGTGCGAACCTGCTGAGATTGCGGGAAGTTGCCGCCACGGTGTCCGAATGAGGGAAACGGCGCTTCGGCAGGCCAAAGTTGCCGCCACGCGGCAACGCACGCGGCTACGGCAGCGCGCGATGGCGACCAAGGAGAGGCTTGCCCCCGGCACGCTTTACTTCAATGCCCGCGCCGCAGCGGAGCAGCAGGTCGCGCGAGGTGCGAACACGGCCGTCGATACGGTCAAGGCCCATCCGCTGGCTGCTGGCGCCGCTGTCGCTGCCGTGCTGACGTGGGTGTTTCGCGAACAGATCGGTCAGCATGTCCTGCCGGCTGTCGACAAGATCATCGATACCGCGGTGACCGCGTTGCGCGATGCGAGCGATAGCATCGACGATGGCGAATGATAACGAGCGTGAGAGGTCCGCATGCCTGATTGGAAGTCGCGTTTGAAGCGCCCGGACATCGGCGAAAAGGCCGGAGCGCTTTCCGAAAGCGCCAGGGAAGCGGTGTTGGCGGCACGCAGGCGGATCGGCAGCACCTACGGCGTTGCCAGCAGCCGCGCCGCGGCTTTGACGGGTGATGGTGCCGAATTGGCGCGTACCGGGATCGCGGCCAGCAGTCGCGCGGCAACGCGCGGGCTGGCAGCGATCGACAAGGCCAGCTTTTCGGCTCGCGGGCTCGTCGCCGAACGTCCCATCACGGCTGTCGTGATCGGCATAGGTGCCGGCATAGTGCTAGGTTTTCTGGCGGACCGACTGGCCCGTGCGAATGCGGGCGCGCCACAGCCGGTCGAGGACGACGAAATCTACAGTTAGGCGGCGTCTGGATTGCGCGCACCGGTCCCGATTGCTAGGGGCGCGCGCTATGGCGACGGCAGACAAATCGAGCTCCAAATTGCATCTCGTTTTCGGCGGGCGGGTTAGCGACCCGCGCACGCTGGACTTCACCGATCTGGCGGCCATCGACTTCGTCGGCGTGTTTCCCGATTATCGGTCGGCCGAAAAAGCCTGGCGATCGGCAGCACAGCGAACGGTCGATGATGCCGAGATGCGGTATGTCGTGGTGCACCTCCACCGTCTGCTCGATCCGGACGCGCCGACCGCCTGAAGCCATCACTTGCGAAAGCGGAGGCGTAGCAACGGTCGCGCCAGGAGCAATCCGGCCAAAAAGCCGCCGACGTGGGCACCGACAGCGATGCCCCCGACGCTGGAATTCATGGCGACCGCAATCAGCGTTTGAATGGCGACCCAGGCGATACCCAGCCACAAGGCGCGGACGATGTGATTGGGCAAACCCGCGAAAGCCTTCACCGGCTGCTCGCTGAAAACCAGCGCATAGACCGCAAGCACGGCCGAAATGGCGCCGCTGGCACCGATGACTACCGTCCCGCTCGATGGACCGAGCACCCATTCGGCTGCAGCCGCGGCCACCGCGCCAAGCGTATAGAGCAGCAGAAACAGCCGCGTGCCCAGCGCGGTTTCCACCTGCCGGCCGCACCATATCAGCATCAGCATGTTGAAACCGAGGTGGAACAGGTCGCCGTGGACCAGGGTGGCGCTGATCGGCGTGAGCGGCCAGGGAATGGCCCCCGGCACCGTCACGCTGCCGTCGATGCGGCCCGGAATAAAACCTGCGAACGCGCTCGCATCAAATGCACGAGCGAAAAGCAGCGCCGTCATCCAGGCCAGCGCGGTGACTGCCGCGATCGCCATTGTCGCGGGGGCCCGGGCGGCGGGCATGGCGATCAGATGAATTCGATCTGCGACACGGAATACCAGCGATCGCCCGACGGCACGGTGACCTCGATCTCGTCGCCGGCCTTGCGGCCGATTAGCGCCCGGCCCAGCGGGCTGTTGTACGAGATGCGACCCACCTTCGCATCGGCTTCGGCATGGCCGACGATCTGATAGCGAATAGGCTTGTCATCTTCATCGATCAGCGTGACGGTCGCGCCGAAGACGATGCGATCGCCCGACAGACTGGCGGGATCGATAATCTGAGCGCGGCTGAGCTTGTCCTCGATATCCGCGATCGACGCTTCGACCTGGCCCTGGCGTTCCTTGGCGCTGTGGTATTCGGCGTTTTCGGAGAGATCGCCGTGGGCACGTGCTTCCTCGATTGCATCGACGATGATCGGACGTTCGGCCTTCAGCGTAGCGAGCTGCGCGCTGAGCTGCTCATAGCCTTGCACCAACATCGGGACCTTTTCGACACTCGCCATTCTTCTTCTTTCTTCTCAAGATTAGCGCGTACCAGGCATGGAAGCTGTCGCGCTGCCCGGACGTTCACCGGATTTCGATGATGGGGGGATCAGTTGTGCAGCGCGGGATAATAGGATTGCAGGGGGCGCACATCAAGCCTTGCGGGCGAGGTTGAGGCGATGGCGAGCGCCACCGCGTCGGCCGCGGCGGCGGTCGTGTAGGCGGGCACGCGCGCAACCAGCGCGGCGGCGCGGATCGAAGCGCTGTCGCGCAGGGATTGCCACCCTTCGGTGGTGTTGAAGATAAGGTCGATATCGCCGTCCTTGATGCGGTCGACGATATGCGGCCGTCCTTGCGCGACCTTGTTGACCCGTTCCACCGCCACGCCCGCGGCCTCCAGGAAGGCCGCGGTCCCGCCCGTCGCGACGATGCGCCAACCAAGGTCCGCCAACCGGCGCGCGGCGTCGAGGATGCGGTCCTTGTCGCTGTCCTTGACCGAGATGAAGGCGGTGCCCCCTTCGGGCAGCGCGTCCCCTGCCCCGAGTTGCGCCTTCGCGAAGGCGGTGGCGAAATCGGCATCGATGCCCATCACTTCGCCGGTCGAACGCATTTCCGGGCTGAGCACCGGATCGACGCCAGGGAAGCGCGCGAAGGGGAAGACTGCCTCCTTCACCGCGACATGGCCGATGTGGCGGTCGATCGGCGGGAGGTCCGCGAGCTTCTCTCCTGCCATGACGCGCGCCGCGATCTTGGCGATGGGCGCGCCGATCGCCTTGGCGACGAACGGCACGGTGCGCGACGCGCGCGGATTGACCTCGATGAGGTAAACGGCATCGCCCTTGATTGCATATTGCACGTTCATGAGGCCGCGCACCTCGAGCGCGCGCGCGAGCTTATCCGTCTGCCGCTCGATCTCTGCGACCACGGCGTCGGACAGGCTATAGGGCGGGATCGAGCAGGCGCTGTCGCCGGAATGGACGCCGGCCTCCTCGATATGCTGGAGCACGCCGGCGACGACGACATCCGTGCCGTCGCAGATCGCATCGACATCGACCTCGATCGCATCGCGCAGATATTGGTCGATGAGGACGGGAGAGTCGCCAGAGACGCGTACCGCAGTATCGATATAGGCTTCGAGCTGCGCCGGGCCGTCGACGATCTCCATCGCGCGGCCCCCCAGCACGTAGGAGGGTCGCGTCAACACGGGATAGCCGATGCGCCCCGCGACAGCGATCGCTTCTTCCCGGCTGCGCGCGATGCCGTTGTCGGGTTGTTTCAGGCCCAGCTTCTCGATGAGTGCCGCGAACCGTTCGCGGTCCTCGGCGAGGTCGATGGCGTCGGGCGCGGTCCCCAGAATCGGAATGCCGGCGTCGGCGAGCGCCTGTGCGAGCTTCAGCGGCGTCTGCCCGCCGAACTGGACGATGACGCCGAGGAGCGTGCCGCGACTCTGCTCGACGTGCAGGATCTCCAGCACGTCCTCGGTCGTCAGCGGCTCGAAATAGAGCCGGTCCGAGGTGTCGTAGTCGGTGCTGACCGTTTCCGGATTGCAGTTGATCATGATCGTTTCATAGCCCGCGCCGCCGGCCTCCGCGTCGCCCAGCGCGAAGCAGGCGTGGCAGCAGCAATAATCGAACTCTATGCCCTGTCCGATGCGGTTGGGGCCGCCACCCAGGATGACGATCTTCTGCCGGTCGCTCGGCTGCGCCTCATTGTCCGCCTCACCGAACGCCGGCGCCTCGTAGGTCGAATACAAGTAGGGCGTGACCGCCTCGAACTCCGCGGCGCAGCTGTCGATACGTTTGTACACCGGGTGCACGCCGAGCTTGTGGCGGAGCGCGCGCACCTCCTCCTCGTTGACCCCGCCGGTCATGGCGACGAGCGCGTCGTGGACCAGGCCAGAGGCGCGGGCGGTAGCGCGCGCCATGCCGGGACGGACATGCGCGGAACGCAGCGCGAGATAGCCCAGCCGCTTGTCGGAAAAGCCCATGCCCTTCAGCCGGCGCATTCCGTCGGCATCGCGCGGCAGGCCATTGTCCAGCACCTCTCGCTCGGCCGCGACGATCTCCGCGATGCGTTCCAGGAACCAGGGGTCGTAGCCGGCGATGGCGTGAATTTCGGCGACTGTCAGCCCTTCGCGCAGCGCCTGCGCCGCGACCAGCAGACGTTCGGGCGTGGGCCGGGCGAGTTCGGCGACGATCTCCTCGCGCGGGGCGCCCTCCAGCGCATCGACGAAGTTGAACCCGGAGAGGCCCGTTTCGAGCCCGCGCAGCGCCTTTTGCAGCGATTCGTGGATCGAGCGACCGATGGCCATCACCTCGCCCACGGATTTCATTGAGGTAGTGAGCAGCGGGTCGGCGCCCTTGAATTTCTCGAAGGCGAAACGTGGGATCTTGGTCACGACATAGTCGAGCGTGGGTTCGAACGCCGCCGGGGTCGCGCCGCCGGTGATGTCGTTCATGATCTCGTCGAGCGTGTAGCCCACCGCCAATTTCGCCGCGACCTTGGCGATGGGAAAGCCGGTCGCCTTGGAGGCGAGCGCGGAGCTGCGCGACACGCGCGGGTTCATCTCGATCACGATCAGCCGGCCGTCGCGCGGGTTGACCGCGAACTGCACGTTTGAGCCGCCCGTCTCGACCCCGATCTCGCGCAGGCACGCGATGCTCGCGTTGCGCATGATCTGATATTCCTTGTCGGTCAGCGTCATCGCGGGCGCGACGGTGATGGAATCGCCGGTGTGGATGCCCATCGGATCGACATTTTCGATGGCGCAGATGATGATGGCGTTGTCGGCGCGGTCGCGCACGACCTCCATCTCATATTCCTTCCAGCCGAGCAGCGACTCCTCGATCAGCACCTCGGTGGTGGGCGATGCGGAAAGGCCGCCGCGCACGATCGCCTCGAACTCCTCGCGGTTGTAGGCGATGCCGCCGCCGGTGCCGCCCATGGTGAAGCTGGGCCGGATGATGCTGGGCAGGCCCGTGCGTTCGAGCACCGCGAACGCCTCGTCGATCGTATGCGCGACGCCCGAGCGCGCGCTTTCGAGGCCGATGCGGTCCATCGCCTCGCGGAACTTCTGCCGATCCTCCGCCTTGTCAATAGCGGTCGCGTTGGCGCCGATCATCTCCACGCCAAACTTCGCCAGCGTGCCGTCGCGTTCGAGCGCCAGCGCGGTGTTGAGCGCGGTCTGCCCGCCCATGGTGGGGAGGATCGCCATCACCTCGCCGGGGTGCGTCTCGCGTTCGCGCGCGATGATCTTGGCCACGATCTCGGGCGTGATCGGCTCGACATAGGTCGCGCCCTCCGGCCCTACGAGATCGGGGTCGGTCATGATCGTCGCGGGGTTGGAGTTGATGAGGACGATGCGATAACCGTCGGCACGCAACGCCTTGACCGCCTGCGTCCCCGAATAATCGAACTCCGCCGCCTGGCCGATGACGATAGGCCCGGCGCCGATAACGAGGATGGCGTGGATGTCGGTGCGTTTGGGCATGATAAACCTTGATCGGATATTAGCTGAAAGCTAACACGGATTTGTGCTGGAAATTAGGATCGAGCGGGCCGCGGCGAAAGCATTGATGCGGGCGCCGCGCAACGTCGGCGATCTGATCGAATCGAAGATCGAACAGCTGGCGCGCGATCCGGGTAGCCTGCGCAACAACGTCACGTGACTGGTTGGCACCGACGCGTCGCGTTTGCGAGTGGGTGATTGGCGGGTAGTCTTCGTGGCCGACAATAGGGTGCTGACGATCATCCGGATCGCGCCGCGCGGCGACGTTTACGATTGAAGGGCGATGGCGATGGGTGATGTGCAGCGGATCGAAACCAAGGGCGCGGACGAGCTCGTCGTGCTGCCACGCGCCGCCTACGAGCGGTTGATCGAGCGCACGGAGAATGCGGAAGACAGTGCTGCCGCGCGCGATTTTGCAGCGCGCGATGCGGCGGGAGCAGCCGACCTGCTGCCGTGGGAAATGGCGAAGCGGTTGCGCCGCGAGCATCCGCTGACCGTGTGGCGCGATCATCGCGGTTTCACCCAGCGTGCGCTGGCGACCGTCGTCGGCATGACGCCGGCGCAATTGTCCGAGATCGAGAGCGGCAAAAAGACCGGGTCGGTAGCCACGCTGCGCAAGCTGGCGGCGGCGCTGGGGGTCACCGTGGATGACCTGCTAACGTGACCGCATACGACGCCGAATAATCGAGCTTCGCCGCCTGGCCGATGACGATGGGTCCGGCGCCGATGACGAGGATGGCATGAATGTCAGTGCGTTTTGGCATCTAATTAGTTCTGCGGTCGCGGACCAAAGCGACGCCCTCGTTAGTCGAAGCCCGACTTCTGGTGACATTTTGACGTTGCGCCGATGGATCGAAGCAGACCATCTTGCCGTCGCTATTGATCCGTTGGGCGCATACCCAGTGTTCGCTATCGTGAATGTCTACAATTGCGTAGCCGCCGTTCTCTAACAACGGTTCAAGGCGCTTTGCTAAACCATCGTAGTTCGGAATTTCATCGGTCAACAACGCGGCGCGATACCCGCCTCGATGACGAGGCGGCATTCCGTTGAACACCGTTACCAACTCATTAGCGTGAAAGCCTCCGTTCAATCCGGCCAATCTGGCGGCCGTCAGCAGCTTATGCTTCTCCGCAGATTTCAACAGCGCAAGAAGCGCCATGCGGTCACGCTCCTTTTGGTCTTCCCCAAAAGTCTTGAGACTTCGGATAACATGGAGCGCGCAATAAATGCCGCAGAGATTGTCTGCACGGCCCTGCCAGAGCCCCCTCGGTCTGCTCATCGCTTCAATCCCCCTACAAACCGCTCGAACAGATAAAAGCTATCTTGCGGGCCCGGGCTCGCCTCCGGGTGATATTGCACGGAGAACACGCCGCGCTCCG
>CBDUBN010000022.1:0-23761 GCA_965365395.1 uncultured Sphingomonas sp.
GCTATTCGGCGCTGCTGATGGCCGGGCTCGACGGCATCCAGAACAAGATCCATCCCGGCGACGCGATGGACAAGAACCTCTACGACCTGCCGCCCGAGGAACTGACGCAGGTGCCGACGGTGTGCGCATCCTTGCGCGAGGCGCTGGACGCGCTGATCGCCGACCACGATTTCCTGTTGAAGGGCGACGTGTTCAGCAAGGACCAGATCCTCGCCTATATCGACCTGAAATGGGAAGAGGTGCAGCGCTGGGAGATGACGCCGAGCCCGGTCGAATTCGACATGTACTATAGCTGGTGAACCGGTCGTAGGCGGCGCGCCGGCCGGTCCACGGATCGCGGCCGCCGGCGCCCCGCCTGGCGGAGAGGAGCGCCTATGCGCTCAAGCGCTTTGCGGCGGCGCGGCGGACAGGTCGGGCCCGGTGGCCTCGGTTTGCTGCGTGTCTCGCCTGCTCCAGTAACGGTCGTGCAGCGCGAAGGCGAAGGTCTGGACGATGGGTTCGACGACGCCGATCGCCAGCGCCTTGCGCCAGTCGAGCGTGAGCGCATAGGCGACGAGGATCGCGACGGTGAAATGCATCACCGCGTAGCTCAGCGTTTTGGCACCGAAAAGGCCGCGGCAGGCATGCATCCCTGGCTATCCCGATCGAGGCGCACGACGCGCCGGCGCTAGGCACAGTGACCGAGGCGCCTATTCGTTCCCCGGAACCTTGGCTTGGCTGGCGCGCTTGCAGGTCTAGCCCCATTTTGCCGGGAACCCCGCATGCCTGAAACGCCCAGCGCCATCGCCATCAACTGCAGCCTGAAGGCCGAGGGCGACAGTTCGACCGACGCCATGATCGCGGTGATCGGGGATGCCCTGAGCCGCCATGGCGTCACGATCAGCCGGACGATCCGGATCGCCGGCGCGGGCGTCAAATTCGGCGTCTCGAGCGACGAGGGCGATGACGACGGCTGGCCCGCTATCCGCGAGCAGATTCTCGCCCACGACATCCTCGTCCTCGGCGGGCCGATCTGGATGGGACAGATCGGCAGCGTCGCCAAGATGGTGCTGGAACGCATGGACGCGTTCCTCGACGAAACCGACGATGCCGGGCGCATGCCGAGTGCGGGCAAGGTCGCGGTCGCCGCGATCGTCGGCAACGAGGATGGCGCGCACATGTCCACCGCACAGCTGTTCCAGTCGTTGAACGATACCGGCTGGACCATTCCCGCCAACGGCGCCTGCTATTGGGTCGGCGAAGCGATGGGCAGCGTCGATTTCAAGGATCTGCCGGAAACTCCGGAAAAGGTGCTGGAGACCGCGGCGATGCTCGCCAGCAACGCCGCGCATCTCGCCCGGCTGCTGAAACAGGCGCGCTATCCCGGCGTCCCCGACAGCTGAACTTGCGCCGGTGGCTGCGCCGGCTACGATAGGTGCATGACCAGATATCTCGGCGCGCTCGGTTGCGCCCTCGCCCTGCTGCTGTGCGCGCCCGTCATGGCGTCGACACCCGCCGAAACGCGCATGGCCGAGTTTGCGCGTGGCGATGTGGCGCATGGCGAAGCGCTGCTCGAGCGGCTGGTGGTGCAGAACAGCGGGACGCTCAACCTGGCCGGCGTCCGCGCGGTCGGGGAGATGATGCGCGTCGAGCTGGAGGCGCTGGGCTTCACCGTCGAATGGATCGACATGGCCGCGACGGGCCGAGCAGGCCATCTCGTCGCCACGCATCGCGGCAACGGGCGCGGGCATCGCGTGCTGATGATCGGGCATCTCGATACCGTGTTCGAGCCGACTTCGCCGTTCCAGGCGTTCCGCCGGGACGGCACGCGCGCCATCGGGCCGGGGGTGGGCGATGACAAGGGCGGCCTGGTCGTCATCGTCGGCGCGCTGCGGGCCATGCAGGCGGCGGGGACGCTACGGAACGCGGATATAAAGGTGGTGCTGACCGGCGACGAGGAACGCATCGGCGCGCCCATCGCCACGGCCAGGGCCGTACTGATCGCCGCTGGACAATGGGCCGACGTCGCGCTGGAGTATGAGAATCTGGCGCGCGACGGCGACAGCGAATATGGCACGGTGGCGCGCCGCAGCTCCAGCAACTGGCTGATCACGACGTCCGGCCGCACCGGCCATTCGAGCACGATCTTCTCCGAAACGCTCGGCTATGGCGCGATCTACGAACTGGCACGCATCCTCGATGCGTTCCGCCGCGACCTGCCCGAAGAGAATCTGACGTTCAACGTCGGCGTCATGGCAGGCGGCACGCCGGCCGCGCTCGACGCGACACTGGAGGTCGCGACCGGCATCGGCAAGACCAACATCGTGCCGTCGCAGGCGGTCGCGCGCGGCGACCTGCGCACGCTGACCGTCGAGCAGGACGCGCGCGTGCGCGCCTCGATGCAGCGGATCGTCGATGCGCACCTGCCGGGTACGGGGGCGACGATCGAGATCGACGCGGGCTATCCGCCGATGGCGCCGACCGATGGCAACCGTGCGCTGCTGGCGCGGCTCAACGCGGTCAACCGCAGCCTCGGCCTGCCCGAAATGGCCGAGATGGACCCCAGCCGTCGCGGCGCGGCGGACTCCGGTTTCGTCGCGCCCTATGCCGATACGCTGGGCGGGCTCGGCGCATCGGGCGGGCTCGCCCATGCGGAAGGCGAGTGGATCGACCTCGCCAGCCTGCCTCGCCAGGCGCTGCGCTCGGCGGTGCTGATCTCGCGCCTCGTCGCGGAGCGGCGGGCGCGCGCAACGCGATAAAGGTTGCACGTCGCTACGCATCGCGCCACACCCATGCCCATATTCTCCCGGGAGAGCAGCCATGCGCGAACATCTGCAGCATTACATCGACGGCCAATGGGTCGATAGCGACGGCGGCAGGCGGCACGAGGTGATCAGCCCTTCCACCGAAGAGGCCTGCGCCGCGATCACGCTGGGCACGCCCGCGGATGTCGACAAGGCCGCGACCGCCGCCCGCCGCGCCTTCGAAAGCTTTTCCCGGACCAGCCGCGAGGAGCGCATCGCGCTGCTCGAGCGTATCGTCGCCGAGTATAAGAACCGCGCGGCGGACCTCGGCCGGGTGATGGCCGAGGAGATGGGCGCGCCGGTGAGTTTCGCCAGCACCGCGCAGGTGGGTGCGGGAATCGGCGCGTTCCTGGGCACCATCGCCGCGCTCAAGGACTTCACTTTCGAGGAACGGCAGGGCGCAAACCTGATCGTGTACGAGCCGATCGGCGTCGTCGGTATGATCACGCCGTGGAACTGGCCGCTCAACCAGATTGCGCTGAAGGTCGCGCCCGCGCTGGCCGGCGGCAACACGATGATCCTGAAGCCATCGGAGGAATGCCCCGGCAACGCGACCATATTCGCCGAGATCCTGCATGCCGCGGGCGTGCCGGCGGGCGTATTCAACTTGGTGCAAGGCGACGGGCCGGGCGTCGGCAACGCGATTTCCAGCCACCCCGACATCGACATGGTCAGCTTTACCGGCTCGACCCGCGCCGGTATCCTGGTCGCGAAGGCGGCGGCGGACACGGTCAAGCGCGTGCATCAGGAACTGGGCGGCAAATCGCCCAACCTCGTCCTTCCCGATGCCGACCTCGCCGCCGTGCTGCCGCCGACCGCATCGGGCGTGCTCGTCAACACCGGGCAAAGCTGCATCGCGCCGACCCGTATCCTGGTCCAGGAAGATCGCGCGGCCGAGGCGGTGGGCATCATCAAGACGATGTTCGAGGGCACCCAGGTCGGCGATCCGCTGACCGAGGGCGCGCATATCGGCCCGGTGGTGAACAAGGCGCAGTTCGACAAGATCCAGGGACTGATCCAGTCCGCGATCGACGAGGGCGCGACACTGGAAACCGGCGGCACCGGCCTGCCCGCCAACGTCAACCGCGGCTATTACATCAAGCCGACCGTCTTTTCCGGCGTGACGCCGGCGATGCGTATCGCGCAGGAGGAGGTGTTCGGGCCGGTGGCGACCGTGATGACCTATGCCGAGCTGGACGAGGGCATCCGCATCGCCAACGACACCGCCTACGGCCTGTCGGCGGTCATTTCCGGCGACCCGGCGGAGGCGGCCAAGATCGCGCCGCAATTGCGCGCGGGCATGGTCGCGGTGAACAGCTGGGGGCCGGCACCGGGCGCGCCGTTCGGCGGTTACAAACAGTCGGGCAACGGCCGCGAGGGCGGGTTGTTCGGGCTGAAGGATTTCATGGAAGTAAAGGCGATCTCGGGCGTCCCCGCCTGATCGACACCTAGCCGGGCCGAGCGAGCAGGAAGATGGCATGCTCGGCCCGGAAATTCGCCGCCGCCGCGCTGGTCGGCCGGTCGCCATTGAGGAACCAGGCGCGTTCGACGGCGATGCCGCGCGCCGCGACCAGCTCGCGAAAATCGTCGATCGTCACATGGTGGATGTTGGGCGTCGCATACCAGGCTTCCGGCAGCAGCCGGGTGACCGGCATGCGCCCGCCCCACAGCAGGCTGAGCCGCACCCGCCAGTGCGCGAAATTGGGGAAGGACACGAACGCGCGCCGCCCGATGCGCAGCAGTTCGTCGACCACCAGGTCCGGCCGGATGGTCGTCTGCAGCGTCTGGCTGAGAATGGCATAGTCGAACGACGCGTCGGGATAGTCGGCGAGGTCGCGGTTGCAGTCCCCCTGCACCACGCTGAGCCCGCGCGCCACTGCCTGACCGACGTTGGCGGGGCTATATTCCAGCCCGCGCGCGTCGCAGCCCTTGTCGCGCAGCGCCGCCATCAATTCCCCGTCGCCGCAGCCGATGTCGAGCACGCGGGCGTGCGGATCGACATGGCCGGCGATAACCGCCAGATCGGGGCGCAGCCCGCTCATGCGCCGCTCGATCCGACGAAGCCGCGCACCACCCGGTCGAGTTCGGGCACGTCGAGCAGGAAGGCGTCGTGACCGAACGGGCTGGCGATTTCCACGAAGCTGGTCGGCGCACCGACGGCGTTGAGCGCATGGACGATCGCGCGCGACTCCGCAGTGGGATAAAGCCAGTCGGAGGTGAAGCTGACCAGGCAGAAGCGCGTGCTGCGCGAGCCGGAAAAGGCCGACGCGAGCTGACCGCCATGCGGTTCGGCCAGATCGAAATAGTCCATCGCCCGGGTGATATAGAGATAGCTGTTGGCATCGAAGCGATCGGTGAAGGCGAGGCCCTGGTGGCGCAGATAGGATTCGACCTGGAAATCGGCGTCGAAACCGAAGGTCTTGGCGTTTCGGTCCTGCAGGCGGCGTCCGAACTTCGCGGTCAGCCCCTCTTCCGACAGATAGGTGATGTGCGCCGCCATGCGCGCGACCGCCAGCCCCTTGGCCGGCGCCAGGCCCTCGGCATAGTCGCCGCCGTTCCACGCGGGATCGGCCATGATCGCCTGGCGACCGACCTCGTGGAACGCGATGTTCTGCGCACTGTGCCGCGCGGCCGAGGCGATGACCATGACCCGCCCCACGCGATCGGCATGGAGTGCGCCCCAGCACAGCGCCTGCATGCCGCCCATCGACCCGCCCACCACGCCGTGCAGACGATCGATGCCCAGCGCGTCGACGAGCGCGACCTGCGCGCGCACCATGTCCGGAATGGTGATGACGGGAAAGCGCATGGCATAGGGCGCGCCGCTCCCCGGATCGATGCTGGCCGGCCCCGACGAGCCCATGCAGCTGCCGATGACGTTCGCGCAAACGGCCTGGAAACGGCGCGTATCGATCGGCTTGCCGGGCCCGACCATACGGTCCCACCAGCCCGGCTTGCCGGTGGCCGGATGCGCGCCCGCCACATGCTGGTCACCGGTCAGCGCGTGGCATACCAGAATGACGTTGTCGCCGCTCGCGCTGCGTTCGCCGAGCGTGGTATAGGCGATCTCCACCGACGCCAGCGTCTCGCCGCCATCGAGCGCCAGCGGATGCGGAAGCGTGAGGCTATGGGCATGTGCGATGGACGGCATGGCCGGCCGCTGGTGCGGCGCGGCGGCGCGGCTGTCAACGGAGGCGGCCGTTGCTGGACAGACGGGTGCGATGCGCTAAACGCCGCGCCATGACCCAGTCCGCCGCGCCGACCCCCAAATCCTGGGTGATGGATATCGCCCCCTATGTCCCCGGCCGCGCGACCGGTGACGATGGCCGTCCGCTCGCCAAATTGTCGGCGAACGAGAATCCGCTCGGCCAAAGCCCGCAGGCGCGCGCGGCCTTCGCCGGGCATGCCGACATGCGCCGTTACCCCGATCCCGGCGCGTCCGCGCTGCGCGAGGCGATCGGGGCGCTGCACGGGCTCGATCCGGCACGGGTCATCTACGGCACGGGTTCGGACGACCTGCTCCATCTTGCCGCCGGAGCGTTCGCCGGGCCGGGCGACGAGGTGATGTACGTGCGCTACGGCTTCGCGGTGTACGACATCGCCGCGCGGCGCGTCGGCGCGACGCCGGTGGTGGTGCCCGACCGCGACTATGGCGCGGACGTCGACCTCCTGCTGGCCGCGGTGACCCCGCGCACCCGCATCCTCTACCTCGCCAACCCCAACAATCCGACCGGCACGATGCTGGACCGTGCCGGGATCGCGCGGCTGCACGCGGGTCTGCCAGCCAATGTGCTGTTCGTGCTGGACCAGGCCTATGCCGAATATCTGGCCGCCGACGAGGACGACGGCGGGCTCGACCTGGCGCGCTCTACCGGCAATGTGCTGATCACCCGCACATTTTCGAAGATCTATGGGCTTGCCGCGGAACGGATCGGCTGGGCCTATGGCGCGGCACCGATCATCGATGCGATGCATCGTATCCGTGCGCCGTTCAACGTCACCACCGCCGGCCAGCAGGCGGCGATCGCCGCGCTGGGCGATCAGGCGTTCGTCGCTGCGAGCCGTGCGCACAACGCGCGGTGGCGCGCCTGGCTCGCCGCCGAGATAGCGGCGCTGGGCAACCATGGACTGCGCGTGGTGCCATCGGCGTGCAATTTCCTGCTCGTCGAGTTCAACGGTGCCGTCACCGCCGAGCGCGCGTACAAGGGGCTGATGGACGAGGGGTATATCGTGCGCTGGCTCCCCGGCCAGGGCCTGCCGCATGCGCTGCGCATCACCATCGGCACCGAGGAGGAGACGCGCGGAGTGGCCGCGGCGTTACGTCGCGTCATCGCGCGCGGATGAACGGAGCCGCGCCTTTCCGGCGTGTTGCGATCATCGGTCTCGGCCTGATCGGCTCGTCGCTCGCGCGCGCTCTGGCAGGGTCCTGCGCCGGCCTGCGCGGCTATGACGCCAGCGATGCGGTGCGGCAGCGCGTCCGAAACCTGGGTCTTTGCACGGTTGCGGAGACGCTCGGCGAGGCGGTCCACGATGCCGAACTGGTCGTCCTGGCGGTGCCGGTCGGCGCCACCGCCGGGATCGCCGACGCGCTGGCGTCGTGCCTGCCCCCTACAGCGGTCGTTTCCGATGTGGGATCGTCCAAGGCGTCGGTCGCGGCGACGTTGGCGCAGGCGCTGCCCTCTCATGCGATCGTGCCCGCGCACCCGGTTGCGGGCACCGAGGACAGCGGGCCCGATGCCGGCTTCGCCGAGCTGTTCAAGGGGCGCTGGTGCATATTGACGCCGGTCGAGGGCACCGATCCGGACGCGGTCCAACGGGTCGCCCGGTTATGGCAGCACGCCGGGGCCGAGGTCGAGGTGATGGATGCGCGGCACCACGACCTGGTGCTCGCGGTCACCAGCCACCTGCCCCACCTCATCGCCTATACCATCGTCGGCACCGCGTCGGACCTCGAGGATGTGACGCGCAGCGAGGTCATCAAATATAGCGCCGGCGGATTTCGCGACTTCACGCGGATCGCGGCGTCGGATCCGGTCATGTGGCGCGACGTGTTCCTGTCGAACCGCGACGCGGTGCTCGACATGCTGCAGCGCTTCACCGAGGATCTGACCGACCTGCAGCGCGCTATTCGCCGCGGCGACGGCGAACGGCTGGAGGCGCTGTTCACCCGCACCCGCGCCATCCGCCGCTCGATCGTGGAGCAGGGCCAGGACGGGGCGGCGCCCGATTTCGGCCGCCGGAACAGCTGACCGTCAACCGTTGAGCGCGTTGATCGCCGCATGCACGCGCGCCTCGGCCTCCTCGCGCGGCAGGCCGGCGGGGATTTCCTCGCCGATGCGGTAGGTGATCGTGCCGGGCAGGCGGATCCATCCCGACTTCAGGCGCCCCGAATCGACAGCCACCGGGATGACCGGCAGGCCAAGTATCTTGTAGAGGCCGGCAAAGCCCGCGCGCAGCGGGGGCGTTTGCCCGTGCGGCACGCGCGTTCCCTCCGGCAGCAGCACGACCGGACGGCCCGCTGCGATCGCATCCAGCGCCGAGCGGCGCATGGTGCGCAGCGCGCTGGCGCCGGCGCTGCGCTCGATAGGGATCAGCCCGTAGTAGAGCGCGAGCCGGCCCCAGACGGGAATGGCAAACAGCTCCTGCTTGGCGAAGACCACCGGACGCGGCAGCAGCATCGGCATCTCGATCGTCTCGAACATGGCTTCATGCTTGAAGACGTAGAAGGCGGCGCGCTGCGACCATGCACCCTCGATCCGTACGCGCTGACCCAGCACCAGCCATGCGCACAGACGCTGCCAGCGGCCCCATTGGCGTACACTAGCATCGAAGGCACGGCGTCCGAACGGCAGCGCGAGGCCGGCGAGCAAGGCGACGACGGCCGAGCCGAGATAGAACAGCGGCGTCCACAGGATCGTCCGCACCGCCGCGAGCAGCAACCGCATGGTCAGATTCCCACCAGCGCGCCGAGACGACGGAGCAGCAGCTTGTGATATTCCACCCATAATGTGCCGAAGCTCGGACGCGACGGCACAGCGTCCGAAACGACGATGATATCGCGGGGAAGCGCGCGCTCGACCTCGAAACGCGCGCGGCGCATGTGCCAGTCGGTGGTGACGAGCCGGATGGACCGATAGTCACGGCGCCGCACCCAATCCGCCACTTCCGCGCCGTTGGAACGGGTATCGACCGCCTCCCGACCGAGCGCGACGCAGCAGGTGAAGAGGGCCAGCGGACGATCGTAGGTGTCGGCCAATTCCACCGGACGCACATCGCGGTCGACCCCGGAGATGAGCAGCCGCCGCGCCTTTCCGTCCTCGAGCAGATCGAGCGCGCGGTCGATCCGTCCCGGCCCGCCGGTGAAGACGACGACGCCGTCGGTCTGCCAGTCGCCCAGCGGTTGCGGCAGGAACAGCGCGAACCACACGAATCCCAGCAGCCACACGAGCGCCAGCGCGGAGAGGCAGCGACGGATCATGGCATCGCCCGTAACGCGCGCAGCAGCGCGAGGCGAGCGGCGACGATGGCGACGATGACGATCACCGGCGGCACGCACAGCGACAGGAGATAGCGCGGGGCGTGGTCGGACGCCGTGACGAGGCCCGAGGTGAGCCCGGCCGATTGCACGGCGATCAGCGCGCCGACGCACCCGGCGACCAGCGCGCCAGCGGCGGCGCCGATGGCCGCGTCCCGCGCGGCATGCCGCTGGAACATGCGCACCACCTGCCTATCGGTCGCGCCGACAAGGTGAAGGATGTCGATGGTCGTTCGTTGCTGCGCGAGCGTCGCGCGCGCCGCCAGCGCGGCCACCGCCGCCGCGCTCAGCAGCAGCGACAGCGCGATGCCGGCCGCGAGCGCGCCTGCGCTGGACATCAGCCGCACGACCGGCGCAAGCCAGCTGGCGTGCGCGATCGTGCGCGCGCCCGGCGCCACCGCGCGCACACGCGCATCGACCCGCGCGAACGACGACGCCGTTTCGCCGACCAGATCGATATCGATCAATGCCGGCAGCGGCAGGCCGGTGTCACGCACGCCATCCCCCAGCCAGGCCGCCGCCATCGCCGTCAGCTCCTCCTCCGGCACCGTCCGCACCGCACGGACATAGGGCGCATCGCGCAGCGCATCGCGCACCGCGCGCACATCCTCACGCCGCTCGATCGGGTCGGTGCTCACTATCTGCACCGTCGCGCGCCCGGCGAGCTGCCCGGATAGCGCCGCCGCGGCCGGTGCCAGAACGAGCGCGGCGGCCATGCCGAGCGTCGCCAGCGCGGTCATGATCGCCAGCACCCAGCGGGTCGCGCCAGTGGCGGCGGGCGCGAGGATGGCCGCGGCATCCGGGGCGTTCTTCATGCCTCGGACCTCAGCGCCGCGCGCGACGCCGGCGGGTAGCGCAGCGCCCCGGTCGGGTCGACCAGCCGGCCACGGGCCACGCGCATCATCTGGGCGCCGGCCACCCGGTTCATGAGATGCACGTCATGGGTCGCGACGACCACGGTCGTGCCCATGCGGTTGAGCCCTTCGAACAGCTGCAGCAAACGTACCGCCATCTCGGGATCGACGTTGCCCGTAGGTTCGTCGGCGACGAGCAGTTCGGGCCGCGCGATGACCGCACGCGCGATCGCCACGCGTTGCTGCTCTCCGCCGGACAATGTTGCGGGTCGCGCATGCATGCGGGCCGACAGGTCGACCCAGTCGAGCATTTCCGCCACCGGCCCGGCGAGATCCGCCTCCCGCACCCCGGCGATCCGCAGGGGCAATGCCACGTTGTCGAATGCGGAGAGATGGGGCACGAGACGGAAATCCTGGAACACGACCCCGATCCGGCGACGGAAGCCAGGCAGGCGCTGCCGCGCCAGCGTCGCGATGTCCGCTCCGAACAGGCTGACCGCGCCCCGGCTGGGCCGGAGCGCCAGGTAGAGAAGCTTGAGCAGGCTGGTCTTGCCCGCGCCCGACGCGCCGGCGATGAAATAGAAGCCGCCGCGTCCGAGCGAGAAACTGAGGTCGGAGAGGGTTTCGGGCCCGGTACCGTAACGCAGGCCAACGGAATCGAAACGCACAAGCTGGCTCGACGTCGTGCGGTCGGTTGCTGTCACGCAGGGCTCTCTCGACGGGCGGCCCGCGCACCGCGCGCCAGCGGCAGGATGTGCCCGCTTTTGCGCATCGTCACAAGAGTGCGGCGCGGCGCTTGCCAGCGAAGCGCGGCATGTGCTTAGTGGCCACGTGATCCTCAGCTGTCCCGCCTGCCACACCCGCTATGTCGTGCCCGACAGTGCGATCGGCCCGACGGGACGTTCGGTGCGATGCGCTTCGTGCGCGCATAAATGGTTCCAGGCGCCGGCGGGCCAACTCCTCGACGAGCGGGCGAGCGAGCCCGCGCCGCCGCCCGCGGCCCCCGCCGGAACGCAACCGTCCTCCTTCCAAAGCGCGCCGCTACCCCCCACGACCGCCCCGCTTCCGCCCGAACCGCCTGCCGCGCCCGCGCCGGACGATGCCCCGCGGGACGAGCCGCGCATCAGCTATGGCTTTGAGCCTCGCAACGCTGTGCGCGACGAGCCGCCGGCCGCGACGTGGCAGGACCGCGATATCGACGAGTTGCCCCCGCCACCGTTCGGGCGTCCGGCGGGGCCACGGCGCAACCCGGCGCGCTGGTGGACCGCGGCTGCGCTCGCCTTTGCGCTGGCGATCGGCGGGGCGGGCGCGGCCATGGCCTATTTCGGAGTGCCTGCAGAGGTCAGCGAACTACTGGCTTTTGACGGCGGTGCCGAGCCCGACCTGGTCATCGAGTTGCCGGTGGAGGCGCAGGATCATCGTACCCTGCCCAACGGCACCATCCTGTTCGAGGCGCGCGGTTTCATCGTGAACCCGACGGATCGGCCGCAGCGTGTGCCACCGATCAAGGCGGAGTTGCGCGACTCCAGCGGAGCCATCGTCTACGAATGGATCATCCAGCCACGCGTTGCCGTGCTGCCCGCGGGCGAGCGGCGGGAATTCAGCGAAGCGCGGATCGACATTCCGCGCCGCGCGGTGGAGCTGACCGCGAGCTGGGCTTCGCCGCGCTAGATCGCGCCGCCACGCGCTTGCAGCGCGCCAATCGCTTTGCTAAGCGCTCGCCCCTGCCGATGCGTCCAGCGCGCGGCGCACTCTCTGGCTCGCGGTCGTGGCGGAATTGGTAGACGCGCAACGTTGAGGTCGTTGTGGGCGAAAGCCCGTGGAAGTTCGAGTCTTCTCGACCGCACCAGAGATGGCTACAGGCCCGGCGCCCCCGCGGCCGGCGCGGCGATGTGCGGTTGTACCCGCGCAAGATCCGCGCGCGCATCGCTCCCGATAGTTCCCAGGCGGACGCGCGGTCGCTCGCGGTCGAGGATGACGGACCCCAGGTCGGGCGACAGGTTGGCCGCTGCGGCCGAGAGAGCCGCGACGCGCAGCCGATATTGTCCGTAAGGCACTGCTTCGAAAAGGAAAAAACCGTCGAAGTCGGTACGGACGGTGGCCCGCACGATGCCGCGCATATCGACAAGTTCAAGGTCGATCCCCTCGATGCCGTTGCCGCCGCGGCGGGCCATCACACCCTCGACTTCGCCCGCCGCCGACAGCGGCAGCAGCAGATGGGTGACGACGCCGGGGCGCGGCGTGACGACCACCCCCGGCAAGGCGGGCCGAACGAGCGGACTGGGCAGCGAGCTCTCGTCTATACCGATGAGCACCGGGCGGAACGGAGCGAGCGAATCGACGATCGCGCTGCCGTCTTCGGCCGTCGGCGCGCCGGAAAGCGCGTTGCCAGCGGTCAGGATGACGCCCTGGGCCACGGCTTCGCTCCCCTGGCGCTGCCCATCGCCATTTTCGTCGTAGAAGACGGTCGCCAGCGCCTGTCCCTGCGTCGCCAGCCGCTCGCGCGAGAAGCGCACGCCGCCGTTCTGCGGGTCGGGACCGAAGCCGAACGAAAGGCTGAGCCCCAGCGCGAGCGACCCGTCGGTAGCGGCTTCAGCCAGCCCGGTCAGCGCGTACCGGTCGAAGCGCCTGGTATAGCCCAGGCCGGCGCGCGCGCGCGATGCGGAAGCGTCGTAGCCGAGCTCCAGGCGCAGATCGCTGCGTTCCGATCGCGCCCATTCGGCGACGACCGCGACGCGATCCTCGGCGCCGCGTCCGCGCAGGCCCACGCGGGCTTCCGTCCGCACGCGCAAGCGGCCGAAACGCGCGTTGGCGAGGAGCGAGGCGACGAGATCGTCGTCGGTCGCGCGACCGCGGCTCCGCAGCCAGTCGACCTGGCCGGTGACGGCGATGTTGCGCCAGTTGGCGGACGCGCGCGCGCCTACCTCCATGCGGTCCTCGCCATCGTCGCGCGTGCGGTAGCGGGCCTCGATATGGAGCGGCAGCACGCTGCCGGCCAGGCGGGGGCTCAGATCGACCGACAGCGCATGCAGGCCGGTGACACCGCGCGTCAGCCGATCCGACCGATAGCCCCGGCGCGCGACCGTCGAATCCAGCGTGAAATAATTGTCTCCGAATTGCCCGGCCCACAGCAGCCGCGCCGCCCGGCCGCCGCCGCTTTGCAGGCTGCCGGTGATTTCGGCGATGGTCGGCCCGAATGCGTGACGCACCGCGCCCTCGACCATCGTGTAGCGGTCGTCGTCGAGCACGAGGCTGCTCGCCCAGGCACCAAGCGACATGCGGCGGTTGAGTCCGCGCTCCAGTCCCACGGTCCCGCGCCAGCCGCGGCGGAACGGGCGGGGATCGCTGCCCAGCGTGATGAGGTCGCGCCCCTCCTGCGCGACACCGACCCAATAATAGGTCTTGCCCGGCGGGATCGCATCGATGCCGACCGGGATGGTGCGCAGTTCGCGCCGCACCTGCCCTTGCGGGCCGTACAGCACAATCTCGAAGCGGTTGAGACCGTAAAGCAACGGCACGTCGACGAATTCGTAGCGGCCATCCGGTCCGGGTGAAGCAAAGGCGAGCAATTGGCCGTTGCGATAGAGTTCCGCATCCCAACCCACGGGAAGATCGCCGCGAAATGTCGTGCGATCGAAGCTGTCGGGCAGGTCGATCGGCCGGTTGGTGACGACCGCTCCGCGCCCCGCCACGGGTTGCGCACCGAGCGGGGTGGAAAGGGTGGATATATCGCCGGCGGCGACGTGGGTGGCACGCAAGGGGCCGAGCAGGTTGCCGGAAGGATCCGACCGATAGGCGCGCAGGCGCAGGCTTTGCGGGACACCCCCATTGTCCGAGGACAGGCGGGCATCGAAGGAGGCGCCGAGGGCTTCGCCGCTGGCGAACAATTCGTAGCGGACCTGTGTCTCGGTGCGGCTGGAGCGGGCGTCGTGGACGACCGCGGCCGATGCGACGGCGTCGACCGACGGGGTTTGCCACATTCGATAGGGTCGGCTCGCCTGTGGCAGGTCGGCGAGGTTGAAACGGGCAGTAGGTCGCAGGGCCCCGGCGCGTGCACGGCGCTGCGCTGCCAGCTCGAACGGCATGCTCTGGTCCGATTCCAGGCGCAGGATCGAGTTGGACAGGTCGGCCGACAGGGTGACGCCGAGCCAGCGGCCCAGCGCGGCTGGATCGACGCACCAGCCTTCCGGGCTGTCGACGATGGCGCCGGGATCGAGCGGCTGGCTTTCGCTGGCGAGCGTGACGCGCATCGCCTCGCGATCGATACGGATGACGCGTCGCTCGTCGAACGCCCAGCCGGTTGCGCGGCGCAACTCGGCATCGATGCGGATGGGCAGGTCGAGCGCGAGCGTGACATCGGACAGGATGACGCAACTTTGCGAGCCGTCGCTGTAGCCGCGAATGGCATCGCCGATGCGCAACTGGCGCGTTCGCAGCTCGAACAGCCAGACCTCGTCGGGCTGCGGCTGCCACGCGTGGGCTCCCTGCGCGCGCGCGTCCGCAACGGCGAAACTCCCCGGACCCAGCCCGAGGAGCGCCAGTGCCGCCATGACGGCAAGAAGCAGGGTGCGGCAGCGGTGCATGGCCGACCGGGTGGGCCCGGCCCGTCCGTCGTTATCGCAGGGTGCCGCTGACTTCGGCGATCGTCGCGCCCCCGAGGTCGCGGTCCTCGATATAGCGGATGACGACGGGGCCGCGGAACGCCTGTGCCTGTTCGGCGCTGAGCGGCAGCGTGACGATGCGGCTCTCGCGCTCGGCATAGATGGCGATCCCGCGGGCGCGCAGCAGCGGCTCGGCGGCACCGGGGCGCTCGACGATGACCTCGCCGTAAACCGACCGGTTGCCGGTGCGCGCAAGGTCGAAACGCAGCGCATGTTCGCCCCCGCCACTCTCGAGCCGCGGATTGGACAGGAGCGCGGTGGCGCTGAGCACACCCTGGCGGACGATGATCGGAATGGTGACGCCGTAGATCGGCGTCAGCGAGATCGATACGCCGGTCGGCGCGGGCGCCCCGGGATCGACGGCGGCGGGGACAGGATCGCGCACCGCGCGGAACAGGAGGTGGGCCCGATACTCGCCATCGGGCAGCCCCGCCGGCGGGCGGACGCCCAGACGGATGGTCTGCGGCTGATTGGGCGGCAGCGTGACGCGGCGCGGGCTGTACACCAGCATGTCGAGCATCGCCTGCTCGGCCGGCGTCGCATTCTCCGGCGCGATTTCCTCGAGGCTGCCGTCCTCGCGCATCCGCTTGAGCTCGAGCGAGATGCGATATGTCGCGGTTTCAGAGCCGATGTTGTTGAGAACGACCTCGGCACCGCGCGGCCCGTCGAAGACGATGCGGGTGGGCGCGACGAGCAGATCGCCGGCGGCTTGCCCCGCGGTCGGGGTCAACGCCGCCAGCACGGCGGCGGACAATGCCGCAATGCGGCGCTTGTTGATCAGGCCCATGTCTATCTCCCGCTGGTCCGCGCGGGAGCGGGCCTGCGGGCCGGGTCAGCCCATTGCAGTCGCTGGTCCGCGCCGTGTCGATGCGCGAGAGCCTAGGCGCTGCATGGTTGCCACTTTGCTAACCATGTGAGGCGAAAGGCGGACGGACGTGGCAAAAGGGGCACCGGCCCTGCGACCGGTGCCCCTTTGCTTGCGCTGCCGCCACGGAGGCGGCATCAAGGGCTACTGATAGTCGACCGAAACGTTGAACGTGCCGGTATAGGCGCCGTCGGCCTGGTTCGCTGCCAGGCTGAGCGTGCCGCCCACCTGGAACGAGCCGCCGATCGCCGAGTTGGTCAGCGTCAGCGTGGTCGCGCTGCGGGTCAGCGAGGCCGACATCGTGCCGCCCGAGCCATTGGCGAGAGCGACGCTGTTGTCGCCGGTCACGGTCACGACGGCGTTATTGGTGCCGCTGACGTTGAAGTTGGCGGCGGTCACGGTGCCCGTGCAGGTCAGACCGGTGCCGCAGGTGCGCACGGCGCCGGTCGAGACGGCCACGGTCGACGCAGCCGCGCCGGCCACGATCGTGCCGAAATCGAGGTCGGACGTGTTCGTCACGGTGATCTGCTTCAGGATGCGCGCCTTGGCGGTGGCCGAGGCCGTGACCGGGGCTGCGTGCGCCATGCCGGCCGACAGGCCGAGCGAAGCGACGAGGGCGCCGGCGACGGCGCGGTTGATCAGCTTGTTCATTGGAAGGTGGTCCCTTTTACCCGAATACGGTGGCGTGCCCGGCAAGGCTCGCCAGACGATGCAGCGGATAGGGCAACGGCTGTTCAGGATTCGCTGCGGGACTTGGTTAATGGCGTCGTAAAGGAATTAGATGAACTGAAACAATCGGTTACGACTAGATTAGTTCGCCGCTCAGACGCTGGCACAGCATGTCGAGCTGCTCGAGGCTGGCGTAGTCGAGGCTGAGTGTACCCTTGTGATCGACATCGTGGGTGATTCGTACGCGCACGCCGAGCAGATCGGACAGATGGTTCTCGAGGGCGGCGATGTCCGCGTCGGGAGCGCCGGCCGCACGGGGCCGGGGTGCCTTGCTTTCTGCTTTTTCGGCGCGTCTGGTGGCCCGCACCAGCGCCTCTACCTTGCGCACCGACATGCCCTTGCTGACGATCGACCGCGCCAGTGTCTCGGCTTCCGGTAGTCCGATGAGCGCGCGGGCATGGCCCATTCCCAGCTTTCCGGTGGCGATGAGGTCGCGTACCGCTTCGGGAAGCTCCAGCAGCCGCAGGATATTGGCGATGTGGCTGCGCGATTTGCCGGTCATCTGGCCGATCGCGTCCTGGCTGTGGCCCAGCTGGTCGCGCAGGCGCGCATAGGCGTCCGCTTCCTCGATCGCGGTCAGATCCTGCCGCTGGATATTCTCGATGAGCGCGATCGTGAACGTCTCGCTTTCGTCGAGATCGCGGACGATGGCGGGGATCTGGTGCAGCCCGGCACGCTGCGAAGCGCGCCAGCGTCGTTCCCCCGCGACCAGCTGATAACCGCGCCCGTCTGGACTGGGTCTTACCAGCACGGGCTGCACCACGCCGCGCGCGGCGATCGACTCGGCGAGTTCGCGCAGCGCTTCCTCGTCGAACCGACGCCGCGGTTGCATCGGATGCGGGCGGATATCGCCGATCGGCAGCAGGAGCAGCCCGTCGCGCGTCGTGCTGCCGGCACTGATCGGCACGTCGGCCTGGATATCGCCGAGCAGGGCGGAGAGGCCGCGGCCCAGGCCGCCCGGCCGCTTTGATTTCGCCGACGTGGCGGTGGACGGGATGTCGGTGGATGCGGGCATGGTCACGCGGCCTGCTGCAACATCGGCAGCCGGGAGATGACCTCACGCGCGAGTTCGATATAGGCGACCGATCCGGCGCAACGATGATCATAGACGAGCGCGGGCAGCCCGTGGCTCGGCGCCTCGGACAGTCGCACGTTGCGCGGAATGACGCTTTCGAACACCACCCGGCCGAGACATTCGCGCACATCGGCCGATACCTGATCGGTCAGGCGATTGCGCCGGTCGAACATCGTCAGGGCGACCCCCAGGATGGAAAGACCGGGGTTGAAGCGGGCACGGATACGCTCGACCGTCTGCAGCAGTTGGCTCAGCCCTTCGAGCGCGAAGAATTCGCACTGCAGCGGCACGAGGATGGAATGCGCCGCCGTCAGCGCGTTGAGGGTAAGCAACCCCAGCGACGGGGGGCAATCGACGAGGCAGATGTCCCACTTACCGGGTATCGCCTGGTCGAGCGCCTTGCCCAGGCGGTGCGTGCGATCCTCCACCGAAACCAGTTCGACTTCGGAGCCGGACAGATCGACGGTTGCCGGAACGAGGTCCAGCCGGGGTATGCGGGTCGCGACCGTGGCATCGGCGATACCGGCGTCCCCTGCGAGTATGTCGTATGACGAAAGGCCGCGGCTCTGCGCGGCGATCCCCAGCCCTGTCGAAGCATTACCCTGCGGGTCGAGATCGATCAGCAGGACGCGCCAGCCGGATGCCGCAAGCGCGGTCGCAAGATTGATCGCGGTTGTCGTCTTGCCGACGCCGCCCTTCTGATTGGCAATGGCAATGCGGATCATCGGCGGCCCTTCACCGGCTCAGTCAGGAAAAACACCATGGCCGACCAGGATGCTCGCACGCGGGTGCGTGATACTTGGTTCCACGTGAAACGCTGTTTGCCATTTCGGCGGTAGGGTTGAAAGCTCGTTTACCGCCTTTTCGCCTTTTGGGAGCACCCAAATGGTTTTCGGTCCCGCCAGATGCCGAATTGTCGGAATCAGCCGGTCAAGCGGCGCGAATGCGCGGGCGGAGATGATGTCATATGGCGCGCCTGGAAGCGACTCGACCCGTTGCTGTTGCACCAGCACGCGTTCGCCCAGTCCGAGTCGCGTGATCGCGGAGGACAAAAACTCGCACCGGCGCCTTCTCGATTCGACCAGGGTCATGTGCATCGTCGGCGCAAGAATCGCGACGACGAGGCCGGGAAGGCCGGGTCCGCTGCCAACGTCGATCCAGCGTTTGACCGTTTGCGACGGCGGGACGCACAGCAGCAATTGGGCGGAATCGACGATATGGCGCGGCCAGAAGGATTCCCCCAGCGTCGAGGTCGCAACCAGATTTTGCTTCGCGTTTTCGGTGGCGACCAGATCGCCATATATCGAAAGCAAAGCTATTGTTTCACGTGAAACATGCAGCACGTCCGTCAGCCAGCGCTGTGCGTCCGATCTGGTGTCCATGGCCATCAAGCCGCGAGACGATCACGGCGCGCATGCACCATCACGGCGGTCAGCGCCGCCGGTGTCACGCCGGCGATGCGACCCGCCTGACCCAATGTCTCCGGCCGTGCAGCAGTCAGCCGCTCCACCATCTCCACGGACAGTCCACCGATCGCGGCGAAGTCCAAGTCCGGCGGAAGCGGGATTTGCTCGTTCGCCGCCAGGGTTCGCAACTCCGCTTCCTGTCGTGCGACATAGGGGGCGTAGCGCGCGTCCTCGATCAATTCAGAAAGCACATCGATCGGCAAAGCGCCGAGCGTTTCGTGCCGATCCGTCAGCCGCCGGACCTGCGCCTGATCGGCGAGCACCAGCCACTGCCCCAGCGTTCGCATCGTTCCGTCGGCTGGCGGCGAGATGCCCGCGTCAAGCAAATCGGCCGTCGTGAGCGTCGATCCCAGCGCCGCCTGTCCCCGCGCCCGGTGCGCGGAACGCTCCGCCACCATCCCGGCGCGCCGACTGCCCAACGCCCCGACCTGCAGGCCCAGCGGGCTCAAGCGGGTTCCGGCGTTGTCGGCGCGCAGCCGCAACCGGTGCTCGGCTCGCGCGGTGAGCATCCGATAGGGTTCCGTCACGCCCTGGAGAACCAGATCGTCGATCATCACCCCGATATAACTCTGCCATCGGTCCAGGATCATCGGCGGTTCGCCCAGCGAACGCAGGGCCGCGTTGATTCCGGCGACCAGTCCTTGCGCGGCCGCCTCCTCGTAACCGGTCGTCCCGTTGATCTGCCCCGCGCACCACAGGCCGGGTATCGCACGCACCATCAACGTCCGGTCGAGCGCCCGCGGGTCGATATGGTCATATTCGACCGCATAGCCGGGTACCGCCATCTCCACCCCACCGAGCCCGGGTATGGTTCGAAGCATCGCCAGCTGCGCATCGGCCGGCAGCGAGGTGGAGATGCCATTCGGATAGATAAGCGGTGTATCCAGCCCCTCGGGCTCGAGGAATATCTGATGCGAATCGCGGTCGGCGAAGCGATGCACCTTGTCCTCGATCGACGGACAATAGCGCGGCCCCCGGGCATCGATCGCGCCGCTGAACATCGGTGATCGGTGCAGGTTGGCGCGAATGATCTCATGCGTCGAAGCGGTCGTGCGCGTGACGAAGCAGGATAGCTGCGGTATCCGCCGTCCGTCGCTCATCGCCGACATCGTCCAGGCGCCGTCGTCGCTCGGCTGTTCGTCGAGCATGGCCCAATCGATCGTGCGGCCATCCAGTCGTGGCGGCGTCCCGGTCTTCAACCGGCGGATCGGCAGGTCCGCTTCGCGCAACTGGCGCGCAAGCGGGATCGCGCCCGCCTCGTCGATGCGTCCGCCTTCGAAACGCTCCTCACCCCTGAACATGCGACCGCCCAGAAAGGTACCGGTCGCCAGGATCACCGCGCCCGCGCTAACGCCGCCGCCATCGGCCAGGCGGATGCCCGCGACGCGGCCATCGCTACCCCGATCCAGCGCGATGGTTTCGCCGGGAACGATCTCGAGGTTGCGATGCTCCGCGACGATCGACTGGACCGCACGCCGGAACAGCGAGCGGTCGGCCTGCACCCGGGGACCCTGCACCGCCGCCCCCTTGCTGCTGTTGAGCATGCGATGGTGGATGGCCGCCGCATCCGCCGCGCGCGCGATGACACCGTCGAACGCGTCGACCTCGCGCACCAAATGGCCCTTGCCCAACCCGCCGATGGCCGGGTTGCAGGACATGGCCCCTATGCGTTCAGGATCGAAACTGACCAGAGCGATGCGCAATCCGCCCCGTGCGCCCACCCGCGCGGCGGCGCATGCCGCCTCGACCCCGGCATGTCCGCCGCCCACGACCAGAATATCATAGTGTCTCACCCGCGCCGCATAGCCCAATATGGCGCATCTCGACAGTGGCCCATTTGTTTCACGTGGAACCTTATTTGCCGATGCAGAAACCACCGAATAGCGTGTCCAGCATCGCCTCGGTGCCGGCCCGGCCCGTGATGCGGTCGATCGCCGTCCGCGCCGCGCGAAGCTGTTCAGCCAGGATGATCGGGTCGCGTTCCTCTTCCTCGATCGCGATCCGCGCGTCCTCCAGCGCCGCACGATGCCTGCCGTTGAGCGCGATGTCGGTTTCACCCGGCAACAAGGTTCGTGCGGCCTCCACCAGCCATTTGTGCAGGTCGGCGAGGCCCTCCCCGGTCCGGGCAGACAGTGGCAGACCCGGCCCGGCCCGCCCCTCGCGCAAGTCGCTTTTCGCGGCGATCGACAGGCAGCAGGGATGCGCCGGCGCATCGCCGGCATCGCCGAGCCACAACAGGATATCGCTCGCGGCAATCCAGTCGCGGGCGCGGTCCATCCCGATCGCTTCGATCGCATCGTCGGTACGTGGGCGCAGGCCGGCCGTGTCGGCGAAGCGGAAGGGAACGCCGTCCAAGGCGAGCGGCACCTCGACGATATCCCGCGTCGTGCCGGCGATGGGCGAAACGATAGCCGCATCCCGCATCGTCAAAGCGTTGATAAGCGTTGATTTTCCGGCGTTGGGCGGACCAGCGATCGCGACGCGGATGCCATCGCGCAGCCGCTCCGATGACGGTCGCGCAAGCCAGCGGCGCCATTCTTCCGCCAGCGCCCGTTTACGGTCCGATATCGCATCGACCGCGAGTTCGGCAGCGGTCACATCATCCTCGTCGGCGAAGTCGAGCATCGCCTCGACCTGCGCAGACATTTCCAGGAGGCGATGCTGCCACGCATCGACCGCCTGCGACAGAGCGCCGCCCGCCACGGTCATCGCGGCGCGGCGCTGCCGCTCGGTTTCCGCCGCGAGGAGATCGGCCAGCCCTTCCGCCTGCGCGAGATCGATACGGCCATTCATCAGCGCCCGGCGCGTGAACTCGCCCGGCCCCGCGGCGTGGAGGCCCGGCATGGCCGCCAGCGCCTTCTCGATGGCGCGCACCGTTCCCCGGCCGCCATGGGCATGGATCTCCGCCAAATCCTCTCCGGTCGCGGTGGCGGGACCCGGGAACCAGAGCAGCAGGGCCCGGTCCAGTGGCACGCCCGTCGCCGGTGCCCGCAGGGTCCGCAGGCTCGCCCGCCGCGCAGGTGGTAGCCCCCCCGCCAAAGCCAGCAGCGCGTCCCTCGCGCGCGTGCCGCTGATGCGCAGCACCGCTATCGCCGCGGGCGGCGATCCGCTCGACAGCGCGAAAATCGTGGGCGCGTCGGACGCCCGGCTCAGCTTTTGCCGCCCTTGCCCGCGTTGCCGAGCCCGCTCGTAAGGCTGGAGCCGAGCTGGCCGAACAGCTGCTGCGCGATCGCGATGCCGGCATCGCCCATGCTGGACCAGCTCTTGATGACATCGCCGACCATGTCCGGCGTGATGCCCTTCTCGACCAGGCCTTTCATCCGCTCCAGATATATATCGTGGAGCGGCGTAACGTCGGGCAGCCCTAAAAAAGCACGCGCCTCGACCGGCGTGCAATCGATGATCACCTTTACCTTCATGCGCCCGCGTCCTTCGCTTGAGCGACGGCCCCCTGCCCTGCTACGCTCGCCGCCATGGACTATGCACCCCATCGCGCGATCCTGGCAACGCCGATCGGCTCGATCGTGATCGAGGGCGACGAGGCGGCGCTGACTGCGATTCGCATCGATACGACCGGCGCGTCGCCGATACGGCCCGAGGTGCCGGCAGACAGCCCGGTCGGACGCGGCGTGACGCAACTTACCGAATATTTCGCCGGCAGGCGGCGCGCCTTCGATCTGCCGCTCGTCCCGCTTCGCAGCATGCGCGGCGCGGCGTTGCGCGCGGCGATCGCGGGCCTGCCCTATGGCACGACCGCGAGCTATGGCGCGCTGGCCCGCGCGCATGGCAGCGGCGCGCGCGCCATGGGCGGCGCCTGCGCGCGCAACCCCTATCCGATCGTCGTCCCCTGCCACCGGGTCACCTCGAGCGGCGGCGCGCCCGAACGCTACAGCGCGGGAGACGGGCCGAGCACCAAGGCCTGGCTGATCGCGCACGAAGCCCGCCACACGGAAGGAGCCTGACGCATGGCCATCAACGGCAGAATTGGAGAGATGGGGCTGTTCATCGCCGCCCCGGCGCAGACGCCGCTGGCCGCCGTAATCGTCGTTCCAGAGATATTCGGGCTCAATCCCGGTATCCAGAACAAGTGCATCCTCCTCGCGCAGGATGGCTATCTGGCGGTCGCGCCCGATATCTTCTGGCGTTTCGCCCCGGGCGTCGAACTCGATCCCGACGTGCCCGACGAGCTGCAACAGGCCTTCGGTCATTTCGGCCAATATGATCCGCAGGACGGGGTGGACGATATCGAGCAGAGCATCCGCGCCATCCGCGCCGGGCTGGCCGGCCACGCCGGGATCGCGAAGGTCGGGCTGGTCGGCTATTGCCTGGGCGGCCGGCTGGCGTTCATGGCGGCGACGCGGACCGACATCGACTGTTCGGTCGGCTATTACGGCGTCGGCATCGACGGCCTGCTGGGGGAAAGCCATGCCATCGCCAGACCGCTGATGCTGCACATCGCGGGCGCCGATCATCTGGTTGGGCCGGAAGCGCAGGCGGCGATCCATGCGGGCCTCGACGCGCACCCGCGGGTGACGCTGCACGACTATCCGGGGCTCGATCACGGTTTCGCGACACAGCAGGGCGCGCGGCGCGACGACACGGGCGCGCGCCTGGCGGACGCGCGCACCGCCGCCTTCTTCACCGAGCATCTGGCGTGAGCGCTGCGTCGGCGGGGCGGGCGGGCTGGCACGCCTATATGGCGGGCGGCAAGCATCCGGGCGCGCTGCGGGCGCTCCTGGCCGAGGATGCGGTCTTTCACTCGCCGGTGGTGCATACGGCGCAGGTCGGACGCG
>CBDUBN010000023.1:0-23301 GCA_965365395.1 uncultured Sphingomonas sp.
GACCCGGTGATGGACGCGGCGATGGCCTGGGTGCGCCGCGCCTAGCGATCCCGCGCCGCAAGCAGCCGCAGACGCAGTGCGTTCAGCCGGATGAAGCCCGCTGCGTCCTTCTGGTCGTAGGCGCCGGCGTCGTCCTCGAAGGTGACGTGGCGTTCGGAATAGAGGCTGTGCGGCGATCTGCGCCCGACGACGGCCGCGGTGCCCTTGTACAGTTTCAGCCGCACGGTGCCGGTGACGCGGGCCTGGCTGTGGTCGATCGCGGCCTGCAGCATCTCGCGCTCCGGCGCGAACCAGAAGCCGTTGTAGATCATCTCCGCATAGCGCGGCATGAGCTCGTCCTTGAGGTGCGCGGCGGCGCGGTCGAGCGTGATGCTCTCGATCCCGCGATGCGCGCGCGCGTAGATTTCGCCGCCCGGCGTTTCGTACATGCCGCGCGACTTCATGCCGACGAAGCGGTTCTCGACGAGATCGAGTCGGCCGATGCCATGCGCGCGGCCGAGCGCGTTGAGCGCGGTCAGCAGGGCGGCGGGCGACATCGCCTCGCCGTTCAGCGCCACGCCGTCGCCGGCCACGAAATCGATGGTGACATATTCGGGCGTGTCGGGCGCCTGCTCGGGATCGACCGTGCGCGAATAGACGTAATCGGGCACTTCCTCCCATACATCCTCCAGCACCTTGCCCTCGGATGAGGTGTGCAAGAGGTTCGCGTCGGTGGAGAAGGGGCTTTCGCCGCGCTTGTCGCGGGGCACCGCGAGCTGGTGGCTTTCCGCCCAGGCGATGAGCGCGCTGCGGCTGGAAAGATCCCATTCGCGCCAGGGGGCGATGACGCGGATGTCGGGCGCGAGCGCGGCGACGCCGAGTTCGAAGCGGACCTGGTCGTTGCCCTTGCCCGTCGCGCCATGGGCGACCGCATCGGCGCCGGTCGCCCGCGCGATCTCCACCAGCCGTTTGGCGATGAGCGGGCGCGCGATGCTGGTGCCGAGCAGATAGTCGCCCTCGTAGCGGGCGTTGGCGCGCATCATGGGGAAGACGAAATCGCGGACGAACTCCTCCTTGAGATCGTCGACGAAGATATGCTCGGGCCTGACGCCGAGCCGCTCGGCCAGCGCGCGCGCGGGTTCGAGCTCGCCTTCCTGGCCGAGGTCGGCGGTGAAGGTGACGACCTCGCAGGCGTAGGTCTCCTGCAGCCATTTGAGGATGACGCTGGTGTCGAGCCCGCCCGAATAGGCGAGGACGACGCGTTTCACGGGGGTGGTCATGGTGCAGGCCTTTTGCGCCGCGCTCGCGGCCTCGTTACGATGCGCGCCCTATTGAGGCCGCGGGCCGCTGGCAAGGAGAGGGTCATGGGGGAAATGGGAACGGCGGCGGGCGACGCATCGGTCGGTGCCTTCATCGCGGGCCTGCCCGATGCGCGGCGCGCGGAAGCCGAGGTGCTGGATGCACTGTATCGGCGGGTAACAGGCGAGGACCCGCGGCTATGGGCGGGCGGCATCGTCGGCTATGGTTCCTATGCCTATGCCTATGCCAGCGGCCGCACCGGCACGTCGCTGCGCGCCGGCTTCGCGCCGCGCAAGCCGCAACTGGTTCTTTACATGATGGGCGAATGGGGCGACGCGTCGGCGGAGGCCGGGACGCTGTTCGCGCGATTGGGCAGGCACAGCGTGGGATCGGCCTGCGTCTACCTCAAGAAGCTGTCGGACGCGGACCCGGGCGTGCTGGAGGAACTGATCGCGCTTAACTGGCGCATGATGAACGAACGATACCCGGGATAGGAGAGGCGAGCATGCAGCAATTCGAGGGAAAGCGGGCTCTGGTCATCGGCGGCAGCCGAGGAATCGGCGCGGCGATCGTACGGCGGCTCGCGGGCGCCGGGGCCGAGGTCGTGTTCACCTATGCAAGCTCCGCCGATGCGGCACAGGCGCTCGCGCGGGAAACCGGCGCCAGCGCCGTGCGCGCGGACGCGGCGGCGCGGGACGAGACGCTGGCAGCGGTCCGGGAAGCAGGCGCGCTCGACATCGCGGTCGTCAACGCGGGCGTCGCGGTGATGGGCGATCCGCTGGAGCTGGACGCGGACGCGGTGGACCGGCTGATCGATATCAACATCCGATCCCCCTACCATGCCGCCGTGGAAGCGGGGCGGCGGATGAACGACGGCGGGCGCATCCTCATCATCGGTTCGGTCAACGGCGACCGCGCACCGGTGCCCGGCGTGACCGCCTATGCGATGTCGAAATCGGCGATGCAGGGCCTCGCGCGCGGCCTCGCCCGCGACTTCGGCGCGCGGGGCATCACCGTCAACACGATCCAGCCCGGCCCGGTCGATACCGACATGAACCCGGCGGACGGACCGATCGCGCCGATGCTGCACAGGATGATGGCGATCCAGCGCCACGCGCGGGCGGACGAGATCGCGGCGCTGGCGGCATTCCTGTGCAGTGACGAGGCGGCGATGATCACCGGCACGACGCAGACGATCGACGGGGGCCTGGGCGTCTAGGCCCGCATCGGCGATCGAGTGCCGCCGGTCGGCCAACCGGATTGCATGGCGGGAGGCGGGACGGCATGAAGCGGCACACCCCATGCCGACAAGGACCCCCGCATGCCCAAGCTCGCTTCGCTTCACGCCGCAACCGCCCTTGCCGTCGCGCTCCTCGGCGCGGGCGCGGCATCCGCCGACGAGGGCATGTGGACGTTCGACAATTTCCCGGCCGAGGCGATGCGTGCCCAGCACGGCTGGGCGCCGGACCAGCCGTGGCTCGACCGGGTGCGGGCAAGCTCGGTGCGGATCAACGGCTGTTCGGCGAGCTTCGTGTCGCCCAACGGCCTGATCCTGACCAACCATCACTGCATCGACGCCTGCCTGCAGCAGCTGTCGACGGCCGGGGACGATCTGGTCGCCAAGGGCTTCGTCGCCGACCGGCGCGAGGCCGAGCGGCAGTGCCCGGGCCAGCAGGCGGAGGTCGTCGAGGCCATCGAGGATGTGACCGCGCGGGTGACCGGCGCGATCGGCACGCTGTCCGGCGAGGCGCTGGTGCGCGCGCGCGATGCCGAGATCGCCGCGATCGAGGCGGCGGGGGGCGCGGACCCGGCGAAATATCGCCGCCAAGTGGTGACGCTGTACGGCGGCGGGCAGTACAAGCTCTACACCTACCGCCGCTACGGTGACGTGCGCATGGTTTGGGCGCCCGAGGCGCAGGCGGCGCAGTTCGGCGGCGATCCCGACAATTTCAACTTCCCGCGCTATTCGATGGATGCGAGTTTCCTGCGCGCCTATGAGGATGGCCGCCCGGTCGCGACGCCTGTTCACCTGCGCTGGAACCCGCGCGCGCCGGTGGCGGGGGAGATCGCGATGGTTTCCGGCAATCCCGGATCGACCGCGCGGCAGATCACCGAGACCCAGCGCGCCTTCGCGCGCGAGGTCGGCTTGCCGACCACGCTGATCCTGGGCTCGGAATTGCGCGGGCGGCTGATCGCGGCGATGGCCGCGGGCGACGCCGAACGGCGGCGGCAGGGCGAGGGCGCGCTGGGCGGCATCGAGAATAGTTTCAAGGCGCAGGCGGGGCAGCTGCGCGCGCTGAACGACGGCGCGTTCCGCGCGATGCTCAGCGGGCAGGAAAGCGAGCTCAGACAGCGGAGCGCGGGCAATGCGGCGCTGGGCGACCCCTGGGCGGAGATCGCCGCGGCGGACGCGGCCTATCGCCAGATCTACCTTGCGCATCGTTTTCTCGAGACCGGGGCGGGGCAGGGCAGCCAGCTGTTCCGCTGGGCGCGCACGCTGGTGCGGTCCGCGGCGGAACGCGACAAGCCGGCGGCGGAGCGTCTGCCGGGATACAGCGACGCGAACCTGGCGCGGACCGCGCAGAGCCTGTTCCAGGACGTCCCGACCTATGACTGGCTGGAGGAGCTGCGTCTGTCCTTCTGGCTGGAGAAGACGCGCGAATATCTGACCGTGGACGATCCCGACGTGCAGGGGCTGCTGGGGCGCGAGGCGCCCGAGGCGCTGGCGGCGCGACTGGTCTCAGGCAGCCGCCTGGACGACCCCGCGGTGCGGCGCGCGCTGTGGGAGGGCGGCAGCGCCGCCATCGCGGCGTCGGACGATCCGCTGATCGCCTTCGTCCGCGCGAGCGACGCGCGGGCGCGCGCCGTACGGGCCGAGGCCGAAGCGGTGTATGAGGGGCCGGTGACCGCCGCGCAGGCCCGGCTCGCGGCAGCACGCTTCGCGGCGTTCGGCGACAGCGCCTATCCCGACGCGACCTTCACGCTGCGCCTATCCTACGGCACGGTCGCGGGATGGGAGGAAGACGGCCGCGCGGTGCCCTACCGCACCACCATCGGCGGCACGTTCGATCGCGCGACGGGCGCGCGGCCGTTCGACCTCGCCCCGGCTTTCGCAGCCAACCAGGCGCGCATCGACCCCACGCTGACCTATGATTTCACCACCACCAACGACATCATCGGGGGCAATTCGGGATCGCCGGTCATTGCGCGCGACGGCAGCGTGATCGGCGCGGCGTTCGACGGCAACATCCACAGCCTGGGCGGCAATTACGGTTACGACGGGCGGATGAACCGCACGGTCGCCGTGTCGACCGAGGCGATCCAGGAGGCGCTGGAGACGATCTATCCCGCGCCGGCGCTGGTGGCGGAACTGCGCGGGCGGCGGTAATGGCAATCCTCCCCGTGCCGGGAGGATTTACTCGGCCGCCGCGTGCTTCGCCCTGTATGCGTTCCTGAGGCCCACACGGTCGAGCTTGCCGGTGCCGAGGACGGGGAGCGGGGTGTCGCTTTCCCAGATAACGGCGGGGACCTTGAAGGCGGCGAGGCGTTCGGTGAGAAAGGCGCGCAAGCTTTCCTCGGACACGGCCTCGTCCGGCTTGTAGTGGACGACCGCGCCGACGATTTCGCCGAAGCGTTCGTCGGGCAGGCCGAAGACCGAGCATTCGGCGACGGCGGTGTGGCCGTAGATCGCGGCCTCGACCTCGGGGCAGCTAATATTCTCCCCGCCGCGGATGATGATGTCCTTTTTCCGGTCGACGATGAACAGATAGCCGTCCTCGTCGAGATAGCCGAGATCGCCGGTGCGAAAGCGGCCGTCGCTGGTGAAGGCGGCCTCGGTCGCGGCGCGGTTGTGCCAATAGCCCTCGAAATTGGCGATGGAGCGGATCGAAACCTCGCCCGTCGTCCCCTGCGGCAGCACCGTGCCGGCATCGTCGATGATCGCGAGATCGACGAGCGGCGCGCTCGCGGGGCCGGTCGAATCTGGCTTGGCGAGATAATTGTCGTTGATGTTGCCGCAGCCCACGCCGTTGGTCTCGGTGAGGCCGTAGCCGAGCAGCGGCTGGCCGCCGCCCATCCCCTTCGACAGGCGATCGACATGGTCGCGCGGGCGCGGCGCGCCTCCGGCGGCGAAGCTCTTGCAGCTCGTCAGGTCGTATCTCGCGCGATTGGGGTGGATCAGCATCTCGTAGCTCATCAGCGGCACGCCGACGAAATAGGTGATGCGCTCCTTTTCGATCAGCCGCATCGCTTCCTCCGCGTCCCATTTGGGCATCATCACGAGCTTGCGCCCGATGGCGAAGGACTGGAGCAGCACGGGCACCTCGCCCGTCACATGGAAGAGCGGCACGTTGAGGAGCGTCGAGGCCTGCCCTTCGGGCGCGTTGCCGACGCTGGTCAGGACATGGACGATGGTGGCGGTCTGGACGATGTAGTTGAACGTCCCCTGCACGACCGCGCGGTGCGTCGAATAGGCGCCCTTCGACTGGCCGGTCGAGCCGCTCGTGAACAGGATGGTGGCGATATCGTCGCCGACGACCATGGGGAGCTGGGTCGTCGCATCGCCCCCCCTGTGCGTCAGCGGCGCGATCGCCTCCGCGATGGGCCGGCCGATGTCGAGGATCACGACCTCGGCGTCGTGCGCGATACCGCAGCCGTCAAGCCGACCGGCGCGCGGCGCGTCGGCGAGGACGATGGTGCACCCTGCGTCCTTGACCCCCGCGGCGAGTTCCGGGCCCTGCCACCAGCCGTTCAATAGGGTGGCGACGCCGCCCGCCATGAGAACGCCCATATAGGTGACGACCCAGGCCGGCGCGTTGCGCATGGCGATGCCGACGCGGTCGCCCTTGGCGAGGCCGAAGCCGCCGACGAGCGCGCGCGCAACAGCTTCCGCCGCGGCATAGGTCTGGGCGAAGGTCAGCCGTTCCTCGCCATCGACCAGGAAATCGAGGCCGCCGTGCACGCTGCAGAAATGCGCGAAGTAGAAGGGCAGGCTGGGCGGCGCGTTGGATATGATGGGCAGGGTGGTGCCGAATTTGTCGATGGTGCCCAGCTGGAACATCTTGCCGTCACCCACCACGGCGTCGAGCCCCTGCGCGATCAGCTGGTCCAATGCGGTCGGCATCTCTCTCGTCCCTTTCGCTTATGCTTTGCGGGGGATATGAGGCGAAATCCGCGTGGGGGAAAGAGTTTGATACTGCAGCTGCTGGCCGAAAGCGCCGCCTACACCAATTTCGACGATCTGGGCCTGATCCGCGAGATCCACCTGGGCCCGCTGCCGATCCGCTTCTACAGCCTGGCCTATATCATCGGCATCTTCGCCGGTTACTGGCTGGTCAAGCGGATGCTGCGCCAGCCCGGCGCGCCGATGGCCGAGCGGCATGTCGACGACCTGTTGTTCTGGGCGATGCTGGGCGTGATCCTGGGCGGGCGGCTGGGCTATGTGCTGTTCTACAATCTGGGCCAGTATCTGGCGGAGCCGCTGGCGATCCTGCGGCTGTGGGACGGGGGCATGAGCTTTCACGGCGGCGTCGTCGGGGTGACGGCCGCAATCTTCTTCGTTGCGCGCCGCAGCGGCCTTAGCTTCCTGCGTGTGTGCGACTATGTCGCCTGCGTGGTGCCGATCGGCATGCTGCTCGGACGCCTGGCGAATTTCGTCAACGGCGAGCTGTGGGGCCGGGTGACCGACGTGCCCTGGGCGATCATCTTTCCGGCGAGCGGCACGATGGACCCGCGCCATCCCAGCCAGCTCTACCAGGCGGGGCTGGAGGGCGCGGTGATGCTGGCGCTGATGACCTGGCTCTTCTGGCGGACCCGCGCGCGCTACAACCCGGGCATGCTCGTCGGCATCTTCGCGGCGGGCATGGGGCTATGCCGGTTCGTGGTCGAATTCTTCCGCGAGCCGGATTCGCAGCTGTCCGAGTTCGCGCGCGAAACCGGCCTGTCGATGGGGCAGTGGCTGACGATCCCGATGATCCTGCTGGGCCTGTGGCTGGCGTGGACCGCAAGGGGCCGGCGCCAGCGGATCGAGCCGATCGCTGGCACCAGCAGCGTTGCGTGATTCCCCATTGACGGGGTTGGACGCTGATACGACTGCCTTGGACGCGGCCACCGTCGGTCCTGTCACCGGGAAACTGCGCCGGCTGATCGAGAGCCATGGACCCGTCCCGCTGTCGCTGTTCATGGGGCTGGCCAACCAGCATTATTACGCGACCCGCGATCCGCTGGGCGCGGGCGGCGATTTCACGACCGCGCCCGAGATCAGCCAGACGTTCGGCGAGATGATCGGTCTGTGGTGCGCCGACCTGTGGCTGCGGGCCGGCAAGCCGGACGTCGCGCTCGTCGAGCTGGGCCCGGGGCGTGGCACGCTGGCGCGCGATGGCTTGCGCAGCATGGCGCGCTTCGGGCTCGCGCCACGGACCCATTTCGTCGAGACCAGTCCCGTGCTGCGCGATCTGCAGGCGGCGGCGGTGCCGGGCGCGGTGTTCCATGCCGACGCGAGCACGTTGCCCGACGATGCGCCGCTGATCGTCGTCGCCAACGAGTTTTTTGATGCGCTCCCCATCCGCCAGCTCGTCAGGACCGCCGCGGGCTGGCGCGAGCGGATGGTGGACTGGCAAGGCGGCGCCTTCGTTCCCGTGGCGGGGCTGGTGGGGATGGACCGGGCGGTGCCCGCGCGCTTCGCGGGAGCGCAGGCGGGCGCGATCCTGGAAACCAGCCCGGCGAGCGTCGCCGTGATGCGCGACCTGGCCGGCACCATCGCCCGGCAGGGGGGAGCGATGCTGATCGTCGATTACGGCCATGGCGCCACAGGGCTGGGCGATACGCTGCAGGCGGTCGAACGCCATGGCTATGCCGATCCATTCGCGGCGCCGGGGGAGCGCGACCTGACCGCGCACGTCGATTTCGGCGCGCTGGTCGCGGCGGCGACGGCGGCGGGGCTGCGGGCGCGCGGGCCGGTGGGGCAGGGCGCGTTCCTGCGCGCGCTGGGCATCGATGCGCGGGTCGAGGCGCTGGCAGCGCGGCACCTCGAGCGCGCCGAGGCGCTGGCCGGCGAGCACGCGCGGTTGTGCGACGCCGATGCGATGGGCAGGCTTTTTAAGGCGATGGCGGTGCATCATTCCGACTGGCCGGCGCCCGAAGGTTTCGCATGAGCTACGCATTGGAGACTCCGACGCAAAGCGACGCCGCCGCTATCTCCGCCTGCGCGCAAGACAGCTTCCGCGCGACCTTTGCGCACATGAACTACCCGCCGGACGACCTCGCGCGCTTTTTGGACGAGGCGATGGGGGAGGCCGCCTATGCGCGGCAGATCGCCGATCCGGCTTATGCGTTGCGGATCGCCCGCGGGACTGGCGGGGCAGTGATCGGCGTGGTCAAGGCGGGGCCGAACGATTTGCCCATGCCGTCCGGCGAGCCGAAGCGCGAGGAGACGTTCGAACTGCACCAGCTGTACCTGCTGGAGGAGGCGAAGGGTAGCGGCCTTGCCGACGCGATGATGGGCCTCGTGCTCGACGAGGCGCGGGCGCGCGACGCGAAGGCGATCTACCTGTCGGTCTATGTCGAGAATGCGCGGGCAAAAGCCTTTTACGCGCGCCACGGCTTCGTCGAGATAGGCAAGAATCCGTTCGCGGTCGGCGAAACTATCGATGACGACAGAGTGTGGCGGCGATGGGTGTAAGCGATGTGCAGCTATGGCGCAGCGAACTTCTTCGCGCGGTTCCGCATGGCTTTGCCGGGCGGAAGGGGGGCAACTCGACCGGACTTTACGCCAGTCTGAATTGCGGGCCGCATGTGGGCGATCATCCCTGGACGGTCGACCTCAATCGGGCAACTGCAATGGATGCAGTGATGCCGAGTGCGGCGCTGGTTGGCGTACGCCAGGTGCATGGCCGCGATTGCGCAACGGTAGCAATCGGGCGGGCCGGTCACCGCACGCTGGAAGGCGACGCACTGGTCACCGATCAGCCGGGCGCTCTCCTCGCCATCCTCACCGCCGACTGCGCGCCAGTGCTGCTGGCCGATGTCGAGGCGGGCGTCGTCGGCGCGGCGCATGCGGGGTGGCGCGGCGCGCTCGCGGGCGTGACCGACGCTACCGTCGAGGCGATGGGGATGCTGGGGGCGCAGGCGGAGCGCATCGTCGCGGCGGTCGGCCCGTGCATCGCGCGGGCGAGCTATGAGGTCGATGCCGCCATGCTGGGGGCGTTCGTCGCGGACGACCGGGAGAACGAGCGTTTCTTCACCGATGGGCGACCGGGGCGGTGGCAGTTCGATCTGGAAGCCTATGTCGCGCATCGCCTCGCACGCGCGGGTGTGCGGCGGGTCGAGCTGATGGGGCTCGATACCTATGCGCGGGAGGGCGACTTCTTCAGCCACCGCCGCGCGACGCATCGCGGCGAAGCGCAGTGCGGGCGGCAGGTGGCGATGATCGGGGTCGAATCGCGATGACGCGGCGCTTCGGCCTGGTCGGCGGGCTCGTCGTGTTCGTCGCGATGCTGCTGCTGCCCGCGCCCACCGGCATGGCGCCGGCCGCCTGGGGCGTCGCCGCGCTCGTCGTGCTGATGGCGATATGGTGGATGACCGAGGCGCTGCCGCTGACCGTCACCGCGCTGCTGCCGTTCCTGGTGGTGCCGATGCTCGGCGTGATGCCCGCCGCGGCAATCGCGAAGGAATATTATTCGCCGATCCTGTTCCTGATCCTGGGCGGCGCGTTTCTGGCGCTGGCGATCGAGCGGGTGGGACTGCACCGGCGCCTTGCGCTCGCGCTCCTCGCGCGGTCGGGGGACACCGCCTGGGGGCTGCTGATCGCGTTCATGGCGGCGACCGCTCTCCTGTCGATGGTCATTTCGAACACGTCGACCGCGCTGATCATGGTGCCGATCGCGGTCGCGGTGCTGGCCGCCGTCGATACGCCGGAGGGCGAGACCGGCGGCATGGCCGGCGCGCTGATGATGGGCATCGCCTTTTGCGCGTCCATCGGGGGCCTCGGCACCATCGTCGGCTCCCCTACCAACGCGATCTCGGTCGGGCTGATCGAGAAGGCGCTGGCGGTCGAGATCGGCTTCGCGACCTGGGCGGCCTATGGCGTGCCGCTGGTGCTGCTCGGCACGGGTCTCGCCTTCGCGATCCTCGTGCGGGTGCAGGGCGTGGCGCGCAAGGGGTTCGATGTGGCCGCGGCGCGCCATGCGATCGGGGAAGCCGGCGCGTGGAGCATCGCCGAGCGGCGCGTCGTGCCGGTGATCGGGCTCGTCTTCCTCGCCTGGGTCGCGCAGCCCTGGCTCGAACCGCTGTTCCCGGACGGCGCGCTGACCGACGGGACGATCGCGGTGGGGGGCGCGCTGCTCCTGTTCGTCGTGCCCGACGGCACCGGGCGCCCGCTCCTGGTGTGGCGCGAGGCGGATCGCGCACCGTGGGGCGTGATCCTGATGTTCGGCGGCGGCCTTGCGCTCGCTGCGGCGATCACCGCGTCGGGGCTGGCGGCATGGCTGGGCGAGGCGCTGGCGCCGCTGCGTACCGTGCACCCGCTGCTGATCGCGCTGGCGCTGTGCGCGCTGGTCGTGCTGATCACCGAATTCGCCTCCAACGTGGCGACCGCGAGCGGGGTGATGCCGGTGGTCGCGGCGCTGATCGCGGCGACGGGCGCCGACCCGCTGCTGCTCGCCATGCCCGCGGCGATGGCCGCGAGCTGGGGCTTCATGCTGCCGTCGGGCACCGGCCCCAACGCCATCGCCTGGGCGAGCGGGCATATCGCGCTGCCGCGCATGCTGACGGCCGGACTCCTTCTCGACCTCGCCGGCATACCGATGATCGTCGGGGTCGCCTGGGCGGTGTCGCATCTGGGGTAGCCTGGGCCGGTCCGGCTTGACACCGCCGTCGGCAACGCATCTATTCGCGGGTGCAATTGCCGGAGCACCGCCATGATCGCCGACATCGTCGCCTTTCTGTCCGGCCCCTATGCGCTGTTCGTGCTGGGCGGCGCCTATGTGACCTTCGTCGTGGGCGAACGGTTGTTCTACTGGGCGGCGGGCGCGCGCTACAACGATCCCGACGCGCGCTGCAGCGTGGCGCTCAACCTGATGAACAGCGTGTTCAACATGGTGCTGGGCCTGCTGGTCAGCTTCGTCGCCTATGCCTGGGTGTGGACCAATTTCCGGCTGGTCGATGCGATGGCGCTGTGGCTCGCGATACCGGTCGCCTTCCTGTGGCACGACCTGATGTACTATACCGCGCACCGGCTGAGCCACCGCGTCGGCCTGCTCTGGGCGCTGCATTCGGTCCATCATTCGTCGAACGAGTTCAATCATTCGGTCGCCGCGCGCGGCACCTTCCTCGACGGGCTCTCCGACGTGCACTGGCACCTGCCCGCCGCCTTCCTCGGCGTGCCGCCGCCCGTCTATCTGGCGGTGACGGTGTGCAAGCAGATATTCGGCATGTGGAACCATGCCAGCTACGTCCGCCACCTGGGCGCCGTGGAAGAGATCCTGTGCACCCCGCTCAACCACAAGATCCACCACGCGAACCAGCCGGTCTATATCGACAAGAATTACGGGCAGGTGCTGCTGGTCTGGGACCGCATGTTCGGCACCCGCGAGCCTTTCTCGATCGAGCCGGTGCCGGGGCTGGTCGTGCCGATCGACAATGTGAACCCGTTGAAGGCGCAGTTCACCGGCTGGGCCTGGCTCGCGAACCGGGTGAAGAGCGCGGATCGCTGGCAGGACAAGCTCGCCTATCTGTGGCGCCCGCCCGAGTGGCGGCACGACGGCACCTGCGACAGCCTTTGTCCGAAATATGGTGGGGCGATGGCGACGGCGTAGCGGTTCCCATGCGCGGTCGATTGGCCTAGGACCCGTTCATTCCGTCATTGCGAGCGTAGCGAAGCAATCGAGGGCGGTCCCGCGCTTGCCCTGGATTGCTCCGCTACGCTCGCAATGACGTTCCGTGATCTGGAGCGACCCATGACCGACGCCACGCTGCCGCCCGCGACCCCGCGCCGCAAACCCAAGCCGTCGGTGCAGACCATCGGCAACCGTACGCTCTCCCCCGCCACGTTGATGATGGGCTATGGTTTCGATCCCGTCCTGTCCGAGGGCGCGCTCAAGCCGCCGATCTTCCTCACCTCCACCTTCGCCTTCGAGAGCGCGGCGGCGGGCAAGCGGCATTTCGAGGGGATCACCGGCAAGCGCGAGGGCGGGGCCGAGGGCCTCGTCTATTCGCGCTTCAACGGGCCGAACCAGGAGATACTGGAGGACCGGCTGGCGGTGTGGGACGCGGCCGAGGACGCGCTCGTGTTCTCGAGCGGCATGGCCGCGATCGCCACGCTGTTCCTGGCGCATGTGAACGCAAGGGACGTCATCGTGCATTCCGGCCCGCTCTATGCCGCGACCGAGACGATGATCGCGCGCATCCTGAAACGGTTCGACATCGACTATCTCGACTATCCCGCTGATGCCTCTGCCGAGGAACTGGTGGCGGTGATGGAGAATGCGCAGAAGCTCGCGGCCAAGCGCGGCGGGCGCGTTGCCATGGTCTATCTCGAAAGCCCGGCGAACCCGACCAACGCGCTGTGCGACGTCGAGGCGACGCGCGCCGCGGTGGACAGGGTGTTCACCCATCATGTGCCGCCGATCGCCATCGACAACACCTTCCTGGGGCCGCTGTGGTCGACCCCGCTGAAACATGGCGCGGATATCGTCCTCTACAGCCTGACCAAATATGTCGGCGGGCACAGCGACCTGGTCGCGGGCGGGGTGCTGGGCGACAAGCGCTGGCTGGACCCCGTGCGCGCGATGCGCAACACCATCGGCACCATCCTCGACCCCAACACCGCCTGGATGCTGATGCGCAGCCTGGAAACGCTGGAGCTGCGCATGGACCGCGCCGGCCGGAACGCCGCCATCGTCTGCGATTTCCTGCGCAGCCACCCCAAGGTCGAGGGGCTGGGCTATCTCGGCTTCCTGCCCGATGGGCCGCAGAAGGATATCTTCGAGCGGCATTGCACGGGCGCCGGCTCGACCTTCTCGCTGTTCATCAAGGGCGGCGAGGCGGAGGCGTTCCGCTTCCTCGACGCGCTGCGCATCGCCAAGCTCGCGGTGAGCCTGGGCGGGACGGAGACGCTGGCCAGCGCGCCCGCGGCGATGACGCACCTGTCGGTGCCCGACGAGCGCAAGGCGCTGATGGGCATCACCCCCAATCTGGTGCGCATTTCCATCGGCATCGAGGACCCGGACGATCTGATCGCCGACTTCGCGCAGGCGCTGGACGCAGTGTGACGCCGCTGGACGCGGTCTGACCGTCGGTTCGTCGCCGTGCGCCATCGGCCCATCGCGGTGAATCCGCTTGCCGCCGCGCCATATCCTGCGAAAGGATGGCGGTGATGGCGATGGCGGCGGAATATCGGTTCGAGGAGGGCGGCTCCGGCGACGTGCTGCACCTGAGCGGCCGCTACACGCTCGCGCGCATCGGCGACGCCTATGACGCGCTGCAGGCCGATGTGACGGCGCGGGCGCGAATCGCCGCGATCGACCTCAGCGCCATCGAGCGCATCGATACCGTGGGCGCCTGGCTGGTCGAGCGGCTGGTCAAGGCGACCGGCGCCGAGGTGCGCGGCGCGAGCCCGGAGGCGCGCACGCTGATCGAGGCGGTCGGCCGCGCCGACCAGCCGGTGCGCATGCGGCCCGACCAGAGCTCGCCGCTCGGACGCTTCGCCGAGGGCGTCGGGGTCGCGGTCAAGATCATCGTGCGCGAATTCCTGCAGCTGATCGCCTTCTTCGGCGAGGCGCTGCTGGCCGCGGCGGCGCTGCTCGCGCATCCCCGCCGGATCCGCGGCGCGGCGATCGTGCGCGCGTTCGAGACCGTCGGCCTGAACGCGCTCGTCATCATCGGCCTGATGCTGTTCCTGGTCGGCATCGTCATCGCCCAGCAGGGCGCGGTGCAGCTGGAGCAGTTTGGGCTGGAGGTGTTCACCATCAATCTCGTCGGGCGATCGTCGGTGCGCGAGCTGGGCCTGCTCATGACCGCGATCATGGTCGCGGGGCGTTCGGGCTCCGCCTTCGCCGCGCAGATCGGCACGATGAAACTGACGGAGGAGGTGGACGCGATGCGCACGATCGGCGTGTCGCCGATGGAGGCGCTGGTGCTGCCGCGCGTCTTCGCCACGCTGCTGCTGATGCCGCTGCTCGGATTCTACGCCTCCATCTGGGCGATCATCGGCGGCGGCGTCTATTGCTGGGTGGGGCTCGGCATCCCGCCCTTCACCTATGTCGAGCTGCTTCAGGACATCATCCCGATGACCGACCTGTGGGCGATGCTGATCAAGGCGCCGGTGTTCGGCATCCTGATCGCGCTGACCGGCTGCTATCACGGCATGCAGGTGAAGGCGAACGCGGAGGAGGTGGGCCTGCGCACCACCGCGGCGGTGGTGCAGGGCATATTCCTGGTGATCGTGCTCGACGCCTTCTTCGCGGTCTTCTTCTCCTCGCTGGGGTGGAACTGATGGAGGATTTTTCCATCCTGCCGCCCGAGGAGCCGGAGGTCGTGCCGCCGCTCGACGAATTCGCCGACGGACCCGCGATCCGCGTGCGCGGGCTTACCAACCGTTTCGGCGCGCAGACGGTGCACGAGGGGCTCGACCTCGACGTGCGGCGGGGCGAGATATTGGGCGTCGTCGGCGGATCGGGTACCGGCAAGTCGGTGCTGATGCGCTCCATCGTCGGGCTGCAGGCGCCGGAGGCGGGCGAGATTTCGGTGTTCGGCCAGCCCGCCATCGGCCTGACCGACGCCGGCGCGCTGCGCGATGTGCGGCGGCGCTGGGGCGTGCTGTTCCAGGGCGGCGCGCTGTTCTCCACGCTGACCGTGGCGGAAAATGTGCAGGTGCCGATCAAGGAATATTACCGGCAATATTCGAAGGCGGTGCTCGACGAAATCGCCGCCTACAAGGTGGTGCTGGCGGGCCTGCCCGCGGACGCGGGGCCCAAATATCCCAACGAACTGTCGGGCGGCATGGTCAAGCGCGCGGCGCTCGCCCGCGCGCTGGCGCTCGACCCCGCGCTGTTGTTCCTCGACGAGCCGACCGCGGGGCTCGACCCCATCAGCGCCGCGGCGTTCGATGCGCTGATCCGCGAACTGGCCGATACGCTGGGGCTGACCGTGCTGCTCATCACCCACGACCTCGACACGCTGCACACCGTCTGCGACCGGGTGGCGGTGCTGGCGGACCGCCGGGTGATAGCGGTCGGCACCATCCCCGAACTGATCGCCACCGACCATCCGTGGATCCAGGATTATTTCGGGGGGCCGCGCGGCCGCGCCGCCGCCGATGCGGCGCCCGACGGCCTGCCCACCCACCCCGCCAAGCCCAAACCCAGCGCCGCCCAGGCCGCACAGCGTTCCGGAGACTAGTGCCATGGAAACCCGTTCCAACAACCTGATGGTCGGCGCGGTCACGCTGGTGCTGATGTTCGCGCTCGCCGCCTTCACCGTCTGGCTGGCGGGCGCCGGCAGCCGCGACCGCGTGGAGTATGACATCTTCTTCAAGCAATCGGTCGAGGGGCTGAACAAGGGGTCGGCCGTGCTCTTCTCCGGCGTGCCCGCGGGGCAGGTCAAGCAGATCGCGCTGTGGCAGCCCGACCCGCAGTTCGTGCGCGTGCGCATCGAGGTCGATCCCGAGATCCCGATCCTGCAGGGCACCACCGCGTCGATCGGCGGCGTCGGCTTCACCGGCGTGTCGCAGATCAGCCTGGACGGCGCGGTGAAGGGCCAGCCGCCGATCAGCGATCCGGGACCGGCGGGCCGCCCGGTCATCCCGACGCGGCTGGCGGGCTTCGGCGAACTGCTCAACAGCGCGCCGCAACTGCTCGAACGCTTGTCCACGCTGACCGAGCGGCTGACCGAGCTTGCCGACGATCGCAACCAGGCGAGCCTCGCCGGCATCCTCGACAATGTCGAATCGCTGACCGGCACGCTGGCGCGCAACGGGCCGCAGATCGAGCAGGCGCTGGCCGACGCGCGGCTGGCGGCGCGGCAGGCGGGTACGGCGGCGGAGGAGATCGGCAAGCTCGCGGCGACGACCGAAGGGCTGCTCGACAGCGAGGGGCGGCCGATGATCCAGGATCTGCGGCGCGCCGTCGCCTCGGCCGAACGCTCGATCTCAACGCTGGAGACCGCGATCGGCGACGCGCGCCCTGGCCTGCAGGCGTTCAGCACACGCACCATTCCGGAGGCGAACGCGCTGCTGCGCGACCTGAGGCGCAGCGCGACGACACTGTCGAGCGTCGCCGACCGGCTCGACAGCCAGGGCGTTGGCGGGGTGCTCGGCCCCAGCCTGCCCGATTACGAACCCCAGGATTGATGGAGGCCATGATGTCCCTGAAGACCCGCGCTCTCCTGAGCACACCGCTCGCGGCGCTGTTGCTCGCCGGTTGCCTGAGCTTCGGCGGCAAGACGCCCGACAGTCTGCTCAACTTGTCCGCCGTGAGCGCGCCCCAGGCCAGTGCGGCGCGCACGGGAAGCGCGCGCACCGCGCTGACCGTCGTCATTCCATCGGTGCCGCAGAAATTGCGCACACCGCGCGTGCCGGTGGAGACCGGGGGCACGCAGATCGCCTACCTGAAGGACGCGCAATGGGTGGAACCGCCGGCGCGCCTGTTCCAGCGGCTGCTGTCGGAGACGCTGTCCGCCACCGGCCAGCGGCTGGTGCTGACCGAGACCGAGCTGATCACCGGGCCGGGCGAGCTATTGTCGGGCGACCTGCTCGATTTCGGGATCGACGCCGGCACGGGCGAGGCGGTCGTCACCTATCAGGCGATGCGCATCGCCGGCGACGGCGCGACCATCGCGCAGCGCCGGTTCGAGGCGCGCGAGGGCGTGGGCGCGCTGACCCCGGCGAACGCCGGCCTCGCGCTCAACACCGCGGCGAACCGGGTGGCGGCAGAGGTCGCGGCGTGGATGGGCCAGTAGAGATTGGGAAACCGTAGCCCTGAGCCTGTCGAAGGGCGTTTCGCGCGACCGAGACGCGCCCTCCGACAGGCTCAGGGCTACGGAATACATCGAAGGGTTTAGCGATGGAACTCAGCGGCCGCATCGCCTGGATCACCGGCGCGTCTTCGGGCATCGGCCGCGCGCTCGGCATCGCATTGGCGCGCGAGGGCGCGCGGCTCATCCTGTCCGGCCGGCGGCGCGATGCGCTGGAGGAGACGGCGGCGGCGTGCGGGGATGTGTGCATGATCCTGCCGTTCGACACGACGGACTATCCCGCGCTGCCCGATCTGGTGACGCAGGCGCATGGCTGGCGCGGACGGCTCGACATCCTCGTCAACAACGCCGGGATCAGCCAGCGCAGCCTTGCCGTCGATACCGCGCCGCATGTCTATGACGCGGTCATCGGCGCGGACCTGCTCGCGCCCATCCACCTGACGCAGGCGTGCCTGCCGCATCTGATCGCCAACAGGAGCGGCATGGTCGTCGCCATCTCCTCGGTCGCGGGGCGCGCGGGCGTTCCCTTACGCACCGCCTATTGCGCGGCCAAGCACGGCCTCATCGGCTATATGGACGCGTTGCGCGCGGAAACCGAAGTCGCGCACGGGCTGCATGTGCTCAACGTGCTGCCGGGATCAGTGGCCACCGATGTTGCGCGCAACGCGCTGACGGCCGAGGGCGCGCCGCAGGGCCATAGCGACCCGCAGATAGACGGCGGCATCCCGCCGAAGGAATGCGCGGCGGAAATCGTGGCGGCGATGAAGGCGGGCGCGCGCGAACTGGTGGTGGCGCGCGGCATGGAGATGGACCTCGCCCGGCTGCGCCAGTCGGATGGCGATGCGCTGTTCGCGATCACCGCGAAGCTGGGCGCGAGGATCGCGGGAGCTGAGTAAGGTTCCCGCAGCCCTGAGCCTGTCGAAGGGCGCTTCGCCGATAAGCGCCCTTCGACAGGCTCAGGGCTGCGGTGCGTGATCGAGTTTCGACTCCACCGCGGCGATCAGGTCGGTGACGCGCATATCCCCGCGCATATCCTCCGGCCCGAGCAGCAGCGCCAGTTCGTCGCCGTCGCGGCGCAATATCGCGGGCAGCGGCAGGTGGGCGAGCGCAGGATAGGCACGCGCGAAATCCTGGCGATGGTGGAATTCGGCGGCGAAGGGCTGGGCGGTCAGCCACGCCTTCCATTCAGACCGCATCGACACCGCGCCATAGGTGATGGCGCACAGATCGCAGGCATAGGTGTCGGGGCGCAGTATCTTGTGCGCGGCGTCGAGCAGCGCCGCGCCGACGCCCTCGTCGGCGTTGTAGACGAAGACCAGCGCGTCGGGGGGCGCGATCACCGCGTGCGGGGGACCGGCGCGGCGCGTTCCAGCGCGCGCAGGATCGCGGCGGGCTTGCGGCTGGCGGCGTTGCGCCATCCGGGCGCGCTGTCGAGGTTCACCGGCGAGCCATCGGGGCGCAGGATCAGGACGGTCGGCGTGCCGGTGACGTCGCCCAGGCCGAGGCGTTGCGCGACCGGGATGGCGCGCGCATCGAGGCTGTACGGCACGTCGACCCACACCGTCTCGTAGCGGCTGGCCATGCTCGCGGCGGCGCGCGGCGCGGTCAGCGCATCGACGAGCGCCAGGCTGTCGTGGCACCAGCCGCCGCCGAACACGACCAGCACATGCTTGCCGCTGGTCCGCGCACTCGCAAGCGCGGCATCGAGATCAGCGGCGGCATCGCGCGCGGGGTCGAACGGGCCGGCGGCCTGATCCAGCGACGGCAGCATGACGTTCGGCATGGCGTTCGGCATGACGGGCGGCGACGCGTCCGACGCCTGCACCGTCGCGAGTCCGGCAAGCAGCAGCAACATCATTTCCTCAATCCTCCGCCCGACCCGTCGATCGCGATCGCCTGCCCCGATATATAGGGATTGGCGCTGCTGACCAGCCACACCACCGCCGCCGCCACATCCTCGGGTGTCGGCACGCGGCCCCAGGGGAAGCGGGCGTCGAGGTCGTGGATGTCCGCGACGCCGGCCACCGCGCGGGCCAGCCGCTCGCCCATGTCGCTGACGGTCAGGCTGGGCTTGACGACATGGACGCGCACGCCGTTGGGCATCTCCTCCTTGGCCATGGTGAAGGCCAGCGCCTCGCCCGCGGCCTTGCCCATCGCATAGGGCGCGCCGTTCGCGGCATAGCCGTCGGTCGCGACCGAGGAGATGACGACGATGTCCGATCGGCCGGCCTTGCGCAGATGCGGCAGCGCGTAGTGGCTGAGATAGTGCGGCGCCAGCGCATGCACCGCCATCACTCGGACGAGCTCGGCCGGATCGGTGTCGGCGACGCTGCGACCGGACGAGGCGATGCCCGCATTGTTGACGAGGATGTCGAGCGCGCCGAAATCGCGCGCGACCGCATCGATCAGCGCCGCGCACTCCGCCGCCTCGCCGACCGAAGCCGCGTAGATTTCCGCACGGCGCCCCAGCGCGCGCACGGCATCCGCCGTCGCCCGCGCCGCCGCCTCGTCGCGGCGGTAGTTGATCGCGACGTCCGCCCCGGCGCGTGCGAGGGCAAGCGCGATGCCCCGCCCGATCCCGCGCGATCCGCCGGTCACGAGCGCAGTGCGTCCGGAGAGGTCGATGTGCGTCATGCGGCCGGTGTGCTGGCGCGGCACGCGCATGTCAATTCGCGCTTCAAGGGGGCGATCCTGCCGTTACGCATGCATTGTGGGCACATGATCGCGCGGTTAATGCGCGGTCAAGCCGCAGGGCGCTGTGATGAGGCGGAGCCGCTGGACGGTGCGGACGAGGGAGGGTAAGCCGCGATGAACGATGCTCCGCCACGCCAGCGCGGCTTTCTCGGTTTCGTGGAGCGCGCGGGCAATATGCTGCCCGATCCGGCGATGATATTCGTCTGGCTGATCCTCTTCCTCATGCTGCTTTCCGCGCTGGGTGCCGCGCTCGGCTGGAGCGCGTCGGTCGCCTATTCGGGCGAGGAGGCGCCGCCGTTCGCCACCCTCGAGAACGGCGTGCTGACCTATGCCGCGACCAGCCTGTTCTCGGAAGCGAACATCGCCCGCCTGCTGACCGAGATGCCAAGGACGCTGACCGGCTTCGCCCCGCTCGGCGTAGTGCTGGTCGTCGTGTTCGGCGCGGCGGTGGCGGAGCGGTCGGGGCTGTTTTCCGCGCTCATCCGCGCCTCGCTGCGCTCCGCCCCGCGGGCGGTGCTGACGCCGATCGTCGCGCTCATCGGCATGGTCTCGCACCATGCGAGCGACGCTGCCTATGTGGTGTTCATCCCGCTCGCCGCGCTGACCTATGCCGCGGTCGGGCGCCACCCGCTCGCCGGGCTCGCCACGGCCTTCGCCGCGGTGTCGGGCGGCTATGCCGGCAATGTCGCGCCGGGACAGATCGACGTGCTGCTGTTCGGTTTCACGCAGGAGGCGGCCCGGATCATCCAGCCCGGCTGGACGATGAACCCGCTGGGCAACTGGTGGTTCATCCTCGGCATCGTCGCGCTGTTCACGCCCATCATCTGGTATATCACCGACCGCGTGATCGAGCCCAGGCTGGGCGCCTGGGGCGCCGAACCCGACGAGGGCATCAGGGCCGAGCTCGCCAAGGCGGAGCCGACGCCGGACGAACGGCGCGGACTGCGCCTCGCCGGCCTCGCCGCGCTGGCGGTGGTCGCGCTCTATTCCGCGCTAAGCCTCGCACCCGGCTACACCCCGCTAATCGACGAGAGCGCGTCCGGGACCGCGCAGCTACAGCCCTTCTACGGCGCGCTGATCGCCGGCTTCTTCACCCTGTTCATCCTCACCGGCATCGCCTTCGGGATCGGCACGGGCACGGTCAGGGGCAGCCGCGACGTGCTGGCGATGATGACCGAAGGCGCGCGGACGATGGCGCCCTATGTCATCTTCGCCTTCTTCGCCGCGCATTTCATCGCCATGTTCAACTGGTCGGGCCTGGGGCCGATCGCGGCGATCAACGGCGCGGAGGCGCTGCAGGCGATGAACCTGCCGACGCCGCTGCTGCTCGTCGGGGTACAGGGATTCTCGTCGGTGCTCGACCTGTTCATCGGTTCGGCATCCGCCAAATGGAGCGCGATGGCGCCGGTCGTCGTGCCGATGTTCATGCTGCTCGGCATCAGTCCCGAAATGACCACCGCGGCGTACCGGATGGGCGACAGCTACACCAATATCATGACCCCGCTGATGAGCTATTTCCCGCTCATCCTCGCCTTCGCGCGGCGCTGGGATGCGCAAGTGGGCGTGGGCTCGCTGCTCGCGCTGATGCTGCCCTATGCGCTCGCGTTCATGGTCGCCGGCATGGCGATGACCGCATGCTGGGTGGCGTTCGACTGGCCGCTGGGGCCGGGCGCGAGCGTCTATTACGAGGTGCCGGGCGAGCGGCTGCGCTGAGCGCGGACTGGGGCTAGTCGCACTCCGGGCCGGATGCTCGCCCGGGCCCGCCCGGCGCTTCGTCCTCGCGCGTAGCGGCGGGGAGGCCGGCGTCGACGCGCGCCTCGCGCTTGCCGGCGAGGACGCCTTCCTTTTCCCAGGCCAGGGCGGCGATCAATTGGACGGACCGGACATTGTCGAGCGTGGCCGCATCGGCAAGGTGGCGATGACGGGCCGCCCTGGTGGCGCATTGATCGGCGGTCGGCCGCATCGGCGGGCTCCTCTAACGCGAATGTAGAGAAGCCGGACCGCGTCGCGCATGGGTCAAGCCGGGACGAAGATCAGATAGGGTCGTACGTGCGCGATTGCGAGGTGCGATCGACGGCCGTCAGCAACCCGCCGCGCAGGCGGGATCGTCGCTCCAGTAGGCGATGCGCAGCAGCATCGACCCCTCGTCGCGGCGGGGATCGGTGGCGATCGTCGATACCCGGCCCGCGACCGGCGCCGTCAGCGTGGCGAGCGTGCGGCCGAAGGCGTCGGACAGCGTGGCGATGGGCTGGCCCGCCGCGACATCGTCGTTGAGGCCGACGAGGAGCCGCGCCCAGCCGCCGCGCGGGGATCGGACCTCCTGCTGCCTGTTCGCGACGAAGGGCGGCGGGGCGGTGGGCGAGAGCGGCGGCGCGGTGCCCGCGGGCAGCATCGCCATATCCACCATCACCCGCAGGATGCCGGCGATAGCGCGCGCGTTCATTGCCGCGTCGAATATCTCCGGACGGCCGATCTCCAGCGTGATCGCGGGAACGCCGGCGGGCACCATCTCGTTCTCGATCGTTCCCGCCTCGCCAGGATCGAGCCGGATCACGTCCGGCGCGATCATCTCGGCGATGGCGCGCGCCTCGGGCGAGCTGGCGAAGGCGTAATAGACATAGGCGGTGCCCGCGCTCTGCGTGTGCAGGTCGATCATCCGGTCGGCGTTGGGCCGCATCAGCCCGTGCCACAGACGGTGGGCATAGCGGCGCGACAGGCTCGCGCCCGGCTCGTCGCTGCCCGGCATCACCCGGTTGAGATTGTCGCCGTCGGTGCCGCCGCGCGGGGTGAAGGCCCGGGTGGAGTGGAGGAGGCCGGGGGCGTTCAACCCCGGCACCATGACCAGCGTGCCCGATAAGGTGGCCGGGTCGATACGGCTCGCGAGCTGCTGGATGACGTCGACGCCGTTGAGCTCGTCGCCGTGCGCGCCGGCGGTGAGGAGCAGGCGCCGCCCCGGCGCCGCGCCGCGCACGACGATGACCGGCACATGCCACGCCCCGCCCAGCGCATTGTCGCCGGCGCGGAACCAGAAACGATGAACGCCGGGCGCGAGATCCGCCGCGTCGAGCCGGTCGATCACCGCCGTGCCGTCGATCCGGTCGCCGGTGGGGTTGGTCTGCGCCGCGAGCGGCGCGGCGAGCGCGAGCGCCGCGAGCGCGAGCAACCGCATCACGCCGCCTGCTTGCCGTGGGTCACGTCCATGCTGAGGCTGCGGCCGGCCTCGATTTCCGCGGCCTTCGCCTCGACCAGCTCCACGATGTGGCGGATCATGCCGTCGTCCTGAACATGATGGTCGGTGACGCCGGACAGGTAGACCATATGCTTGCCGTTGCCGCCGCCGGTGATGCCGATGTCGGTCTCGCG
>CBDUBN010000024.1:0-23136 GCA_965365395.1 uncultured Sphingomonas sp.
CCGGCGCACACCGCGCGGCCGGGCGATCGCGCGCGCGGGCCGATCCCGTGCCCCGCCGCAGGCCAGTGTAGCGCTATCGATCGACCCGCTCCTTGCCCTTAGTCGCTGAACGGATCGCGGATCAGGATCGTGTCGTCGCGCTGCGGGCTCGTCGACACCAGCGCGATCGGCGTCTCGATCAGTTCCTGCACGCGGCTGATATATTTAATCGCCTGGGCGGGCAGGTCGGCATAGCTGCGTGCGCCGGCGGTGGTTTCCTGCCAGCCGGGCAACTCCTCGTAGATCGGTTCCACCTCGGCCTGGTCGGCCGCGTGGCTGGGGAAATAGTCGAGCACGCGCCCGCGCAGGCGGTAGCCGGTGCAGATGCGGATCGTCTCGAACCCGTCGAGCACGTCGAGCTTGGTCAGCGCGATGCCGGTCACGCCCGATATGGCGCAGGCCTGGCGCACCAGCACCGCGTCGAACCAGCCGCAGCGCCGTTTTCTGCCCGTGACCGTGCCGAACTCGTGCCCGCGCTGGCCCAGCGCCTCGCCCGTCTCATCCGACAATTCGGTCGGAAAGGGGCCGGATCCGACCCGCGTCGTATAGGCTTTGGCGATGCCTAGCACGAACCCGATCGCACCCGGCCCCAGCCCCGATCCGCTCGCCGCGGTGCCCGACACGGTGTTGGAGCTGGTGACGAACGGATAGGTGCCATGATCGATGTCGAGCAGCACCCCTTGCGCGCCCTCGAACAGGATTTTCGCGCCCGCACGGCGCACCTTCTTCAGCCGCTTCCACACCGGCTGCGCATATTCCAGTACGAAATCGGCGATGCCCGCGAGCTCGGCGAGCAGCGCAGGCCGGTCCACCGGGGGCTGGCCGAAGCCCGCGCGCAGCGCGTCGTGATGCGCGCACAACCGGTCGAGCTGCGGCTCCAGCGCATCGAGGTGGGCTAGGTCGCATACGCGGATCGCGCGCCGCCCGACCTTGTCCTCATAGGCGGGGCCGATGCCGCGCCCCGTGGTGCCGATCCTGCCCGCGCCCGCCGCGCCCTCGCGAAGGGCGTCGAGATCGCGATGGAACGGCAGGATCAGCGGGCAATTGTCGGCGATGGCGAAATTGTCGGGCGTGATGGCCACGCCCTGCCCGCGCAGCCGCGCCATCTCGCCCTGCAGCGCCCAGGGATCGAGCACCACGCCGTTGCCGATGATCGACAGCGTGCCGGTGACGATGCCCGAGGGCAGCAGCGAGAGTTTGTACGTCTGGTCGCCCACCACCAGCGTGTGCCCGGCATTGTGTCCGCCCTGGAAACGCACGACCGCATCCGCGCGGCTCGCCAGCCAGTCCACGATCTTGCCCTTGCCCTCGTCGCCCCACTGCGCGCCGATCACTGCTACATTGGCCATCGCGTCACTCTTCTCCGGTCGGGCGCGGTCCGTCGGGCGTCAGCACCCAGCCGCACGCTCCCTTATCCGCATCCGACAGCGCGGCAAGCGTGATCCACCCCTCGCGGCGCAGCGCGGCGGCGGCGGCGGCGTCGTGGCCCAGCGGCAGGAAGATGCGCCGCTCCTCCCCGCCCCGCTCGAGGCCGGCATCGATCAAGGGGTCGAGATAGAGCGAGAAACCGACGGCGGGCTCCCCGCCCCCGGGGCCGGCTATGGCATAGCTGCCGCCGCGCCCGATGGTCACCGCCTGGCCGCGAACGAAGATCGAGAAACCGATCCAGCTCTGATATTCGAACCCGTGCCGCTCGGACGGATCGAGCGTGACCGCCGCCTTGCCCGCAAGGCTCGCGGCGATCGTCCGGAGCGCGCCGATGCGGCTCGCCAGCGCCCCGCCCGCGTCGATCGCCTCCAGCCGCGCGACCGCGCCCTCGAACGGCCCCGTCGCGGCGATCAGCGGCAGATACGCCCCTGCGCCCAGCGCGGCGAGCGCGCCGGCATCCTTGGCATCCAGCTCGGCCTTGACCGCCTCGATGCGCTCCGGCGGCAGCGGCAGCGGCCCCGCGCCCAGCGTGTCGACGAGATCGGGCAGCGTCAGGTCGACGGTGATGTCCCCCGCCCCCGCCGCGGCCAGCGCCTCGACCGCCAGCCCGGCGATCTCCGCCACGGCCGCGACGCTGTCGTTGCCGATCAGCTCGGCGCCGATCTGGCTCATCTCGCGGTCGGGCCACAGCGTCGTCGCGCTGAGCTTCACGACCTGGCCCGCATAGGAGAGCCGCAGCGGACGGGGCGCGGCGGCGAGCCGCGACGACGCGATCCGCCCGATCTGCCGCGTGATGTCCGGCCGGATCGCCAGCGTGCGCCGCGACACCGGATCGGTGAAGCGCAAGAGGTCGCCCGCATCCTCATCGCCCGAACCGCCCAGCGTTTCGCGGAACTCCGCGATCGGCGGCGCGACGCGCGCATAGCCGTGGGCCCGCAGCACATCCATCACCGCGCGCGTCGCCCGGTCCGCCGCGTCGGCGAACGGCGGCAACCGGTCACGCAGCCCCTCGGGGAGGAGGTGAGGGGTGTGGTGCGTCACGTGAAGCGCAGGCCCCGCACCTTGCGCACGCCCGCAAGCCCGCAGACCGCGTTCAGCACCGCCTCGGGCGGCCGTTCGTCGAGGCTGAGAAGCAGGACCGCCTCGCTGCCCGCCTGGCGGCGGCCGAGGTGGAAGGTGCCGATATTGACCCCCGCCTCGCCCAGCGTCGAACCCAGCCGGCCGATGAAGCCGGGCGCATCGACGTTGATCACGAACAGCATGTCGCCGCTTAAATCCGCCTCGACCTTGATCCCGTAGATCTCGACCAGCCGCGGATCGCTGCGTCCGAAGATGGTACCCGCGACCGATCGCGCGCCGTCGGCGGTGGTGACCGTCACGCGCAGCAGCGTCGCATAATCGCCCTCGCGGTCATGCCGCACCTCGCGCACGTCGAGCCCGCGCTCCTTGGCGAGGAACGGGGCGTTGACCATGTTCACGGTCGCCGAATAGACGCCCATCAGCCCCGCCAGCACCGCGGCGACGATCGGTTTCTGGTTCAATGCGGCGGCCGCACCCTCGGTCTCGATCGCGACGCCGGTGATCGCGTCGCCCTCGAGCTGGCCGACCAGCGCGCCAAGCTTTTCCGCCAGCGCCATATAGGGTTTGAGCTTCGGCGCTTCCTCCGCCGACAGGCTGGGCACGTTCAGCGCGTTGGTGATGCCGCCGTTGACCAGATAGTCCGCCATCTGCTCGGCGACCTGGATCGCGACATTGACCTGCGCCTCGCTGGTCGACGCGCCCAGATGCGGGGTGCAGATGAATCCGGGCGTGCCGAACAGGGGATGGTCGGGCGCGGGCGGCTCGACGGCGAACACGTCGAGCGCCGCGCCCGCGACCTGGCCGCTGTCCAGCGCGGCCTTCAACGCCGCTTCGTCCACCAGCCCGCCGCGCGCGCAGTTGATGATGCGCACGCCGCGCTTGGTCTTCGCCAGCGCCTCGGCGGACAGGATGCCCCGCGTCTGGTCGGTCAGCGGCGTGTGCAGCGTGATGAAATCGGCTCTGGCGAGCAGTCCGTCGAGATCGACCTTCTCGATGCCCAGCGCCACCGCGCGTTCGGCCGACAGGAACGGGTCGTAGGCGACGACCTTCATGCGCAGCCCCAGCGCGCGTTCGGCGACGATCGACCCGATATTGCCCGCGCCGATCAGGCCCACCGTCTTGCCCGTCAATTCGACGCCCATGAAATCATTCTTGGGCCATTTGCCGGCCTGCGTCAGCGCGTTCGCCTCGGGCAGTTGCCGCGCGAGCGCGAACATCAGCGCGATGGCATGTTCGGCGGTGGTGATCGAGTTGCCGAACGGCGTATTCATGACCACGACGCCCTGCGCCGACGCCGCCGGGATATCGACATTGTCGACGCCGATGCCCGCGCGGCCGATGACCTTGAGGTTCGGCGCCGCCGCGATCACCTCGCGCGTCGCCTTCGTCGCGGAGCGGATGGCGAGCCCGTCATAGGCGCCGATCATGGCGATCAGCTCCTCCTTGGTCTTGCCGGTGATCTCGTCCACCTCGACCCCGCGCTCGCGGAAAACCTGCGCCGCGCGCGGGTCCATCTTGTCGGAAATGAGAACGCGGGGTTTGGTCATGGGGAAGATCCTTTCGAAATCTCGTCATGCCGAACTCGTTTCGGCATACTTGGCGGCACAGCGCGCGCGAGACCCGGGAACAAGTTCGGGGGGACGAACAATAACGGGTTACGCGCCCTTCACACTCTCCCAGGCCCAATCGAGCCACGGTCCCAGCGCTTCGATGTCGGCGGTGTCGACGGTCGCGCCGCACCAGATGCGCAGGCCCGGCGGGGCATCGCGATAGCCGGCGATGTCATAGGCCGCGCCCTCCGCCTCGAGCAGGCCCGCGAAGCGCTTGATCAGCGCCTCGTCCGCGCCGTCGACGGTCAGGCACACGCTGGTCCTGGACCGCGTCGCGGGATCGGCGGCGAGATGGCCGAGCCAGGGCCGCGCATCGACGATGGCATCGAGCGCGGCGGCGTTCGCATCCGACCGCGCTTTCAGCGCCGCCAGTCCGCCCAGACCCTTGGCCCACTCCAGCGCCCAGATCGCGTCCTCGACCGCCAGCATCGACGGCGTATTGATGGTCTCGCCCTTGAAGATGCCTTCGGACAGCGCGCCCTTGCTGGTCAGGCGGAACACCTTGGGCAGTGGCCAGGCGGGGGTATGGCTTTCCAGCCGTTCGACCGCGCGCGGGCCCAGGATGAGCACGCCGTGCGCGCCCTCGCCGCCCAGCACCTTCTGCCAGCTGAACGTCGCCACGTCGATCTTGTCCCACGGCAGGTCGTAGGCGAAGACCGCGCTGGTCGCGTCGGCGAAGGACAGGCCCGCGCGGTCCCCTGCGATCCACTCCCCGTCCGGCACGCGCACGCCCGACGTCGTCCCGTTCCAGGTGAACAGCACGTCGTGGTTCCAATCGACCGCGGAGAGGTCGGGCAGGGCGCCATAGTCGGCGCGCGTGACCACGGGGTCGATCTTCAGCTGCTTGACCGCGTCGGTGACCCAGCCCTCGCCGAAGCTTTCCCAGGCGAGCGCGGTGACGGGCCGCGCACCGAGCATCGTCCACATCGCCATCTCATAGGCGCCGGTGTCGCTGCCCGGCACGATGCCGATGCGGTGGGTGTCGGGCAATTCCAGCAGCTCGCGCATCAGGTCGATGCTATATGCCAGCCGCTGCTTGCCGATCCTGGCGCGGTGCGAACGACCGAGGCTGTCGAGCTGGAGCTTGTCGGGGGACCAGCCGGGCGGTTTCGCGCAGGGGCCGGAAGAGAAATAGGGGCGCGCCGGACGCACCGCTGGCTTGGCTATCGTCAATCAACCTCTCCTCGCAGAGAGCGCGCGCACCGTTGGGGGAGCGTGGCCCGGCGCCGCAATGGGTGAGGGTGGCCAAGGTGTCAAGGCGGGGCGCCGCACGGGTCGTTAACCACGCGTCAACCATGTTTGGCTACGCCACGGCCATGCGCCGCCTTGTCGTCCTGCTGCTTATGATCGCCGCGCTCGGCGGCTGCGTCGGCGCCGCGGAGCGGGTGAGCGACGCGCCGGCATCGACCGCGCGCCCCACCGCATCGCGCCCCGCGCTGCCCGCCCCGTCGCCCGATACCCGCGATTGCATGGCGCAACTGGCGCAGGCCGGCGTGCGCTTCACGCCGCTCCCCGATCAGGATTTCGGCGGCGGCTGCAACGCGCGCGGGTCGCTGCGCCTGAACGACATCGGCACGCCCACGACCAATCTGGGGCCCATGACCTGCGGCTTGGCGCGCAATTTCGTCGCCTGGGTGCGCTTCGCGGTAAAGCCCGCGGGGCAGCGCGTGTTCGGGCAGGATGTGGTGCGCGTCGAAACCTTCGGCACCTACAGCTGCCGCAACATCTATGGCGGTCGCTCGGGCCGCCTGTCGCAGCACGCCTCCGCCAACGCGATCGACGTGTCCGCCTTCGTGCTCGCCGACGGGCGGCGCATCGCGTTGCTCGGCGGGTGGCAGGGGGAGCCTCGCGAACGCGAGTTCCTGCGCCTGATCCGCGCCTCGGCCTGCCGCCGCTTCGGCACCGTGCTCAGTCCCGATTACAATGCGGCGCACGCCAACCATTTCCACTTCGACATGAGCGGACAGAATTACTGCCGCTGATTGGCAGCGCCCCGCATTGCCGCTAGGCGGCCTGCATGACCGACAAGATCGAGAGCGTCTCGCGCTTCCCCAAGGCGAGCGAGGACGCGCGCTTCGCCACCCAGAATCTGTCCACTCCGCAGACCGGCAGCCCGGCCTACCGGCTGGCGTTCCAGGACACCGAATTCCTGCTGCGCGACGACCTGCGCCCGGTCCGCTTCCAGCTCGAGCTGCTCAAGCCCGAGCTCCTGCTCGATGAAGCCGGCATCGCCTCGATGCTGGTCGTCTACGGTTCGGCGCGCATCCCCAGCCCCGATCATGCGCAGGCCCTGCTCGACGCCGCCAAGACGCCCGAGGAACAGCGCATCGCCGAGAGCCTCGCCGCCAAGGCGGGCTATTATACGCAGGCGATGCGGCTCGCCGCGCGCGCCAGCGCGGTGCCGCGCGACGCGACGGGCAAGCGGCATTTCGTGGTCTGCTCGGGCGGCGGTCCGTCGATCATGGAGGCGGCCAACCGCGGCGCGCACGAATGCGACCAGGAAAGCGTGGGCCTCAATATCGTGCTCCCGCACGAGCAGGCGCCCAACCGCTATGTGACGCCCTCGCTGAGCTTTCAGTTCCACTATTTCGCGCTGCGCAAGATGCATTTCCTGTTGCGCGCGCGCGCGGTGTGCGTGTTCCCCGGCGGGTTCGGCACGTTCGACGAGACGTTCGAGCTCCTTACCCTGATCCAGACCGGCAAGATGAAGGCGATGCCGATCCTGCTGTTCGGCCGTTCCTTCTGGAACCGCGTCGTCGATTTCGAAGCGCTGGCCGACGAAGGGGTGATCAGCCGCCGCGACCTCGACCTGTTCCGCTTCGTCGAGACGGCGGAGGAAGCCTGGGCGCATATCGTCGATTTCTGGCAGGGCGACCCGCTGGGCGAACTCGCCGCCGCGCCGCCGGCGCACGACTGCGGCTTCTGACGAACGAGCGCGCGTCGCCCACATGGCTACGCTATGGCTGCGGCTTCAGCCCTCCGAGCGCAGGCTCAGTTCACGCTCATCGTATTCTTGGTCGCCGACTGGTTGGGGCCAGCCTGCGTCGCGCCGGTCGCCGGTGCGGCACCGCCCGCCTGGGCGGGGTCGGTCGCGCCGCCCGCTGCGGAACCCTGAATGGGCGTGCCTGCGGCCGCCTCACCCGTCTGCCCGGCATCGGCGCCCTCGGGCGCGGCGGCGGGCGCCGCGGGCAGCGGCAGGTTCGACCCCTGCGCGTTCATATAGGCGATGACGTTGGCGCGGTCCTCGGGGCTCGACAGGCCGGCGAAGGACATTTTGGTGCCGTTGGCGAAGCGCCGCGGGCTCGCGAGCCAGGCGCTCATATTCTCGAAGCCCCAGGTGCCGCCGACCGACTTCAGCGCCTCGGAGAAAGCGTATCCGCCGCGGCCCTGCCCGACGGCCTCGCCCATGACACCATAGAGGTTGGGACCGATCCCGTTGGCGCCGCCGGCGTTGATCGTGTGGCAGGCGGCGCATTTCTTGAACACCTGCTCGCCCGCGGCGACGTCCGCGCTGGCCATCAGCGTCGCGATCGGCACCTCGGCCGCGCCGCCGCCGGCCCCCGGTTCCTCGCCCGCTACCGCATAGCCGGGCGTCTCGGGTTCGTGGGCCGCCCAGATATGGTTCGTCAGACTACCAAGGCCGAGCGCGACGATGCCGGCGCCCAGCACCCAGCCCATGATGGTATTGTTCCGGTCGTCCATGCGCCTCGCCAACTTTCGAATTATGGGCGGGCCTCATCCCCGCATCCGCCCGAACGTGCGGCTCCCATAATGGTGCCCTACCGGTGGCGCAAGCCGTCGCCGCTTGCCGCCGCGCCCGCGCGCGCCTAGGCGCGCTGCGCATGCTCAGCTACTCCCCGTCCGCGCAGAAACTGGTCGATGCGATGGTCGCCGCGGCGTCCGCCGACCCGGCGCGCGCCATGGCCTATCAGGGCGCGCCGGGTGCCAACAGCGATATCGCGGTGCGCGAATATGATGCCGATGCGCTGCCGCTGCCCTGCTACGGTTTCGAGGACGCGATCGACGCGGTGCGCGCCGGCGCGGCGGCGCGCGCGATGATCCCCATCGAAAATTCGCTGCACGGCCGCGTCGCGGACATCCATTTCCTGCTGCCCGAATCGGGGCTCGCCATCGTCGGCGAACATTTCCTGCGCATCCGCTTCGCGCTGATGAGCCGCGATCTGGCGCCGCCCCGCCGCGCGATGAGCCACGCGCAGGCGCTCGGCCAGTGCCGTCATTATCTGCGCGCGCGCGGCATCGCCCCGCTGGCCTACAGCGATACCGCGGGCGCCGCCGCGCTGGTCGCGGACTCGGACGAGGCGGGCCTCGCCGCCATCGCGCCGCCGGCCGCGGCCGCGCTGTATGGCCTCGTCGTGCACGACAGCGGCATCGAGGACGCCGACCACAATATGACCCGCTTCGTGGTCCTCGCCCGCGAAGCGCTGACCCCGCCGCCGCCCGCACCGGCCATGACCACGCTCGTCTTCCAGGTGCGCAACGTGCCCGCCGCGCTGTACAAGGCGATGGGCGGCTTCGCGACCAACGGCGTCAACATGACCAAGCTCGAAAGCTATCAGAGCGGGGGCAGCTTCGCCGCGACCGAGTTTTTCGCCGACATCGAAGGCGCGCCGGGCGACGCGGGCGTGGACCGCGCGCTCGAGGAACTCGCTTTCCACTGCACCTACGTCCGCCTGCTCGGCAGCTACCCCCAAGCGCGCAAGCGCGGCTGACCAGCGCTGCGCAGGCGCGGCCGACCAACGCTGCGCAGGCGCGGCTAGCGGGCCAGCCCGATCGTCAGCATCGCGGTGAAGCCGCTGCCTACGCCGCCGCTGAAGCTGGGCGTCAGCGCGGCATTCTCCGCCGTCGTGTTGTCGCCGAACGCCGGATCGCCCGTCAGGCTGACCGCGGCGAAGCGCGCCGCCTGGCCGGGATAGTTGGTCGTGTCGGTATAGACCGATTGCGCGACGCTCGCCGGCAGGATCAGCTGCGTCGTGAAAACCGCCTGCGTGCCCGATGTCGCGGATGCGGCGGTCGGGAAGACCTGGATGTAGAAACGCGGATAGCGGCCGGTGTCGACGCCGGGAATCAGCGTCGTGAAAGTGACCTGGCCCGCCGCGTTCGTCACCTGGACGCCGCGTAGATAGCTTTGCGCGGGCACGTCGTAGAGCGAGAAACGGCCCTGCGCGTCGGCCGAGTAGATGTAGACGGCATAGCCCGCGAGCGCCGCGCAGGCCGCATTGGTGTTGACCAGCGTCAGCGTGAGCGCGACGGGCACGCCGGTCGCGGCGGTGGTCGATCCGACGAAGCTCGCCCGCACGTCGGCGCGCACGACGCCGTTCTGCGTCAGCACGTTGGAGGTGGCGCCCGGCGCGACATTGGTGCCATCGGCGGGGAAGGGCCCCGCGCCCTCCGCCTTGGTCACCGCGCAGCCGGTCGGCGCGGGCGTGGGCGACGGGCCGGGTGCGGGCGTGGGCGAGGGCGTCGGCGCAGGGGTCGTGTCGTCGCTGCCGCCGCAGGCGGACAGGAGCGCGGCGGCGCTGGCGCCGGTCAGCAGCAGCAGCGCCTGGCGGCGGCCCATGAACGCCGGTCCGGCCCCTTGCGCGCCACCTTTCCCGATCGTCGATCCATCCGTCACCGCCGTGTCTCCTGCCTGTATGCCTGCCGCGCCCTAGCTTGCGGGCAACGGCGACACAACGCGTGTTTCCCCGGAACCGAGGCTTAACGAGTCCTGCGCTATGGCGGCAGCGGGACACGGACGAACGGACGGACGGGTGAGCGCTAGAGCGGCGAGCGAGGCGATGTCGGCGGACTATCCGCGGCACCCGTGCGTCTTTCGCCATGCGCTCGCCGGCCGGGCCGAGCTCGGGACGGCGCGGATCGTCACGGCGGCGGCGGCGCTGCCGCCCGGCGATGCCGAGCTTCGCCGCGCCGACGGATCGGGTTTCGACAGGCTGGGGCAGGGTGCGCGCGCGATCGAACGGGCCGCGAAGTCGGGGAAACGCTGGTGGCTGATGCTGCGCGATCCGCAGCGGCATCATGCGGCCTACCGCACGCTCATGGACGATCTCGTCGCCTCGGTCGCGCCGGTCGTCGAGCGCGTCACCGGGCCCATGCTGCGCCCCCGCCTGTTCCTGTTCGTCTCCACGGGCGGCAGCCATACGCCGCCGCATATGGACGCCGAATATAACCTGTTCTTCCAGATCGAGGGCGGCAAGCGCTTCACCGTGGCGGATGCGTCGTCGACGCGCGCCGACGATCACATCCGCCTGCACCGGTTCGGCGACAACCTGCTGGAACCCGCTGCGGCGCACGCGCGTGCCTTCCGGCTGGGCCCCGGCGACGGTCTGTATGTGCCGTACAAGGCGCCGCACTGGGTGGACGTCGATGCGGGCGCGCCGTCGGTGTCGCTCTCGCTGACCTGGGCGTCGCGCTGGAGCCTGGAACAGGAGGCCGCGTGGCGCGCGCACGCCCGGTTGGGCGCGCTCCTGCCCCGACCGCCCGAATGGCCCGCCAGGGCGCGCGTGCGGGCAGGGATCGGCCGGATCATGGATCGGTGGCTGCGCGCATGATCCCGCTCGCGGCCTTCGCGCGGGATAGCGGCCCGGCGCGCGCAGCGGTGGTGCCGCCGCTCAGCGCACGGGCGCGGCCGATGCACGCGCTGGACGCGGAGGACTGGATCGCCTGGTGGGCGCTGAGCGACGCGGCGGGCGATGCCAATCCGTTCGCGGCGCCCTGGTTCGTCGGCACCAGCCTCGCGCATCTCGATCCCGCCCGCGCGGTGCGGCTGCTGGTCGTGATCGACGCGGCGGGCAGCTGGATCGGCATGCTGCCGATCGGCCGCGCCGTCCGCATCGGTCGCCTCCCGTTCCGGCACTGGGCGGCGTGGAGCCACAGCAACCAGTTCCTGGGCGGCCCGCTGGTCCGGCCCGGTGCCGAGGCATCCTTCTGGCGGACGGCGCTGATCTGGCTGGATGCGCACGGCGGCGCGGCCGCGGCCTTGCGCATCACCGGCCTGCCCGCCGATGCGCCGGCTACCGCCGCGCTTCTGGATGTAGCGCGCGAACAGGGCCGACCGCTGCTGCACCTCGCCGCGCACAGCCGCGCGGTCCGCCTTCATGCGCCGGAGCGACCCCGGGAAGGCGCTTCGCCGGCTGATCGACCAGCCGGTGGCAAGGCGCGGGCGCGCCTGCGCGCGCTGCGCCGCAATCTGGAGCGCGACCATGGACCGGTCAGCGTCGTGCGCTGCACCGAGCCAAACGCCTCGGCCTGGATCGCGCGCTTCATCGCGATGGAACGGTCGGGCTGGAAAGGAGCGGCCGGTTCCGCGATCGCGTCCACGCGCGCGGTCGGCGATTTCTTCCGCGACACCGTCGCGTCGGCCTATGACGCGGGTCGGTGCGATCTGGTCGCGTTGCGCGCGGGCGGGCGCGACGTGGCGATGTCGATCCAGTTCGTCGGCCCGCGCCATGCCTATGGCTTCAAGCGCTGCTACGACGAGGCGTTCGCACGCTATGCGCCAGGGCGATTGCTGCTCGAAAGCATCGAGGCGATGGCGGGCGACGCGCCGCCGCGGTTGTTCGACAGCTGCTGTACGCCCGACGAGCGCAGCGTCAACGCGGTCTGGCCGCAACGCCGCGAGATCATGGACCTGTGCGTCGCGCTCGGCGGAACGGGCGGCAGGGCCCGTTTCGCCCTGTTCACGACGGCGCGGCGCGCCTGGCTGATGCTCAAGCGGCTAGTGCGCGCTGCCCCAGCTGCGTCCGATCCCCGCCTCGACGTCGAGCGGCACCGATAGGCGGATGGCGGGCTCGGCGGCCCCCGCCATGATGCGCTTGATCACCGGCACGGCCCTCTCGGCCAGCGCCTCTGGCGCCTCGAAAACCAGTTCGTCGTGCACCTGCAGCAGCATCCTGACCTCGGCGAGCCCTGCCTCGGCCAACCCCGCATCCATGCGCGCCATCGCCCGCTTGATGATGTCCGCGCTGGTGCCCTGGATCGGCGCGTTGATGGCGGCGCGCTCGGAACCTGCGCGCTCGTTCTGGTTCTTGCTGCTGATGCGCGGGAACCAGGTTTTCCGGCCGAACAGCGTCTCGGTATAACCCTTGCTTCGGACCCCCTCCAGCGTCTCGCGCATATAGTCGCTGATGCCCGGGAAACGCTCGAAATAGCGGCTGATGATGGCCTGCGCCTCCTCGCCCGGTATCTCCAGCCGGCTGGCGAGGCCGTAGCGGGAGATACCGTAGAGGATCGCGAAATTGACCGTCTTGGCCCTCGCGCGGGTCTCGCGGTTGACCTCGCCGAACAGTTCGATCGCGGTGCGGCTGTGGATGTCGGCGCCTTCGGCGAACGCCTCCTTCAACTGTGGCACGTCGGCCATGTGCGCGGCGAGCCTGAGCTCGATCTGGCTATAGTCCGCCGCGATCAGCAGATGACCGGGCGCGGCCACGAACGCGTCGCGGATCTGGCGCCCCGTCTCGGAACGGATCGGAATGTTCTGCAGGTTGGGGTCGGTGGAGGACAGGCGCCCGGTCTGCGCGCCGACCAGGCTGTAGCTGGTGTGCACCCGGCCCGTTTTCGCGTTGATCTGCTGCTGCAGCGCATCGGTGTACGTGGATTTGAGCTTCGCGACCTGCCGCCATTCCAGGATCTGGCGGGCGATCGGCACGCCGTCGCGCTCCAGCCGCTCGAGCTCGCTCTGGTCGGTGGACCAGTCGCCGGACTTGCCCTTGCGCCCGCCCTTCAGCCCCAGCCGGTCGAACAGCACCTCGCCCAGCTGCTTGGGACTGCCGATGGTGAATGGCCCGCCCGCCGCCTCGTGGATGCTCGTTTCCAGGCGGGCCATCTGCTCGGCGAACTCGCCCGACAGCCGCCCCAGCGTGTCGCGGTCGACCATGACGCCGCGCTGCTCCATGCGCGTGATGGCCGCGACGGCGGGCAGATCGACCTGGGCGTAGACGCGCGTGCCGCCCTCCTGCCACAGCCGATGCCGCAGGTGCATCCACAGCCTGAGCGTCACCTCGGCATCCTCGGCGGCATAGGCGGTGGCGCGGTCCAGCGGCACTTCGGCGAAGCTGATCTGCGCGCGGCCCGTGCCGCACACCTCCTTGAAGGCAATGCAGTCATGGACCAGGTGGCGCTTGGCCAACTCATCCATGCCGTGGCCGTGCGCGCCCGCGTCCAATGCGAAGCTCATCACCAGCGTGTCGTCGAACGGCGCCACCGTCAGCCCGTGCTGCGCCAGCACCGAAAGGTCGTATTTGATGTTGTGCCCGATCTTGAGCACCGCGTCGTCGGCCAGCAATGGCCCGAGGCGGGCGAGCGCCTCGGCCATGTCCAGCTGCTCGGGCCGATCGTTCAGCAGGTCATGACCGCCATGCCCCAGCGGGATATAGCAACCGTTGCCGGGCTGGGTGCTCAGCGAGACGCCGACGAGCCCGCCGGTGATGCAGTCGAGGCAATCGGTTTCGGTATCGACTGCGACATGACCGACATGGCGCGCCTGTGCGATCCAGCGGTCGAGCGCGTCCATGGTCGTGACGCATTCATAGGCGTCGCGGTCGATCGGCGGCATCGCGGGCAGGGTGGCGACCGGGGCAGGTGCGGGCGCGCCGCCCTTGGGCTGCCAATCGTTGCCCAGCACGCCGCCCGACATCGGCGACGCGCGCGGCGGCACGGGGGCGACGCCGCCGCCATCCCCCGTCATGCGCGCCGCCATCGATCGGAACCCGTGATCGAGCAGGAATGCGCGCAGCGGGTCGGGCGGAATGCCGTCCAGCTTGAAACTGTCGAGCGGCTGCGGCAGCGGGCAGTCGCGGCACAGCTCGACCAGCCGGCGCGACAGACGCGCCATCTCGGCCTCGCCGATCAGGCTGTCGCGCAGCTTGCCGGGCTTCATCGCCTCGGCCGCCGCCAGCGCGCCTTCCAGCCCGCCATGCTCGACGATCAGCTTGGTCGCGGTCTTGGGCCCGATGCCGCGGATGCCCGGCACATTGTCCACGCTGTCGCCCATCAGCGCGAGCACGTCGCCGACCAGCTCCGGTCCGACCCCGAACTTCTCGAACACCGCCTCGGGCCCCATGCGGACGTTCTTCATCGTGTCGAGCATGTCGACCTTGGGGCTTGCGTCCGCCGGCGTCACCAGCTGCATCAGGTCCTTGTCGGAACTGACGATGGTGACGTCCCACCCTTGCGCCTGCGCGGCGATAGCATAGCTCGCGATCAGGTCGTCCGCCTCATAGCCTTCCAGCTCGATGCACGGCAGCGAGAAGGCGCGCGTCGCGTCGCGGATCAGCGGAAATTGCGGGACCAGGTCCTCAGGGGGAGCGGGCCGGTGCGCCTTGTACCCGTCGAACATCTGGTTGCGGAACGAGTGCGAGCTATGGTCGAGGATGACGGCGAGGTGCGTCGGTCCGTCGGCCTTGTCGAGCCCGTCGGCGAGTTTCCACAGCATCGCGGTATAGCCGTAGACCGCGCCGACCGGCACGCCGCGCGGGTTCGTCAGCGGCGGCAGGCGATGGTAGGCGCGGAAGATGTAGGAGGAGCCGTCGACGAGATAGAGGTGGTTGCGGGCCATGCGATGCGGATAGCAGGGAGCGGCGGCGACCGTAAGCGCGCAGTTCGGCGCGCTACTCCGCCGCCTCCAGCGTGTCGAACGTATGGCCCTCCTGATCGCGCAGCCAGTTGTGCGCTTTCGTCGCGGCGATCGCGCCGTGGCCCATCGCGACGCTGATCTGCGCCAGCCCCTCGACGATGTCGCCCGCGCAATAGAGGCCGGGAATGGCGGTGCCATGCGGCGAATCGGTCGAGACACGGCCGCCGTCGTCCAGTTTCAGCCCGATCTTCTCGGCAAGCTCGGTGCGCGGCACCATGCCGAGCGCGGGATAGACGACATCGAACGACAGCACGCCCTCCGGCCCCTCGACCGCGATGTCGAACGAATCCTGTCGCGGCAGATAGTCCGCGATGGGCGACTGGATCACGCGGACGTTCGCGGCTTCCAACCGGTCGATGTCGTCCGGGTCCAGCTCGGCATAGGCGCGCGGCAGCAGGGTGATGTCGCGCGTGTACTGCCGCAGGAACAGCGCCTCGGCCGCGCCCTGCTCGTCGCAACCGACCACCGCCAGCGCCTTGTCGATATGCTCGTACCCGTCGCAGATCGGGCAATAGCGCAGGACGTTGTCGGCGATCGCCTGCTCGTGCACCTCGTGCGGGATATCGATCTGGTTGAGGCACAGGCCGGTGGCGAGGATGACCGTGGACGCCGTCCATTCGCGGCCGTCGTCGGCGGTCAGCGTGAACCTGTCGTCGTCGTGCGCGATCGCCGCGACATGCGCCTCGCGCATCCTGGCGCCATGGTCCATGCAATGCCGCGTCATCCGTTCGAGCAGCTGCGTGCCCGCGATCCCGCTGTCGTAGCCGGGCGCGTTATGCGTCTTGGGAATGCGCGCGGCGCGTGCCTTGCCGTCGTGCAGCACCAGCACACGGCGGCGAAAACGCGCCATGTACAGCGCCGCCGACAGCCCGGCCGGCCCCGCGCCGACGATGATGCAGTCCCAGTGATCCTGTTCGGCCATGCCCGTCCTTCGGTGCCGCTTCGCCGCGGTCCTGCTCCTAAGTGGGCCTGAGCCCTTTTCGTTCCGGTGGAGGGCGGCTGATGGCCACGAAACTTGACTTGCGCACCCCCGCGCCGTCATGCGCTGGCGCCATGAACGCGCCCGCCGATATCCGCATAACCCTGCCCGATGGTTCCGTCCGCCATGTCGCCGCCGGCACCACGCCGGGCGACATCGCGGCGAGCATCGGACCGGGCCTCGCCAAGGCCGCGATCGCCGCGCGGGTCGATGGCGAACTGTGGGACATCATGCGCGCGCTGGAGCGCGACGCGGCGTTGAGCCTGGTGACCAGCCGCGACGAGGCGGACGCGCTCGAGCTCGCGCGTCACGATTTCGCGCATGTGCTGGCCGAAGCGGTGCAGAATCTGTTCCCGGGCACCCAGATCACCTTCGGCCCGGCGACCGACGACGGTTTCTACTACGATTTCGCGCCCGCGCCCGAACGGGGCCCGTTCACCGACGAGGACCTGCCCGCCATCGAGGCGGAGATGCGCCGCATCATCGCCGCCGACGAACCCCTGGTGCGCGAGGTGTGGGAACGCGACGCGCTGATCGCCAAGTGGCGTGGCGAGGGCGAGACGTTCAAGGCGGAATGGGCCGCGGAACTGCCCGACGACGAGGAACTGACCGTCTACCGCTCGGGCGCGTGGATGGACATGTGCCGCGGTCCCCATCTCGCCTCCACGGGCAAACTCGATCCGGCAGCGTTCAAGCTGATGCGCGTGTCGGGCGCCTACTGGCGCGGCGACCAGAAGAATGCGCAACTATCCCGCATCTACGGCACCGGCTGGCTGAACAGGAAGCAGCTCGATGCCCATCTGACGCGGCTAGAGGAGGCGGCCAAGCGCGACCACCGCCGCATCGGCCAGGACATGGACCTGTTCCATCTCCAGTCCGAAGCGCAAGGGTCGGTGTTCTGGCATCCGCGCGGCTATGTCGTCTACCGCGCGCTCGAGGACTATATGCGCCGCGCGATCCGGGGCGCGGGCTATCAGGAGATCAAGACGCCGCAGCTGATGGACGTGCGCCAGTGGGAGGCGTCGGGTCACTGGGGCAAATATGCCGAGAACATGTTCGCGGTGCCAGACATCGTGCCCGATGGCGAGGGCACCGCCCCCGCGGTCGCGCCCGATGCCGACTGGATGGCGCTCAAACCCATGAATTGCCCGGCGCATATCATGGTGTTCCGCCAGGGCATCAAATCATACCGCGACCTGCCCTTGCGCTTCTACGAGAATGGTTGCTGCCACCGCAACGAAGCGCATGGCGCGCTGCACGGGATCATGCGCGTTCGCCAGTTCACGCAGGATGACGCGCACATCTTCTGCCGCGAGGATCAGATCGTGGACGAGGTCCGCGCCTTTTGCGCGCTGGTCGACCGCATCTACGGCCATTTCGGCTTCTCCTACGCGATCAAGCTCGCGCTACGTCCCGACAAGCGTTTCGGCAGCGACGCCGATTGGGACAAGGCGGAGGGCGAACTGCGCGACGCGGTCGCCGCCGCCGGGCTCGCCACGCCGGACTATGGCTGGGAGGAGCTGCCGGGCGAGGGCGCCTTCTACGCGCCGAAACTGGAATGGCATCTGACCGACGCGATCGGCCGCACCTGGCAGGTCGGGACGCTGCAATCCGACCGCGTGCTCCCCGCACGGCTCGACGCGAGCTATGTGGGGGAGGATGGCGCGCGCCACCGGCCGGTGATGCTGCACCGTGCGATCTTCGGCACCTACGAACGCTTCATCGGCATCTTGATCGAACAATATGCGGGCCGCTTTCCGGCCTGGCTGGCGCCGGTCCAGGCGGTCGTCGCAACGATCGTCTCCGACGCGGACGATTATGCCGGTGTCGTGGCCGCAAAGCTCGCGGCGGCAGGCATCCGCGTCGAGCCCGACCTGCGCAACGAGAAGATCAACTACAAGGTGCGCGAGCACAGCCTGCAGAAGGTCCCCTACCTGCTCGTCGTCGGAAAACGCGAAGCGGAGGAGGGCAAGGTCGCCGTGCGCACGCTGGGCAGCGACGGCCAGCGGATCATGACCCTAGACGAGGCGGTGGTGATGCTGCGCGCCGAGGCGACTCCGCCCGATCTTCGACAGGGAGAGTAGAGGACGACGAACGCGCCGGTCGCGGCGGCGGTGCCGCCGATGCTGGTGCTGCGGCGTTCGGTGCTGCCGTCGGCAGCGTCGAGGCGGCTTCCGCCGGGGTCAATGCGCACCGTCAGGCCGGCATGGGACATATCGACGCGGATACCGATGCTGCTTTCATTGACGGGATGATCCCGCACCACCGGGTGCGATCGACATGGCCAACGCCGTGCTCGAACGTGGCGACGTTCCGCGAGCCCGGGGCTGGCCCGCCCGATCACGCGGCGATGGGATTTTGAGCGCCACCGGTGTTGCCCTTGCGTCACAGCAGGCGATGGAGCGGAGTTAGACGCTGGCGCGTTGGACCGGCGCGCATTATATTGGCGGCGCACGCGCCATGGCGCGTACCCGCCAACACCCGAGGAGTAGCCACCATACCACCGCCCGTCCGCCGTCCGATGATGTCCGCCCCGCCGCGCGGAGGCCCGCGCTTCAACCAGTTCATCACCTCGCCCACCGTGCGCGTCATCGACGACGAGGGTGAGAATCTGGGCGTCATGCTGACCGCGGAGGCGATCGAGGCCGCCGGTGACGTGGGGCTCGACCTGGTCGAGGTGTCGCCGAACGCCGACCCGCCCGTGTGCAAATTTCTCGACATCGGCAAGTTCAAGTACGAGGCGCAGAAAAAGGCTAATGTGGCGCGCAAGACCCAACGGACGCAGGAGATCAAGGAGATCAAGATGCGTCCGAATATCGACGATCATGATTTCGACACGAAGATGAAGAAGGTCGTCGATTTCCTGGGCGAAGGCGACAAGGTGAAGCTGACGATGCGCTTCCGCGGCCGCGAGATGAGCCATCTCGAGCTCGGTCTGAACGTGCTGAAGCGCGTTGCCGAGCAGACCGAGACGCTGGCAAAGATCGAGGCGCATCCGCGCACCGAGGGGCGTCAGATGGTGATGGTCATCGCGCCCAAATGACCCGCGCCCCGTCGTGAGCGGCGCTGCCGACGCGGCGCTGCTCGATCTGCTGCGGCTGCTCGAGGCCCGTGCCTATCGTTTCGTGACGGTGACGCCCGCGACGCACGCCCGCGTGCTTGCGCGCGACCCGGGTGCGAGCGCCACGACACTCCGCGACATGCTGGGCTGGTCGCTACCCTTCACGCCGGGGCTCGATCGGGAGGTCGAGGCCCTGCTCGCCGCCGCCGACATGGTCGAGCCCACGGGCGACGGACGCCTGCTTGCCAGGCTGCGCGTATCGTCGCTGCACGGCCGGCTGTTCCTGCATTCGCGCTATCCGACCGAGGCCGAGGATTCGGTGTTCTTCGGCCCCGACAGCTATCGCTACGCCGATTGCATCGAGGCTTATCTGCCGGGCGCGGGGCTGCCCCCCGCCCCGCGCATCGTCGACATCGGCGGCGGCAGCGGCGTCGGCGCGATCGTGGCGGCGCGGCTCGTGCCGGGGGCACAGGTTGCGATGACCGATCCCAACCCCCGCGCGCTGCGCTTCGCGGCTATCAACGCGGCGGCGGCAAAAGTGCCGATCGAGCGCGCGGCGGGAACCAATATGGCGGACCTCACCGGCGTGTTCGACCTGATCATGGCCAACCCGCCGTTCATCGCGGACAGCGAGGGGCGCACCTATCGCGACGGCGGCGACGGCCTGGGCACCAGGATCCCGGCGGAAATGGTCACCGAAGGGCTGCCGCGGCTCGCGCCAGGCGGCAGCTTCCTGCTCTACTGCGGCGCCGCCATCGTCGATGGCGTCGATACGCTGCACCAGTGTATGGCGACGATCGCCGAACGGGCGAACCGCACGATGGACTATCGCGAGATCGATCCCGACATCTTCGGCGAGGAGTTGAGCGAGCCGGCCTATGCCGGGGTGGAGCGCATAGCGCTCATCCGTGCGGTCTTCCGCTAGGGCGCCCAGCGCGGGCTGACCAGGCTCGGATACAGGCTCTGCAGCGCCGCCAGCTTCGGCGCGTCGAACCGGCGGATATAGCCATGGTCCGGGTTGCGCCGCATGAAATCCTGATGCTCGGCCTCGGCGGGAAAGAAGGTCTGCGGACTCTCGATGCGCGTGACGATCGGCCGTTCCCAATGGCCGCCACGGCCCAGCTGCGCGATGTAGGCGCTTGCCGCACGGCGCTGGTTCGCATTGGCGGGCACGATGGCGCTGCGATATTGCGTGCCGGTGTCGGGTCCCTGACGGTTGAGGGTGGTCGGGTCGGCCACCACCGAGAAGAAGACGCGCAGCAATGTGCCGTAGCTTACCCGTCTGGGGTCATAGGTCACGCGAACCGCTTCGGCATGGCCCGTCGTGCCCGAACCGATGCGATAATAGGTCGCGTCGGCCGCGCTGCCGCCATGATATCCCGATGTGACGCGGGTAACGCCGGCCACCCGGCTGAATACGCCCTCGACACCCCAGAAACAGCCGCCGGCGAAGATTGCGGTCGCGCTCGTGCGGCTATCGGCCGGATCGAGCGCGGGCGCGGGCAGCCGCACCGCCTCCTCCGCGGAAACCATGGCCGGAGTCACGGCCATCAGCGATGCGACGATCGCGGTGGTGACCCCGCCGGCGGCAAGGAGCGATAGGATGCGTTTCATCGGGACGGTCATGCGCTCGACCCGATGAGCCGCACCTGAACGGGCACCCCGCGTTTCATCCGGCGAACGTCTCCGCGCTTCGCGCCTCAACGTTTCAAGGCGGCACAGGCCTGCTGGATGCGGCGGCACGCCTCCTGCAGCGTCTCCAGCGACGTCGCATAGCTGATGCGGAACGCAGGCGAGAGCCCGAAGGCATGGCCCGGCACCGCCGCCACGCGCGCGTGCGCGATGAAATAATCGACCAGCGCCGCGTCGCTGTCGATCGTCACGCCATCGGGCGTGCGCTTGCCGATGCAGCCACTGGCGTCGGGATAAACATAGAATGCGCCCTCGGGCAGCGGGCAATCCAGCCCAGGCGCGTCGTTCAGCATCGCGACCACCGTGTCGCGGCGCTCGCGAAAGGCGTCGTTGCGCGCCTCCAGGAATTCCTGCGGGCCGTTCAGCGCCGCGGTCGCCGCGGCCTGCGCGATCGAACAGGGATTGGATGTCGACTGCGATTGCAGCTTGGCCATCGCACCGATCAGCCAGGCCGGGCCCCCCGCATAGCCGATGCGCCACCCGGTCATGGCATAGGCCTTGGAACAACCGTTCACCGTCAGCGTGCGGTCGTAGAGGTCGGGGCACACCTGCGCGATCGAGGCGAAGGGCGACTGCGCGTACCAGACATGCTCGTACATGTCGTCCGCCAGGATCATGACACCGGGATGGCGGCGCAGCACCTCGCCCAGCTCCTCGAGCTCCGCGGCGTTATAGGCGGCGCCCGTGGGGTTGGATGGCGAATTGAGGATCAGCCAGCGCGTCGCGGGCGTGATCGCCGCGTCGAGCTGCGCCGGCGTGATCTTGTAGCCCTGGCGCGCATCGGCAGCGATGAACACCGGGGTGCCGCCGGCATAGGCGACGATGTCGGGATAGCTGACCCAATAGGGCGCGGGGATGATCACCTCGTCGCCCGCCTCGACCGTTGCGGCCAGCGCGTTGAACAGCACATGTTTGCCGCCGACGCCGACAATGACCTGCTCGGTCGCATAGGCCAGCCGGTTGTCGCGCGCGAACTTGGCGGCGATGGCGCTGCGCAGCTCCGGCGTGCCGCAGACGTCGGTATATTTGGTCTTGCCCGCCCGGATCGCGGCGATGGCGGCGTCCTTCACGAAATCTGGCGTGTCGAAATCGGGTTCGCCCGCCGACAGGCCGATGATGTCGACGCCCTCGCGCCTCAGCGCCGCGACCCTGCTGGTCATCGCCAGCGTCGCCGATGGCTGGATGCGCGTGACGGCGGCGGCTAGGCGATGCATCGGGTCCCCTTCCCTGTTGCGGCGGGTCGAGCCTTAATGGCGATGCCGCAGCGCAGCAAGGACGCTCACGCGAGCCGCGCCGCGATGAGCCCGCGCAGCGCATTGCCGATGAAGAACCCGTGCGCGAGATCCCCGGTACAAAGTTCGCCCTCGACCGCGCGACCCTCGGCGATCAGCGCGCCGCGCAGCACGCCCGGTTGCAGGCCCAGCGCCAGCGGCGGGGTGACGAGGTGCCCATCGCGCTCCACGAACAGCGACGTGAAACTGCCCTCGGTCACCCGCCCGCCCGCGTCGACGAACAGCGTCTCGAACGCGCCGCCGGCGCGGCGCGCGTCGTCGTAGAAGGCGCGGTCGCTGGTCTTGTGCGCCAGGCGGAAATCCAGGGGGTCGACCGGCAGCGGCGCGACCACGACCGCCACCGGCGCGTCGGGCGCCTGGGGCGGCGGATCGACGGCGATGGCGACTGCGCCGCCCGGCGACAGGCGCAGGCGGATGCGCGCGGGCTCGTCCTGATGGAATGTGGCCTGCTGCAGCCGGTTGCGCAATGCGTGACGATCGAACGAAAAGCCGAGGGCGCGCGCGCTCGACCCCAGCCGTTCGAGGTGCGCGTCCAGGCGCACGACCCCGTCCAGCGGCTCGAAACGCATCGTCTCGATGAGGTCGAACGCCGTTCCGCCCACGGATATGAACCTCCCCTTTGCCAGGCATTCCTGCCATTCGGCGGCCGCCACGCTATCCGCGACGATGCCCGATCCCAGCCCCAGCGTGGCGCAAGCGTCGCCGTCGCGCAACGCGCACGTCCGGATGGCGACGTTGAAGGCGGCTTCCCCGGGCGCGAAAAATCCGATCGACCCGGTGTAGGCGCCGCGCGCCTCCGGCTCCAGCCGGTCGATCACGCGCATCGCGCTGATCTTGGGCGCGCCGGTGATCGAACCGCAGGGGAACAGCGCGGACAGGATGCCGCCGATGCCGATGTCCGGCCGCACGGTGGCGGTCACGTCCGAAACCATCTGGTGGATGGTGGGATAGGTTTCGACGCGAAACAGCGCCGGCACCGCCACGCTGCCTTGCGCCGCGATCCGCGACAGGTCGTTGCGCATCAGATCGACGATCATCAGATTCTCCGCGCGCTGCTTGGGATCGGCGGCGAGCGCGGCCTTGGCGGCGGTGTCGGTCGCCGCGTCGCGGCCGCGCGCGGAAGTTCCCTTCATCGGCCGCGCGATCAGCCGGCGCCCCCGCTGCGCGAAGAACAGTTCGGGCGAGAAGGACAGCAGCCAGTGCGTGCCGGTCCACACCACCCCGCCATAGCCCGCGCGGGCCCGGCCGCGCTGCCGCGCATAGGCGGCGAGCGGATGCCCGTTGATCGCGACCGCGGCCGAACG
>CBDUBN010000025.1:0-22895 GCA_965365395.1 uncultured Sphingomonas sp.
GCATAGTGGCGACACAGGCGGTCGATGTCCCACAGGTTGCGCAAGCCCCCGGCGAGGTCGCCATCGGCGATGAGGTGCGCGGCGGCATGGCAGATCATGTCGGTGGGGGCGAGCATGGACAGACCCGGCTTCCCCGGCACGGGTACGGCACGCTCGATCATCCCTGCAATATCCGGTCTCGGCCGCGCGGTCAGCGGCAGGATGCTGTGGTGCACATCGATCATGCGGTCGCGCGTCCCATGAATCAGCGGCGGCAATTCGTGCATGTGGGTGCGGTAATAGGCCTGGTCGTAGGGGTCGTCCTTCACCCATTCCCAGCCCGCCGTCAGCAGCGCGGCCTCGACCTCTTCCAGCGCCACACGCGGAACCAATATGTCGAGGTCGCCGATCTGGCGCCCGGGCGCCGGCGGCAGGCCGGCGGCGGCATAGGCAGTGCCCTTGAGCAAGATAGGTTCGACGCCCAGCGGAGCCAGCGCGCGGCGGCACATCTCCGCCTCCCACAGCGCGCCTACCTGCGCCTGGTCGGCGGCGATGCGCGCCGCGTCCAGCACCGCACGAACGGATGCGGGGACCTCCATGTGCTGCAGCCGGTACGCCAGCGTGCCCAGCAGAACCTCCGCGCGCGCAACGCTGAGCAGTGCGCTCCAGGCATCACCGTCCAGCGCGGATACGCTCGCGGGATCGCGCAACGCGGCGGCGAGCGCGCGCATCGCGCTCATGCAACCTCGCGCCACAGCGCCTCGACCGCGGCTATGCCCGCGGCGCTGCTGCCGTAGCCGACGGCGACCGCCGGTACATCGCGCACCAGTCGGCCGAGCGCCCCGCACGCCGGCTCGCCGAGCGCGACATAGTTGGTCGAGCTTTCGGTCAGGCGGACGAATGCCTCCGATGGCGGCACGGGACGCAGGCCCGTACCGCCGCCGAACGCGGGAAACAGCAGCAGCGCGGGCCGCGCGGGTTCGTGCATGCGCGAAATGGCGTCGGCGCGCGGGACGAGGTGGCGGATGGCGCCTTTGGGCGTGCCGGGAATGGTTGGGCCGAGCCGGTCGGCGGGCACGCGCGCCGTAATCTCGGCGATCGCCTCATTCTTCAGGCTGACGAGGCGGGGAAAGGGGTGCGCGTCGCCGGTATCAAGGTCGAGCATGGCGAATTCATCGCCCATCAGGCGCCAGTCGCCCTCACCCAGCAACGCCGCGAGCGTCGATTTGCCCGATCCCGACGCGCCGACCATCAGGATGGCGCGCCCGCCGCGCTCCACCGCGCTCGCGTGCAGCAGCAGATGCTGCCGCCAGCCGAGCGCGACCTGCAGGTTCATGCCCATCTCGGCGGCGAGCAACCCCTGCGCCAGCGGCAGCGGCAGCGCGTCGGGAATATGGTAGTCGCCGCGGATATGCACCGCCGGCCGGATCAAGCGACGCCAGGGGCGCCGCGCCTCCAGCCGGACGGTGGCGGCGGCGATGCCGTCGGGGAGCGGCGGATAGGCGGCGTAGAGGCGGCGCAGCGCATCGATCGGCTGTGCCCAGTCGGAACCGACGCGCAAGGCAACCGGCCCGACCCGCAGGGCATGGGCGTGCCTCACCGCGCCTCGACCAGTCCGAGCGCCGCCAGCTCCTCCAGCCGCGCCGTGATCGTCATCTCCGCGCTATCGCCGTCCAGGTCGAAGCGCGCGCGCAGCCGACCGAGCAGCTGGGGTACGGTCGCCGCCCCTTCCGCCAGCGCGGCGAGGATCTCGGGCGATGGCGTGGCCAGGAGGTGGGTCTGGCCGGAGGCGCGATCGTAGAGGAGCGTCAGGCTGTCGAGCGCGGTGAGCACCAGCCGCTCGGGCGCGGGCGCGTGCCAGAAGTGCATGCCCCGCTCAGCGCGGCATCTGGATCGAGGCGAAGCAGGTGAAGCCGCTCTGTCCGCTGCGCAGGCGGCGGATGTAGTTCATATAGGCGGTACCCTGCTCGTAGCTGGTGCCGGGGAGCGATCGGCCCTGCAGCGCGGCGCGCACTTCCTCCCCCGTGAACGGCCGCGGTGCCGCGGGAAAGGCACCTTGCGTCCCCGGCGGAACCAGCGTGCCGTCGAGCGCGACATATTGGCCCGACCGGGCCGGGTCAGGAACCGGAATCTGGCAATTGAACACCGATGCCGCGGTCTGCGCGAAGGCGGGTCGCACGGTCAGCACCGCGGTCGCCCCCGCCGCACCGAGCACGAGCGTGCGCCGGGCGAGTGCCGGCTTCGTCCCGGGTGCGTCGCCGCCGCAGTCGCTTTGCTCCGTCATCGCCGCCCGCCCTATCACAGCCCGCCAGTCGCGCAAAAGCGCGCTGCCTTTCTCTGTGCCACTATGGCAAGGGCATTAACGCTCCGAGAGCAGGCGGGCCACACCGACGGGGAGGAAGAATGCGAGGACAGTTGCCATTGCTGCTCGTCGCGCTGGCGATCATTCTAGGCGGCGCGATCTTCGCGGCGCTGCTGGGCACGCCGCTCGCCGGGCTCGTCGTGCTGGGCGTCGCGGCGGTGGCCGCGGTGGCGGTCGTCGCCGCCTTCCTGCCGCCGGACGCGCCGCAACGCCGCCGGCGCGACGCGGCCGCGGGCCAGCGGAGCGGACCGCTTACCGCGCATCCGCAGTTCGCCGACCTGTTCGATGCGCTGCCGACGCCCCTGCTGCTGGTCAGCGACGGGCAGGTGCGCGCCGCCAACCGCGCCGCGCGCGGCCTGCTGGGCGATTTCATCGTGGGCGCCGACGTACGCACCGCCATCCGCCACCCCGCGGCCGCCGACCGGCTCGCCAACCCGGGCAGCCATGCGCCGGGCGGGGTCATCGACCTCGTCGGCGTGGGCCGAGCGGGACAACGCTGGGAAATGCGCACCTTCCCGCTCACCGACGGCAGCCGCCTCGTCGGGCTGACCGATCAGACCGCGCGCGACGCGGTCGAGCGGATGCGCGCCGACTTCGTCGCCAACGCCAGCCACGAACTGCGCACGCCGCTCGCCGCCATCCTGGGCTATGTCGAGACGCTGTCCGACCCGGCGGCGGGCGACGATGGCGCCCTGCGTGCACGATTCCTGGGGATCATTCACAAGGAAGCACGGCGGATGCTGCGGCTGGTCGAGGACCTGCTCTCGATCTCGCGGATCGAGGCGAGCAAGGGCTACCTGCCCGACGAGATCGTCGATCTGGGCGAACTCGCGCGCGACGTCGCCGCAGAACTGTCCTCGACCACAGATCCGCGCGCGCGCGACGTCGCCTTCTCGGTGGACGGCGCGGCGCTGGTGCAGGCCGACCGCGCGCAGCTGTCCCAGCTCCTCCACAACATCGTCGGCAACGCCATGAAATACGGCCATGCCGGCACGCCCATCGCGGTGCGCATCGCGCCGGCGGGCGCGCAGATGATCGAATTGAGCGTCGCCGACCGGGGGGACGGCATCCCCGCCGACGCGCTGCCCCGGCTCACCGAACGTTTCTACCGTGTCGACAGCGCGCGCAGCCGCACACTGGGCGGCACCGGCCTCGGCCTCGCCATCGTCAAACATGTCGTCGAACGGCACCGGGGTCGGCTGGACATCGACAGCCGCGAAGGGGAAGGAACGACGGTGCGCGTACGCCTGCCGGTGGCGCGCGGGGGCGGAAGCGGGGTCTAGCCCCGCGTGCGCTGTCACGAAATTGTCACCCCCCTGTAAGAATGGCGGGAGCGTCGAATCATGCGGCGCGCGGGCTTCGCGACAGCGCCGCCTTCATCGATCGGGGACCGGACCATGCGAAGTGTCACGATGCCGCGCAGGTTCGCGCTCGTCGTGGCCGTGTCGGCGATGCTGGCGGGTTGCGGCGGCGGCGCCTCGCGCGACTATATCTCGGCGGTCGGCTCCTCGACCGTCTATCCCTTCGCCACCACCAGCGCCGAACTGCTCGTCGCGGGCAACCCCGACCTTACCATCCCCAAGATCGAATCGACGGGGACAGGAGGGGGCATCGAACGCTTCTGCAAGGGGCTGGGCGTGGCGACGCCGGACATCGTCAACGCCTCGCGCCGCATGAAGGCGTCCGAATATGCGACCTGCCAGGCCAATGGCGTAGGCGAGCTGATCGAGCTGCAGATCGGCATCGACGGCCTTGCGCTGGGCCAATCGATCGATGGACGGCGGCTCGCGCTGACCCGCGCGCAGGTCTATCGTGCCATCGCCGCGCGGCCGTTCGGGCGGCCCAATCGCGCGCGCACATGGGCGGATATCGACCCCGCGCTGCCCGCCGTCGCCATCTCGGTGCTTGGTCCGCCTTCGACCTCGGGCACCTGGGACGCGTTCAAGGAACTGGTGCTGGCCAAGGGGTGCGAGACCGACGCAGCCACGAAGGCGCTGAAGGAGAGCGACAAGGCCGCTTATGAGGATCGGTGCTTCACGCTGCGCGGTGCGCCTTATTATGTCGAGCAGGGCGAGAACGACAATCTGATCGTCCAGAAACTGGCGCAGAATCCGGACAGCATAGGCATCTTCGGTTACTCCTATCTGGAAGCGAACAACCGCATCCTGCGCGACATTCCGATGGAAGGGATCACCGCGACGCGTGCGACCATCGGCGATGGCAGCTACCCCGGCGCGCGCCCGCTCTACGTCTATGTGAAGCGCCGCCATCTCGACGTCATTCCTGGCCTGCGCGAGTATATGGACCTGCTGCTGTTCGCGGCCCGGCCCGGCGGGCCGCTCGAGCGGCGCGGCATGATCGCGCTGCACGCGCCCGAACTCGCCGCGATGACCGCGGCGGCCCGTGCCGCCACCCCGCTCGACGGCGCCGCGCTCGAATGACGGGACCCAGCATCGTTCTCATGCTGCTGCTGCTGGGCATCGTCGCCTGGGCGGCGGGCCGTGCGCGCGCCGTGCAGCAGGCATCGCCGTCGCGCGGCGGCGAAGCAGCGGCGCGGCCGCATTCGCTGCCCGGCTACCATGGCTGGTACGCGGCCGTGTGGACGATCCTGCCGGCGCTCGCCTTTCTCGCTCTATGGTCGGCGCTGATGCCGGGCCTGGTCACCAGCGACGTGCTGGCGACGCCCGAGGCCGCCGCCCTGCCGAGCGACGCCTTCAACCGCGAGGCGATCCTGGGCGAGGCGCGCGCGCTGGCCGACGGCAGCCTGACCCGTGGCTTCCATGACGCGGCGCCTGCGCTCATCGGTGCATTCCGTACCGCTACCGCACGCTACGCGACCATCGGTGTCGTGATCAGCCTGATTCTCGCCTTCGCCGGCGCGGCGCTCGCCTTCACCCGCATCCGCCCCGCCTTGCGTGCGCGAACCAGCGTCGAGCGGCTGGTGTCGCTGGCGCTGCTCGTCGCCTCGCTGATCGCGATCCTGACCACGTTCGGCATCGTCTTCAGCCTGATCTTCGAATCGGCGCGTTTCTTCTCGATGGTGTCGCCGTTCGAATTCCTGTTCGGCACCAACTGGGCGCCGACCGCGGGTGAGCCGGTCGATGGCACTTTCGGTGGCGTACCGCTCTATTGGGGCACGATCCTGATCGGCGCGATCATCGCCATGCTGGTGGCCATCCCGCTCGGCCTGATGACCGCGATCTACCTTACCCAATATGCGCACCACCGTGTGCGCGCCTGGTTGAAGCCGATCATCGAGATACTCGCGGGCGTGCCCACCGTCGTCTACGGCTATTTCGCGGCGTTGACCGTGGGGCCGGCGCTGCGCGGCTTCGCCGACATGGTCGGCATCGGTGGGGCAAGCTCGGACTCGGCGCTGGCGGCAGGCATCGTCATGGGCATCATGATCATCCCGCTCGTGTCCTCCATGGCCGACGACAGCATCGCCGCGGTGCCGCGCGCCATGCGCGACGGCAGCCTGGCGATGGGCGCGACGCCGTCGGAAACGATCCGCCAGGTGCTGATCCCGGCGGCGCTGCCCGGTGTCATGGGCGGCGTCCTCCTGGCGGTCAGCCGCGCGATCGGCGAGACGATGATCGTCGTCATGGCCGCGGGCCAATCCGCCAACCTCACCGCCAATCCCTTCGCCAGCGTGACGACCGTCACCGTGCAGATCGTCAAGCTGATGACCGGCGACCAGGAGTTTGAGAGCGCCAAGACGCTCGCCGCCTTTGCGCTGGGCCTCGTGCTGTTCGTCGTCACGTTGATCCTCAACATCGTCGCGCTGCGCATCGTGAAACGGTATCGCGAAGCCTATGAGTAGCCGCGCCCCCTCCACCGCCGAGGCGCGCTGGGCCGGGCCGGCGATGCGCGGCCGGGTGCGCGCGCGCTACGCGGCGGAACGGCGCTTCAAGGCGCTGGGCCTGATCGCGGTCGCGCTGTCCGCGGGCTTCCTCGTCTTCCTGCTGTTCACCATGGCCGCGTCGGGCCTCTCCGGCTTCAGCCAGACCCGCATCACCCTGCCCGTCGACTTCCGCGAAGGCGGGCTAACCGTCACGCCGCGCGATCTGCAGGGACCGGACGCGCGCCGCATCCTCGCTCGGCAGGATGTCGAGGCGGTGGTCGCCGCCGCCGCCACCCGCGCCTATGGCCCCGACGCCGCGCGCTGGTTCGGCACCGCGGCGGAGCGGAGCGTGCGCGACGCGCTGATCGCCGACCCCGGCCTCGTCCAGCGCAGCGTCACGCTCGATCTTCCGGCCGCCAGCGATATCGATGTTGCGGCCAAGGGCGATGGAACGCCCGAAGCGGAAGCCGCGGTCGCGTGGCTGCGCGGCGCGGACCGGCTGTCGAGCGGCTGGGACACCGAGTTCTTGAGCAACGCGGACGCGACCGACCCCACCGTCGCCGGCATCTGGGGCGCGCTCAAGGGCAGCCTCCTCACGATGGCGGTGACGCTGGCGCTCGCCTTTCCGATCGGCACGCTCGCCGCGCTCTATCTGGAGGAATATGCGCCGCGCAACCGGCTGACCGACATCATCGAGGTGTCGATCAACAACCTTGCCGCGGTGCCGTCGATCATCTTCGGCCTGCTTGCGCTCGCTTTGTTCATCAACCTGTTCGGCCTGTGCCAGGGGAGCCCGCTGGTGGGCGGGTTGACGCTCGCGCTCATGACCATGCCGGTGATCGTCATCGCCGGTCGCAACGCGATCAAGTCCGTGCCACCCTCGATCCGCGACGCGGCGCTCGGCGTCGGCGCGTCCAAGGTGCAGGTGGTGTTCCACCATGTCCTCCCGCTCGCGCTGCCCGGCATCCTTACCGGCACGATCATCGGCATGGCGCGTGCGCTGGGCGAGACCGCGCCGCTCCTGCTGATCGGCATGCGCGCGTTCGTCGGGGGCACGCCCGACGGCCTGTGCAGCAGCGCCACCGTGCTGCCCATGCAGGTCTTCCTGTGGTCCGACGAGGTCGACCCCGGCTTCGTCGAGAACACATCGACCGCGATCATCGTCCTCCTGATCGTGCTGCTGCTGATGAACGCCGCCGCGATCTTCCTTCGCAACCGTTTCGAAAAGCGCTGGTGACCCGCCCATGACCGATCCGCTTCCCAATGCCCCGAAGATGACCGCGCGCGGCGTGGACGTCTTTTATGGCGCGAAACAGGCGATCGACGGCGTTTCGATCGACGTCTTCCGCGACGCGGTCACCGCCTTCATCGGCCCGTCGGGCTGCGGTAAATCGACCTTCCTGCGCACCTTCAACCGCATGAACGACACGGTGCCCGGCGCGCGCGTGACGGGTCGGATCGAGCTCGATGGCGAGGATGTCTACGCCGCCACGATGGATGTCGTCCAACTGCGCGCGCGGGTCGGCATGGTGTTCCAGAAACCGAACCCTTTCCCCAAATCGATCTACGACAATGTCGCCTATGGTCCGCGCATCCACGGGCTCGCCGACAACAAGGGGGACATGGACGGCATCGTCGAGGATGCGCTGACGCGCGCGGGCCTGTGGGGCGAGGTCAAGGACCGGCTGGCCGACAGCGGCACCGCGCTGTCCGGCGGACAGCAGCAGCGCCTGTGCATAGCGCGCGCCATCGCGGTCGACCCCGAGGTGATCCTGATGGACGAGCCCTGTTCCGCGCTCGACCCCATCGCCACGGCCAAGATCGAGGAACTCATCCACGGCCTGCGCGGCCGCTATGCCATCGTCATCGTCACCCACAACATGCAGCAGGCCGCGCGCGTGTCGCAGCGCACCGCCTTCTTCCATCTCGGCAAGATCGTGGAATATGGCGCGACCACCGACATCTTCACCAATCCGCGCGAGGAGCGCACCAAGGATTACATCACCGGACGCTACGGTTGAACGTCGGGGCTGATAGGAATTCGAGACAGATATGACCGAACATACCGTCAAGGCTTTCGACGACGATCTCAACCGGCTGCGCGGGCTCGTATCCGAGATGGGTGGGCGCGCGACGCTCGCGGTGGAGAGCGCGATGCTGGCGCTGGAGCGGCGCGACCGCGACAGCGCCGCGCGCATCGTCGCCGACGACCGGCTGATCGACGATCTGGAAACCGAGATAGAGAAGCTCGTCGTCACCACCATCGCGCTGCGCGCGCCGATGGCCGACGACCTTCGCTCGATGATCGCCGCGCTGAAGATCGCCGCGGTGCTCGAACGCGTCGGCGATTATGCCAAGAGCATCGCCAAGCGTGTGCCGCTCCTCTCCACCGACCGCGCGATCGAGGCGATCCCGCTGCTCATGAGCATGTCCGAGATGGCGTGCGAGATGCTGCGCGACGTGCTGGCCGCCTTCGCCGCGCGCGACCCCGACCTCGCGCTGGAGGTATGCGCGCGCGACAAGTCGGTCGACGATTTCTACAATGCCATCTTCCGCAATCTCATCACCTATATGATGGAAAGCCCCCGCAGCATCACCGAGGCGGCGCACCTGCTGTTCGTCGCCAAGAACCTCGAGCGCGCGGGCGACCATGCCACCAACGTGGCCGAGATGGTCTATTTCACCGCGACCGGCCGCCACATGGACGAACGCGAAAAGGGCGGCGATCCCGCTTGAGCGTTCGCGAATTGGCATAGCAGCTGAAGGATCCGACGATGGCGCAACCCGACATGCTGCTGGTGGAGGACGATGCCGCGCTCGCCGAGCTCGTTGTCTGGCATTTCAGTCGCGAAGGGTTCGCTGTCCGCCACACGCCCAACGGCGAGGAGGCGCTGTTGTGGGTGCAGGAAAGGCTGCCCGACATCATCCTGCTCGACTGGATGGTCGAGGGCCTGTCGGGCATCGAGCTGTGCCGCCAGCTGCGCCGCAGCTCGGAGACCGCGAACGTGCCCATCATCATGCTCACCGCGCGCGGCGAGGAGGAGGACCGGGTGCGCGGCCTGGAAACCGGCGCCGACGATTATGTGACGAAGCCCTTCTCCCCGCGCGAGCTGGTCGCGCGCGTGACCGCGGTGCTGCGCCGCGTGCGCCCCGCGCTCGCCGGCGAGGCGCTGGTCTATGCCGACATCGAGATGGACACGGTCGGCCACAAGGTGAAGCGCGGCGGCAAGACCGTGCCGCTGGGTCCCACCGAGTTCCGGCTGCTGCGCCATTTCCTCGAACATCCCGGCTGGGTCTTCAGCCGCGAACGCCTGCTCGATAACGTCTGGGGACAGGACAGCGACATCGAACTGCGCACCGTCGACGTGCACATCCGCCGCCTGAGGAAGGCGATCAACGAAGGCGGCGCGCCGGACATCATCCGCACTGTCCGGTCGGCGGGCTATGCACTCGACAAGGAACTGGCGGGGTAACGGACCCCGTACCCCTGCGCAGGCAGGGGTACGGTAGGTATTTGTTGCAAGCGCCGCCCGTCGCCCTAATGCCACCCCAACCTTACGTCCCCGTCAACGGAGCGCACCCATGACCATCAATTTCACCGACCGCGTCGCCATCGTCACCGGCGCGGGCGGCGGCATCGGCCGGGCCTATGCGCTCGAACTGGCGCGCCGCGGGGCAAAGGTGGTGGTCAATGACCTCGGCAGTGCGCGCGACGGCACCGGCCATAGCGACATGGCGCTGAAGGTGGTCGAGGAGATCGAGGCGGCGGGCGGCGAGGCCATGTCGAACGGCGGCAGCGTCACTGAATATGAGCAGATGGTCGAGATGGTCGCCGCGGCAAAGGAGCGCTGGGGCCGCGTCGACATCCTCATGAACAACGCGGGTATCCTGCGGGACAAGAGCTTCGCCAAGATGGAACCGTCCGATTTCGAACTGGTGATCAAGGTGCATCTGCTCGGCTCGGCCTTCGCGACCAAGGCGGTGTGGGACACGATGCGCGAGCAGAATTACGGCCGCATCCTGATGACCGCGTCGTCGACCGGCCTCTACGGCAATTTCGGCCAGGCCAATTACGGCGCGGCGAAGCTCGGCCTCGTCGGCCTGATGAAGACGCTGGCGATCGAGGGTGCGAAGAACAACATCAAGGTCAATTCGATCGCGCCCGTGGCGGCGACGCGCATGACCGAGGATATCTTTCCCGAGGCGGCGATGGCGGCCTTCGCGCCCGAACTCGTCGCGCCGGCGTCGCTGTTCCTGGTGTCGGAAGACGCGCCGAGCAACACCATCCTGGGTGCCGGCGCGGGCGCGGTGCATGCCGCCAACGTCACGATGACCCGCGGCATCAAGCTCGACGAGCGCACGCCCGAGGAGGTCGCGCGGCGCTGGGCCGAGATCACCGACCGCGGCGGCGACAGCGTGCCGCAAACGGGTGCCGAGCAGTCGATGGCGATCATGACCGTGCTCAACGGCTGAGCGCGATAAGCGTGTTGCAATCCTAATACACCCTGGTATCCTGGCCCCTCGGCTTGTGGGGACAGGTGAGAGAGGGTGGACATGTACAGCGAAAGCGATCTGACGGCCGCGGTGGCGGCGGGCGCGATCAGCGCCGATGCGGCGCAGGGGCTGCGCGACCATGTGGCGCGCACGAGCGCCGCGCCCGCGGTGGACGAAGAGCATTTCCGGTTGCTGACCGGCTTCAACGACATTTTCGTGTCCATCGCCGCGGTCATCCTGCTGCTGGCGATGGCCTGGATCGGGCAGTCGATCTACGATCCGCTGGCGGGCGTCTTCGTCGCTGGTTCGGCCTGGGGCCTAGCCGAATTCTTCACCCGTCGCCGTCGCATGGCGCTGCCCTCGATCATCCTCCTGCTCGCCTTCGTCGGCGGGGTCGCGGCGGCGCTGATCGGGGTGATGATCGAACATGGCGAAAGCTGGCTCGGCATCAACCCCGACGAACGGCTGACCTCGCTGATCATTGCCGCGATCGCGCTCTCGACTGCCGGCGCGGCCTGGCTGCACTGGCGCCGCTTCATGGTGCCGATCACGGTCGCCGCCGGCACCGCCGCGCTGGTCGGTACGGCCGTCGCGCTGATCGTCGCCGGGATCGGCCCTGACAATCTCGGCCAGAACGCGATCCTGTCGCTGGTTTTGGTCGGCGGCCTGGGCGTGTTCGCCCTGGCCATGAATTGGGACCGCAGCGACCGCGCCCGCACGACCCGGCGCAGCGACGTGGCCTTCTGGCTGCATCTGCTCGCCGCGCCGATGATCGCGCATCCGCTGTTCAGCCTGCTGGGCGTCAACGACAATGCCGTCATCGGTATCGGCAGCGCTATCGGGGTGATCGCGCTCTACCTAGTCTTCGGCATCATAGCGCTAGCGATCGACCGCCGCGCTCTGCTCGTTTCCGCGCTCGCCTATGTGCTCTATGCGCTGACGCAGCTCTTCAGCGAATTCGGCGCGGTCGAACTCAACATCGCGCTGACTGCGCTGGTCATCGGCTCGGCCCTGCTGCTGCTTTCGGCCTTCTGGCACAATGTACGCGCTGCCGTGCTCGGCGTCCTGCCGCAGGGCGTGCGCGATCTGGTGCCGGCCGCGGGATCGATCGCGCAGAGCGCCTAGATATCGGCGATATCGGAAGGGCGGCGGACGCGGCCCCGCCGCCCCAAGGTCGGGAGGGCGGCGGGAGCGATAACCGCCGCCCTTGTCGTTGAGCCTGCGCAATGGAACGCGCGCATGGGTCGCCGCATTGTCCCTTCCGCTGGAGGGAAACATGCGCAATCAATCGATTTTCCGCAAATATGCCTATGCCTGGTTGACCGTCGGCTTCTTTCTGGGCTCTTTGATCCTGCATTGGCTGTTCGGCTGGTATGCCTTTGCCGACGAGGCCGCGCAGCACGGCGAGGCGGCGGATCTCAACGGCTATCTCGTGCTGATGGGCCGCGACACGTTCGAGAACTGGCAGTCGGAATTCCTGCAACTGTTGTGGCAGGTCGTCGGGCTCGCCTATTTCCTCTATGTCGGTTCGCCGGCCTCCAAGGAGAATGACGATCGCATGGAGGCCAAGATCGATGCGCTGATGCAGATGGTCGGCAAGGAGGAGGCCGAGGCCAAGATCGCCGAGCTCGATTTGAAATATCTGCGCGCCCGTGGGCATGCCAAACCGCATGCCCATGGCGAGGATGGCGAGTAGCCGCAGCCGTCGCGGACTTATTCGTCACCACCTTTCTTGCCAGCATGGCGCCTACCTGCTTCATGATCCGAGCAAGGGGACGCCATGAACGGTTTCGAGTACCTGTTGACGCTGTTCGGCTTGTTGCTTGGGCTCGCGCTCGCCGAGGGGCTCGGCGGGCTGGTCAAGGCGGTGCATGTGCGGCGTCGGACGCCTATCGGCTGGCTTACCGCGCTGCTTGGTATCTTCGTGTCCTGCAACATCGTGGCGTTCTGGATCAACGGCTGGGCGCTGCGCGAGGTCTTGCCGGTCAGCTGGCCGGTCATGTTCGGTGGCTTCGTCATCACTGCCGCAGCCTATGTTTCCGCGTCCCTGATCTTTCCGATCGAAACGGAGGACTGGGTCGACATCGATCGCTATTTCTTCGACCATCGCGCTATCGTGCTCGGCGGCTTGCTGGTGTGCAATGTCGCCTTCCTTTCCGCCATATTGTCGATGGTGAGCTTTTCCGACCTGTTCAGCCTACGCCGGCTGATCATCATCTGGTCGGTCTATCCCGTCTGGCTGGTCGCTATCTTTGCGCGCCGACGCGCGCTCGTCCTCGGCGCTTTGACCTACATGATCGCGGTATATCCACTGTCGGTCGTCTGGCGCTAAGCCGGATTTCAGTCGACGAGCTTCATCAGCCGCCGTTCGAGCGGCGCGAGCACGCCGACGAGGTCGTGGCCGCGCTTCAGCGTTGACCCACCCTCACCGATCAGCGCCCACAACCCCTGCTTCAAGCGCAGCGCCGGGCGTTTCTCGATGCGTATCTCCGGGCGCTCGGCGGCACGGCGAAAAGCGCTGAAGGCGGCGACGTCGGTGGCGAAATCCATCGCATAGTCCCGCCACTGGCCTGCCGCGACCATGCGGCCATAAAGATCGAGGATACGGCTCAGCTCGGCACGCTCGAACCCGACCTGCCCCGGCCCGCGCGGCAAGGGCAAGGATACGACATTGCTCATGCCGAGCTGCGCGCCTCGCCATCGGTCGCCTGCACGGCGTCGCGCTCCTCCATCAAAGTCGCGATCCGCGTCTGCATCTCGGTCAACTGGCAGGCGAGCAGTTCGAGCTTCTGCGTCTGCGGGTCGAGCTGGTCGCAGCAGGTGCCATAGGGCATGAAGTCGCGGGCATAGGCGGATGCATCGACCAGCGTCGGCTTCGCGGGAATGCCGACCATGACGGCACCCGGCGGCACGTCCTTGGTCACCACCGCGTTGGCGCCCACCCGCGCGCGTGCGCCGACGGTAAGCGGCCCCAGTATCTGCGCGCCTGATCCCACGATCACGCCGTCGTTCAACGTCGGGTGCCGCTTGCCGCCCACTCCGTTGGCGGGATCGGTCCCGCCCAGCGTGACGCACTGATAGATAGTGACATTGTCGCCGATCTCCGCGGTCTCACCGATCACCGTGAAGCCATGGTCGATGAACAGATGCCGGCCGATGCGCGCGCCGGGGTGGATGTCGATCGCGGTCACCGCGCGCGAGAAATGGTTGATCAGCCGTGCGAGGAAGAACAGCTCCGCTTCGTACAGCCAGTGCGCGATACGGTGAAGGCCGACCGCCCACAGGCCGGGATAGAGGAGGATCTCCCAGTGCGAGCGCGGCGCCGGATCGCGCGCCTTGATCGACGCCAGATAATCGATGAGCCCGGACAGCATGGCACCTTCTCCCCACCAGCACCCCACATTGGCAGGCAGTGGAGCCAAGACAAGCACCGACTGATAGACTGTTTCGATATGTAGTATTGCTGTGATAGAGCGGCTGCACCATGCAGGCCTATCTCCCCACGCTCAAGCAGCTCCAATATCTGGTCGCGCTCAAGGAGCATGGCCATTTCGGGCGTGCCGCGGACGCGTGTTTCGTGACCCAATCGACCATGTCGGCGGGCATCCGCGAACTGGAATCGCTGCTCGGCATCATGCTCGTCGAGCGCACGCGCCGCGTGGTTCGCTTCACCGCGCTGGGCGATGCCATCGTCGCCCGCGCGCACCGCGTGCTGCGCGAGGCGGAGGGGCTGGCGGATCTTGCCGCCGCCGCCGGCACTCCGCTCGCGGGCGACCTCAGGATGAGCGTGATCCCGACCATCGCGCCCTTCCTTCTCCCGCGTCTGTTGCCGCGCCTGCGGGCCGAACGCCCCGAACTGCGCCTGTTCCTGCGCGAGGAAACCAGCCAGGCGGCCTGCGATTCGCTGCATCATGGCGCGGTGGATTGCGTCCTCCTCGCGCTGCCGTTCCGCTGTGGCGACGTCGACACTGCCGAACTGTTCGAGGACCGGCTGCTGCTCGCGGTCCCGGGCGGCGATGCCGGCGCGATGCCCGAACGCGTCGCGCCATCGCGCATCGATCCCGAACAATTGCTGCTGATGGAGGACGGCCACTGCCTGAAGGATCATGCGCTTGCCGCGTGCAGCCGCCCCGAACTGCGCGCCGGCGCGCGGATGATGGGCACGTCGCTGCACACGCTGGTGCAGATGGTCGACAACGGCCTGGGCGTCACGCTGCTGCCCGGCATGGCGGTGGACGGCGGCCTCCTCGCAACGACGCGGGTGGAGGTACGCGAACTGGACGCCGAGCATAGCGCGCGGACCATCGCCCTAGTGTGGCGCAAGAACAGCCCGCGCGAAAAGGAATTCCGCATGCTGGGCGACATCGTGCGCCGGCTGTGGGCGGCGACGGCGCCTTAGCGCCAGCCGCCGCTGCGCTGCGCATCACCGGCGCGTGGCTCGACCCAGCGGCGAGCGCCGTCGGCCATCGTCTCGCGCTTCCACAAGGGCACGTCGGTCTTGAGCCGGTCAATGAGATAGCTGCAGGCCGCCAGCGCGGCGGCCCGGTGTGCCGACGCGGCGGCGACCAGCACGATCCGATCCCCGGGGGCCAGCGCGCCGACGCGGTGCACCAGCGCGACGGCGGCGAGGCCCCAGCGCACGATCGCGTCCTGCCCCAGCGCATGCAGCGCGGCCGCGGTCATCGCCGGATAATGTTCCAGGAACAGCTCCGCGACGCCGTCGTCGCCGCGCACGTGGCCGATGAAGCTTGCGACCGCGCCGTGTCGGCCGATCGCTTCGAGTTCGGCGCCCGGATCAAACGCCTGGTCCTGAACCCGCGCGACGATCACCCGCCCGTCACCGGCGGAAACAGCGCGATCTCGCCAGCGCCCGCGATCGGCGCGTCGATCGGCACCATCACGCCGTCGACCGCGGCACGGATGCGGCCGGGATCGGCGAAGGTCGCGGCGCCGCGCGCGTCGCGCGCCGCCAGCCAGTCGATCACGTCGGCCACGGTGGCGACGCCGGCGGGCAGCGCGGCCTCCTCCGCATCATGGCCCATTCCTTCGCGCACCCAGGCCAGATAGCGCAGCGTCGGCATGGTCAGTCCATATGCTTCAGGCCGACGCGCAGATAATCCCAGCCGGTCACCAGCGTCAGCGCACCCGCCGCCCACAGGCTGGCGAGGCCTGCATATTTGACGAAGAGATAGGCAGGCAGATCGGGCGCCAGCATCCACGCACGGTCGACGCCGCCCGCCAGGATCAGCGCGCCCAGCGCCACCATCTGGAACGTCGTCTTCCATTTGGCGAGCCGGCTGACCGGCACCGACACCCGCAGGCCCGCCAGGAATTCGCGCAGGCCCGATACCGCAATCTCGCGCAGCAGGATGATCAGCGCGGGGATCAGATGGATATTCTGGATCGACGCCGGTTCGTGCCGTGTGCCGACCAGCAGCAGGATCACCGCCGCCACCAGTATCTTGTCGGCGATGGGATCGAGGAAGGTGCCCAGTTTCGATACCGTTCCTTGCGCGCGCGCCAGATAGCCGTCGAAATAATCGGTGATGCCGATGGCGCAATAGACGATGAACCCGATCAGCCAGCCCGTCTCCCAGCCGCGTTCCCACAGCAACGCGACGAGCAGCGGCACCGCGAAGATGCGCGACAGCGTCAGTATGTTGGGCAGGCTGAGCACGTCGCGTGGGTCCCCCGGCGTCGCCCTTCCCTAGCGGCATCGGGCGGGATTTGGGAAAAGCTTTTTGACCCGTGCCCCGCGCTTCGCGTAGAGCGGCGGCGTGAGTGGGCCGTCCGCCCCAGGAGCGCGCCGAGTCATGCCGACCACGCTGGGGTTGCTGGGAAGCCGCCGCTTCCTGCCGCTGTTCGTCACCCAATATCTGAACGCGTTCAACGACAATTTCTTCAAGATGGCGATGGTGATGCTGATCACCTACGTCATCCTGCAGGGGGGGGAGGCGGAGGAGGCGGTCTACAACGCGATGGCGGGGGGCATTTTCATCCTGCCCTTCTTCCTCTTTTCGGCCATCGCCGGGCAGCTTGCCGACACGATGAACAAGACCGTGCTCATCCGCTGGATCAAGACTGCGGAAATCGGCATCATGCTCGTCGGCGCGGCCGGCATCTTCCTCTACAACGTGCCGCTGATGTTCGCGGCGCTGTTCGCCATGGGTGTGCATTCGACCTTTTTCGGACCGATCAAATACGGCATCCTGCCCCAGCATCTGGAACCCGACGCTGTGCTCGGCGGCACCGGCCTCGTCGAGGCGGGCACCTATATCGCCATCCTGACCGGCACCATCGTCGGCGGCATCGTGCCGCATCAATGGGCCGCGGTCGGCGTGATCGCCGTCGCGCTGATCGGTCGCGTCAGCGCCATCTTCGTTCCGCCCGCGCCCCCCGAAGCCGAGACCGCCGGCATGCGCGTCGACTGGAACATCCTGCGTTCGAGCTGGCGGCTGGTGCGCGACACGATGCACGTGCCGCGCCTGTTCCTGGCCATCGTCGCCATCAGTTTCTTCTGGGCGATCGGTGCGGTGCTGGCCGCGCAGTTCCCGCCGATGGTGAAGAACGGGCTGCAGGGGGACAACAGCGTCGCCACCCTGTTCACCGCCATTTTTTCGGTTGGCGTCGCGATCGGATCGGTGGCGATCAACCGGCTGCTGAAAGGACAGGTATCCGCGCGCTATTCGCCGCTGGCGGTCATCGTCATGGGCCTGTTCGTGCTGATGCTGTGGTGGGAGATCAGGCGCTGGGTGCCGGTGCCCGACAGTCCTGCGGATCTCGACAATCTGCTCGACTGGCGTGAATTCCTCGGCGTCCCCACCGGCGATCTCATCCTGCTTGCGCTACTGGGCATATCGGTCGCGGGCGGCATGTTCGTGGTGCCCCTCTACGCCTTCCTCACTACCACGGTCGCCAAGTCGCAAACCGCGCGCACGGTCGCCGCGAACAATATCGTCAATTCGGGCGCGATGGTCGCGGCGACGCTGATCTATGCCGCGCTCGCCTCGATCGGAGTCGGCATCACCGATACGCTGTTCTTCGTCGCCGGGGCCTGCGGCGTCGCCGCCTATATCGCCGGTCGGCTCCACGCCGCCTGCGACCAGGCCACCGCTACAGCAGGAACACAGTCGCCCCGCAAAAAGTGAGGGCGAAGGCCATGGCGGCGTCGAGCGCGTCGCGCTCGCTGATCCACGGCCGGCGCCGGGGCGCGGCCTTGCCCAGCCGCAGCGCGATCATCGTATCGAGGATGGCGGGATCGGGCGCCAGTCGGATGACATCCGCGCGCACTGCCGAACGGGTGCCGCCGCGATGGATCAATCGTGTCAGATCATGGGCCATGGGCGAAGAGTTAAGACAATCTTAACGGTCCGCAAACCCGCAAAGATGGTTAGCGCGGCCGTGCCGGCCACCCGTGCCAGCGGGGGACAGCCGCGTTTTTGCTGGTTAACAGATGGAACCCGCCGTGGCGCCACGCAGGGACGGGCAGGTCAGCCAAGGATATGGTCGAGCCCGATATCCGCCGCCGGCGCCGATTGCGTGATGCGGCCGACAGACACATAGTTGACGCCGGTTTCGGCGATGCCGCGGATCGTATCCAGCCGCACCCCGCCCGACGCTTCGGTCGGCACACGGCCCGCGACGATCGCCACCGCCTCGCGCAGCGTCTCGACGTGCATATTGTCGAGCAGCAGGTGCGTCGCGCCCGCGGCGATGCCGGGCTCGATCTGCTCTATGGAATCGACTTCCAGGATGATACGCTCGATCCCCGCCGCCACCGCACGGCGCACCGCCTCGGCGACGCCCCCTGCCACCGCGACATGATTGTCCTTGATCATCGCCGCATCGTCCAACCGCAGCCGATGGTTGGTCGCGCCGCCGGTGCGGGTCGCATATTTTTCCAGGAGACGCAGGCCCGGCAAGGTCTTGCGCGTATCGAGCAGCGTCGCGCCCGTGCCCGCGATGGCGGCGACATAGGCGCGCGTCAGCGTGGCGACGCCGGACAGATGCTGCACCGTGTTGAGCGCGGACCGTTCGGCGGTCAGCATCGCGCGGGCATTGCCGGTCAGCCGCAGGAGGTCGGTGCCGGCGGGCACGGCCTCGCCCTCCCCCACCAGTATATCGATCCGGACGCCGGGATCGAGCGCGCGGAAGAAGGCCGCGGCGATCGGCAGGCCGGCGACGGTGATGGCGTCGCGGCTGTCCATCACGCTTGCGAAGCCCGCGTCCGCCGGGATCACCGCGGCGGAGGTGATGTCGCCGCCCGCACCCATGTCCTCGGCCAGCGTCGCGGCCACGAACGCATCGATATCGAACCCGGCTATGCTGAAATTCATGGAACGCCCGCTAGCGCTGCCCGCTATGGATGCCAAGCGAGCGGTGCTATGCCTGCGCGCTGCCGCAAGCATGAGGTGCACCGATGAGCGCTCCCGACGATCCCGCCCCGCCGACGCTCCCCGGCCTCGCGGAGATGAGCGCGTGGACGGGCGCCATGCTGCAGGCGCAGGGCGCGCTGATGGAAGCGATCAGTTCGGACGAGGCGCGCGCGCAGATGGCGGCGATGCTCGGCGGCGGCGATGGCGGCGCGCCGTCCGACCCGCTGGGCCAGGCGTGGCAGAATGGTTTCGCCATGTGGCAGTCGATGCTGGAGGCACAGCCGCCGGCCAAGGACCGCCGCTTCGCCGCGCCCGAATGGGATGCGCACCCGCTCTTTGCGTTCATCCGCGACAGCTACGCCGCGACCTCGGCGCGGCTGCTTGCCGCGGTCGATGCGTTCCAGGGCGACGAGGCGACGCGCGCACGGTTGCGTTTCCAGACGCAGGGCCTGATCGACGCGATGAGCCCGGCGAATTTTCCGCTGACCAACCCGCAGGTGCTCAAGCGCACGATGGAGACGGGCGGCGCCAACCTCGCGAAGGGGATGGAGCATATGCTGGCGGATCTCCGGTCGGGCCAGATGCGCCACGTCGATGCCGCGCAGTTCAAACTCGGCGTCAACATCGCGGTGACCCCGGGCAAGGTCGTGCACGAAACCCCGCTCTACCAGCTGATCCACTACGCCCCGACGACCGACGCGGTGCTCGAAACGCCGCTGGTCATCTTCCCGCCGTGGATCAACCGATTCTACATTCTCGACCTCAATCCCGAAAAAAGCTTCATCCGCTGGGCGGTGGCCGAAGGCCTCAGCGTCTTCATCGTCTCGTGGAAGTCCGCCGACGCCGGCATGAAGGATATCATATGGGACGATTATGTCGCGGCGCAGATCGACGCCATCGACACCGTACGCCGGGGCCTCGACGTGCCGTCGGTGCACGCCATCGGCTATTGCGTCGCGGGTACGACGCTTGCGGCGACACTCGCGCTGCTCGCCGCGCGCGGCCGCGCCGACACGGTCGCCAGCGCCACCTTCTTCACCGCGCAGGTCGATTTCAGCGAGGCGGGCGATCTCACGCTCATGACCGACGATGCGCATCTGGCGCTGGTCGAGACGCTGTCGAAGGGCGGCTATCTTGACGGCCGCGTCATGGCCGCGACGTTCAACGCGCTGCGCCCGCGCGACCTCGTCTGGAACTATGTCGTCAACAACTACCTGCTGGGCGAGGATTATCCCGCCTTCGACCTGCTTCACTGGAACGGCGACACGACCAACCTGCCTGCTCGCTGGCACGGGGCCTATCTCGCCGATCTCTATCGCGACAACCGCCTGGTGGAGGCGGGATCGATGGTCGTGGACGGGGTGCCGATCGACCTGCGCACCATCCGGACCCCCGCCTATATCCAGGCGGGGCGCGAGGACCATATCGCCCCGGCGGTCAGCGTGTGGAAACTGATGCACCATCTCCAGGGGCCGAAACGCTTCGTGTTGGCGGGCTCGGGCCATATCGCGGGCGTCGTCAACCCGCCCGCCGCGGGCAAATACCAGCATTGGGTCAATGACGCGGACGTCGAAACGCTCGATGATTTCGTTGCGGGCGCCACCGAGGTGAAAGGCAGCTGGTGGCCGGACTGGATCGCGTGGATCCGAGCCCGGTCGGGCACGACGGTACCGGCCGCTGGCGCGCGCATTCCCGGGGGAGGCCCTCTGCCCGCGATCGAGGACGCGCCCGGCCGCTACGTCACCATGCGTTGAGGCGCCATCAGCACCAAGCGGACCCGGTCTTTGCTGCACTGCACAAAAAGTCTTGACGCCGCCGCGCGTCAGCACTATTGTGCACTGCAACAAAGATAGGAGCGCCTTATGGCCCATCGCAACGAAGACGACCAGGCGGCGGCGGCCTATGCCGAAGCCAGCGCGCTGAAGTCGGCTGCGGCGCATGCCGCCGCCGGCAGGAAGCCGTCCAAGAAAGCGCGGCTCGATATCGCCCCGGCACCCGAGCCCGCAGTCGCCGCGCCGCCGGCGGTCGAGCCCATCGCGGTCGATGCGCCCACCGCCGAGCAGCTGACCGATGCCTCGCCCGTCGCGATCGCGTTGGCCGACGTCGCCGCGCACGGCGCGACCAGCGCCGAGACCGTGACCGATACCCCCGCCGCGGCCCAGCCCGCGACATTCCTCAGCAAAGGACAGACCATGATCACCGAAGCCACCACGAAGATGACCGAAGAAGCCACCCGCATGGCCACCGAGGCCAAGACCCGCACCGAGGCGATGGTCGGCGACATGCAGGTCCGCGCGAAGGCCGCGGCCGAAAAGGGTCAGGAAATGGCCAAGGACGCCGTCGACTTCTCGAAGGGCAATGTCGAGGCGGTCGTCGAATCGATGAAGATCGCCGCTCGCGGCATGACCGAGATGGGTCAGGAACTGGCCGGTTTCGCGCGCCAGTCGATGACCGACACGACCGAGGCCGCCAAGCGCTATGCCGCGGTCAAGAGCCCGACCGAATTCTTCCAGCTCCAGTCGGAACTGTCGAAGACCGCGCTCGACAACGCCGTCAAGAACGGCGCGAAGGCGACCGAGATGACGGTCAAGCTCGCGAACGACGCGTTCCAGCCGATCTCGAACCGCATCGCGGTCGCGATGTCGAAGCTGAAGAACGCCGCCTAAGCGACGCTCCCGCCCGGCGCCCCTCGCGCCGGTCCGGCAACAGGCCCGCCCTGCCCCACGGCAGCGGCGGGCCTATTTGCATAAACCGTCCCGGACGAGCTTTGCGTCAGGCGTCCCGGACCTCATCCGGTTTCGCTTGAAACGCGCATGCTAAACACCGATATTCGGGCTTAAGCCGCTCCATTTCGGGCGGCGGGATGGATGGAGAGATTTCATCATGGCTAATTGGTCAGACCCGCGTGGCCAGACCACGGCGTTCGGTCGCACCGGCGTCGGCACGATCGACACGGCGACGGACGCAGGCCTGCGTTCCTACATGCTGCAGGTTTACAATTACATGGCGTCGGGCGTGCTCCTGACGGGCATCGTCGCGATGCTGTTCTCGCAGGGCGGCGCAAACTCGCCGGCGGCGATCCTGTCGGGCGGCCCGCTCGCCTGGGTGATCATGCTCGCCCCGCTCGCTTTCGTGATGGTGCTCAGCTTCGGCATCAACCGCCTCTCCACCGGCGCCGCGCAGGCGCTGTTCTGGGCGTTCGCGGTGGTCATGGGCCTGTCGTTGTCGACGATCTTCCTGCGCTATACGGGTGAATCGGTCGCCACCGCCTTTTTCGCGACGACCGCGGCCTTCGTCGGCCTCAGCCTGTTCGGCTACACGACGAAGCGCAACCTGTCGGGCATGGGCACGTTCCTGGTGATGGGCGTCGTCGGCCTGCTGGTGGCGATGCTGCTGAACCTGTGGTTCCAGTCGAGCACGATGACGCTGGTGATCAGCATCCTCGGCGTGCTGATCTTCGCCGGCCTCACCGCCTACGACACGCAGCGTATCAAGGAGACCTACTATCAGGTCGCCGGCAGCGATTTCATGGGCAAGGCCGTGATCCTGGGCGCGCTCAGCCTCTATCTCGACTTCGTCAACATGTTCACCTTCCTCCTGCAACTGCTCGGCAACCGCGAGTAATCGCGAGGGTAGATGGGGCAAACAAGCGGCCCGGCGGAGCGATCCGCCGGGCCTTTTCCATGTGATCCTAATTCTGTGACGCCGCCTGTACCTCCGCAATCAGCGCCTGGTCGATCGCTTTGGCCTTTCTGTAGGCCGCGCGCTCGCGCAAGGAGCCGACATAGGCCTCGAACGCGGGGCGCGTCGGGATCGTCCCGAACTGCAGGCCCCAGTCGAG
>CBDUBN010000026.1:0-22632 GCA_965365395.1 uncultured Sphingomonas sp.
GACATCAAGCCGGCGGCGGGCATGGCGCTGATGAAGAAGGACATGGGCGGCGCCGCGCATGCGATCGCCCTCGCCCAGCTGATCATGGGCGCGGGCCTGCCGGTGCGGCTCCACCTGCTGGTGCCCGCGGTCGAGAACGCCATTGCGGGCGATGCGATGCGACCGGGCGACATATTGACCAGCCGCAAGGGGCCGACGGTCGAGGTCGACAATACCGATGCCGAGGGGCGGCTGATCCTGGCCGACGCGCTGACCCGCGCGGCAGAGGGGGCGCCGGAGCTGATCGTCGATTTCGCGACGCTGACCGGGGCGGCGCGGGTCGCGCTGGGTCCCGACCTGCCCGCCCTGTTCGCCAACGACGATGCGCTGGCGGAGGGGATCATCCAAGCGGGCGGGCGGTCCGACGACCCGCTGTGGCGGCTGCCGCTATGGGATGGATATGACGAGATGCTGAAGGCCGACAGCGCCGACATCACCAATTCGCCGAGCGGAGGTTTCGCGGGCGCGGTGACCGCGGCGCTGTTCCTGCGGCGGTTCGTTCCGGCGGGGGTGGCGTGGGCGCATCTCGATACCTTCGCCTGGCGACCGACGGCGAAGCCCGGGCGGCCCAAGGGCGGCGCCGCGCTCGGCCTGCGCGCGGTGTGGCGCATGCTGCAGGATCGATACCCGCGCTAAACCCATGCGAGCCGCGGCTTTTATCGTTGCGCGGATGAAACCGGGCCAATCCTTGCGCGTTTGCAGCAGTCGTACCGGAACATTTGCCGAGGATCGGGCCGTGGGGAGGCCGCCCGGAATCGTCGGCAAAGCTGAAAGTGAGCCGCATGAACAGCGCCGCCTGGATGACCAGTCTGATCAGCATCGTGCGATCGGAACTGCCCGACCTCACCAACCGGCAGATGGGCATCATGCTGAGCGTCGCGCTGGCGCCCGGACCGCACACGGTGCGCGGCCTCGCCGAGCGGCTGAGCGTCTCCAAGCCGGTCGTCACGCGCGCCTTGAACAAATTGACCGCGCTCGGCTATCTGGCGCGCAAGCGCGACCGTAACGACGGACGCAACATCTTCATCGAGATGACGGCTGCGGGGGCGAAATTTCTTGAACGGTTCAACCAGCTTCTCGGCGACGCCGGCGACCGCGCCCGGGCCGGATAGCGGCGCGCCCGGCACGGGCGGCGACGGCCGCCCGGTACGCTTCACGCTGAGCGGGCCCTCGCGCCCCTATGACCCGGTGCATCAGGCGATCCGCCCCGACCTTGCCGACGTGGCGGAGGCGAGCCACCATTTCGCGCCGCATTATGCCGAGGCGCTGATGTGCGCCGCCACCGAACCGGCGCGCGGGCACGAAAGCCCCGGCGACGACGCCGCGACCCGGTTCGACCTGGCGCCGGGTGCGGGCTTCGCGCTGCTCGACCTGTCGGGCGGCTGGGCGTGGGGCTATGCGACCGACGGCCATATCGTGGGCTATGTGCGGCGCGAGCGGCTGCGCATCGCCGGGTGACGATCCGCGTCTTCATCGACGGCGCGGCGGGCACGACCGGGCTGGACATCGCCCAGCGGCTGGCCGACCGCGACGACATCGCGCTGATCGCGCTGGACGATGCCGCGCGCAAGGATGCAGGCGCCCGGAGGGAGGCGTTCCACGCCGCGGACTTCGCCATATTGTGCCTGCCCGACGATGCGGCGCGGGAGGCAGCGGCGCTGGCGGGCGGTTCGCGCGTGCGGATCATCGACGCATCGAGCGCGCACCGCGTGAGCCGCGACTGGACCTATGGCTTTGCCGAACTGGCATCGGGGCAGCGCGCGCGTATCGCCGCGGCCGCCCGCGTCAGCAATCCCGGCTGCTATGCGACCGGCTTTCTAGCGCTGGTCGCGCCGCTGGTGGCGCGCGGGCTGGTGCCGGCGGACGGCGGATATGTCTGCCATGCCGTTTCAGGCTATTCGGGTGGCGGCAAGGCGCTGATCGGGCGTTTCGCGCAGGATCGCGGCATCGCCTGGCGGGGCTATGCGCTGGGGCTCGACCACAAGCATGTGCCAGAGATGCAGGCGCATGCCGGCCTGGCCCGCCGGCCCCTGTTCTCGCCAGCGGTGGTGCCGGCGATGCGCGGCATGATCGTCGAGGTGCCGCTGCTGCGCGGGACGGATGCGCGGATCGCGCCGCCCGACGAGGTCCGTGCGGCGCTGGCCGACCATTATGCAGGGTCCGCCGTCGTGCGCGTGGAGCCGCTGGCCCGCGACGGCGAAATCCTGCTGCGAGAAGGGGCGGTGCCGGACGACCGGCTGTTCATCGACGTCCATGCTTCCGCCGATCGCGAGCAGATGCGGCTGATCGCGCGGCTCGACAACCTGGGCAAGGGCGCGGGCGGCGCGTGCGTCCAGAACCTCAACATCATGGCCGGGGTCGACGAGGCGTGCGGCCTGCGCGTCTGAACGAAGCTGCACCGGTGCTTACGCACCCGTTCACGCGCGCGTCAGCCACCATGGTCTAGCCAGCTTTCATCGCCGCAGACGTGCCCGACCTACCGGACGCGCGCGGCCACGAAAGGAACGACGATGACCAAGCGTGGATGGATGGGTGCACTGCTGATCGCCGCCACCGCCCTTACCCCGATCGCCGCGTCCGCGCAGGATGGCGGGTTCGGTGCGCGGCAGATTCGTGCGGCACAGCGCGAAGGATCGAGCAATGCGAACGCCGATGCCAATCGCAGCCAGGCGCGCGCCGATCGCCAGGCGACACGCGCGGTGCGGCAGGCGGCACGTGCGGAACGGCGCGGCGGTGCCGCAGGCGCGCCCGCCCCGAGCGGCTACCAGCGCGGCGACGGACGGCGTGGTGACGGACAGCGCGGCGAAGGGCGAGGCCGCCGCGACGGCGCGGTGACCGGCGGCACGTTCGACCGCAACAACAACGGCCGGGTCGACAATCGCTGGGATCGCAACAACAACGGCCGCGTCGATCGTCAGTGGGACCGCAACCGCGACGGCCAGCTCGACCGGCGGTGGGACCGGAACAACGACGACCGGCTCGACCGGCGCTGGGACCGCAACGACAATGAACGGCTCGACCGGCGCTACGACCGCGACCGCGATGGACGCTACGACCGCTACGACCGGTACGACAACCGCAACGGGCGGCGCTGGAACCAGGGCTGGCGGAGCGACCGGCGCTACGACTGGCGCAGCCACCGTTCGCGCTATGGCCAGGTCTACCGCCTGGGGCGCTATTATTCGCCCTACCGCAGCTGGTCCTATCGTCCGTTGAGCATCGGCTTCACCCTGAATTCGCTGTTCTATTCGAACCGGTACTGGATCAACGATCCGTGGCAGTATCGCCTGCCCGACGTCTACGGGCCGTATCGCTGGGTGCGCTACTATGACGATGCGCTGCTGGTCGATATCGAGACGGGCGAGGTGGTGGACGTGATCCGCAGCTTCTTCTGGTAAGCTCCTGAGCGGGAGAGCGTGGGGCGGGTCAGCAATGACCCGCCCCCTTTGTTCGCACGGCTTGCATGCGGGCGCGTCCCGTCGCACGATCGTTCCCGACAACAGGGAGACGACCATGCGCCGAACCATCCGATCCGCCCTTCTGGCCGCGACCATCGCGCTGATTCCGGTGGGCGCGGCGGCGCACGACGGCATGTTCGGAATGGCGGCGGCGCAGACCCCGGACGTGGCGCCCGCGCCGCAGGTGCAGGTCATCCATGCCGGGCGGCTGATCGCGGATGCCGGCAGCGGGACCGGCGGCCCTGCGACGATCACCGTGACCGACGGGCGCATCAGCGCCATCGCGCAGGGGATCCAGCCCGCGCCCGACGGCGCGACGCTGATCGACCTGTCGACCCGCACGGTGATGCCCGGCCTCATCGACATGCACGTCCATCTGACCGGCGATCCCGGCGGGGATTTCTGGCGCGAGGCGGTCGATACCGACGAATGGGCGACCGTGGTCGGGGTGAAGAACGCCGCGATCACCGCGCGCGCCGGCTTCACGACGGTGCGGGAGGCGGGATCGGCGCGGCAGACCGCCTTCGCGCTGCGCCGCGCGACCGAGGAGGGGATGATCGTCGGGCCGCGCATCGTCGCCGCAGGCCCCGCGCTGTCGATCGTCGGCGGGCATGGCGACATCACCGGCTTTCGCCGCGAGGTGATCGAGGCGCTGCCGACCGGTTTCACCTGCACCGGCGCGCAGGAATGTGCCCTGCGCGTGCGCCAGGCGTCGGCGGCGGGGTCGAACGTCATCAAGATCACCGCGACGGGCGGCGTCTTGTCGCAGCAGGGGCGCGGGCTGGAGGCGCATTTCACGGCCGCGGAGATGACCAGCATCGCCGACACCGCGCATTCGCTGGGCCTGCGCGTGATGGCGCATGCGCACGGCGCGCGCGGGATCGAGGCGGCGGTGCGCGGCGGCATCGACACCATCGACCATGGCACCTTCCTCGACGAGGCGGGCGCGCGGGCGATGGCGCAGCGCGGCACCTATCTGGTGCCGACGCTGCGCGCGCTGACCGGCGTGCGCGACGGCCTCGGACGCGGCATCTACACGCCCGTCGTCGAGGCGAAGATCCGCGAGACGCTGAACGTCCTGGGCGACAATGTGCGGCTGGCGAGGCGGTTCGACGTGCCGGTCGCGTTCGGGACCGATGCGGGCGTGTTCCCGCACGGCCAGAATGCGCAGGAATTCGCGCTGCTGGTCGAGGCGGGCATGCGACCGCGCGACGCGGTGGCCAGCGCCACCACCGTCGCGGCGCGCGCGCTGGGCATGGAGAATGAGATCGGCCGCCTCGCGGTCGGCTATTCGGCCGACATCATCGCGGTCGACGGCGACCCGCTGACCGACGTGCGTACCCTGGAAGGCGTGCGGTGGGTGATGGTGCGCGGACGGGTCGTGGCCGAGGAGTGAAGATGTCAGGCTCCGGCCTCCGCCGGAGCACGGGGTTATTGAAAGGTAAGCCCCTTCGTCGCTTGCCAGCACCCTTTCATCCTGTATGGCGCGCGCAACACAGCCATGCCGGAGAGACGCCCATGACCCGCCTGATCGCCCGCGCCGCCCTGTTTGCGACGGTCGCCCTGCCTCTCGGCGCGTGCACAACCGTAGGCGAAGCGCCGTCGCGCACCGTGGCTCCGGCCGTTCCCGTGGCCGCCGCCGACCCCGCCGCCGCGCGCACCGCCGCGCACGACGCACTGTGGCAGCTGTTCCGCGACAGCGACGAGGCGAACCTCGGGCGCAATCCGCTGGGCGCGCTGTTTCGCGGCGACATGCGCTACGCCGACCAGTTGGGCGACAATATCACCGACGCGTATTTCGCGGGCGAGCGCAGCGCCGCCGAGGCCGACCTGACGGCCTTGAGCCGGATCGACCGCGCCGCGCTCGATGCGACCGATGCGCTTGCCTATGACGTGTTCGCCTATCAGACGCGCGATACGCTGCGCGGCTTGCAGCCCGACATCCTGGCGCTGACGGCGGTGCGGCCGATCAACCATTTCTTCGGCTTCCACACCTTCTACCCCAATTTCGCCAGCGGCCAGGGCGCGGCTCCGTTCCGCACGACGCAAGACTATGAGAACAACCTGAAGCGCCACAGCCAGTTCGCGACGCTGATCGACCGTTCGATCGGCCGGTTTCGTGAAGGGATGGCGTCGGGCGTGGTCGAGACCAAGCTGACGATCGGCAACGTCATCAGCCAGCTCGACACGCAGCTTTCCCAGCCGCTCGAGGAGTCGCCCTATTTCGGTCCGGCGCAGCGCTTTCCGGAAACGTTCAGCGAGGCGGAGAAAGCGGAGCAGACCGCCAAGCTGCGCGCGTCGCTGACCGGCGAGGTGTTCCCCGCGCTGACCCGCCTGCGCGATTTCCTGCGCGACGAGTATCTGCCCCGTGCGCGCGACGGCGTGGGCCTGCTGCACATGCAGGGCGGCCCGGCGCTGTATCGCCAGCTGGTCGAGCAGACGACGACGCTGCCGATGGATCCCGAGGAGATCCACAACCTGGGCCTGTCCGAGGTCGCGCGGATCCGCGCCGGGATGGAGGCGATCAAGACCGAAGTAGGCTTCGAAGGCAGCCTGACCGACTTTTTCAACCACATCCGCACCGCGCCGCAGTTCAAGGAAGCCAGCCGCGAGTCGCTCACCGAGCGCTATTATGCGGTGGGGCGGCAGGTCGATGCCGTCATCGGCCGCTACTTCTCGACCCTGCCGCGCGCGGGCCTGGAGATCCGGCCCTATGAGCCGTTCCGCGAGCGGTTCGAGGCGGGTGGCAGCTACCAATCGGGCACGCCCGACGGGTCGCGGCCCGGCGTGTTCTACTTCAACGCCTACGACCTGCCCAGCCGCACGACGCCGGGCATCACCACCCTGTATCTGCACGAGGGCGCGCCGGGGCACCATTTCCAGATCAGCCTGGCGCAGGAGAACGACCGGCTGCCCCCGTTCATGCGCTTCGGCGGCAACACCGCCTATGTCGAAGGCTGGGCGCTGTACGCCGAGACGCTGGGCTATGAAATGGGGCTGTATGCCGACCCCTATCAGCGGTTCGGCACATTGTCCGACGAGATGCTGCGCGCGATGCGGCTGGTGGTCGACACCGGCATCCACGCCAAGGGTTGGACGCGCGATCAGGCGATCGACTATATGCTGGCGAACAGCGACATGGGGCGCACCGACGCGACCGCCGAGGTGGAGCGGTATATCGCCATCCCGAGCCAGGCGCTGGCCTACAAGATCGGCGCGTTGACCATCCAGCGGCTGCGCGCGAAGGCGGAGGCCGAGCTGGGGCCGCGTTTCGACATCCGCGATTTCCATGCGCAGGTCCTGATGACCGGCGCGCTGCCGCTGCCGATCCTGGAAGCGAAGATCGACGCCTGGATCGCGGCGACGAAGGCGGGCTAGGCTTGCGCGGGCGCGGCCATGCGGCCTAGTCAGCGTACATGCCCGCCGTGTCCGCCCTGCGCCCGACCAGCATCTTCCGGAAGGAGGAGTGGGCCGCGCTGACCGCGGTGTCGCGCTGGCGCGGGCCGTGGCTGGTCGCGCATGCGTGGGGCGTGGCGGCGCTGGTCCTCGGTCTCGCGACCTGGGCGGGTCCGCTCGCCTGGGTGCCGGCGATCATCCTCGTCGGCGGGCGGCAGCTGGGCCTGGCGATACTGATGCACGATGCCGCGCACGGGCTGCTGCATCCCAACCGCGCGCTCAACAACCTGCTGGGCGAATGGGCGAGCGGCGCGGCGGTGGGCAGCGACCTCAAAAGCTATCGCGCCTACCATCTGACGCACCACCGCTACACGCAGCAGGCGGAGGACCCGGACCTCGGCCTGTCCGCGCCCTTTCCCGCCAGCCGCGCCAGCCTGACGCGCAAGATGCTGCGCGACCTGACGGCGCGGACCTTCCTCAAGCAGCGCCGCGCGCAGTTCGGCCTGGCGATGCGGGGCGTGCGGGTGATGCTGCGCGGACGCGGCAGCGCCGCACCGGGCAGGCCCGACGCGGCGGCGGGGACGATGCTCAACCGCGGCGGGATCAGCGGGCCGGCGACGGCCGGCGACGCGGCGGCGGTCGCGGTGGCGCGCAGCGTGGGGCGGTTCCTGGCCGTACAGGTGGGCATCCTCGGCCTATCGCTCGCGCTTTACGGCTGGACGCCGTTCCTGCTGTGGCTGGCGGCGCTGGCCACGACGTTCCAGCTGTTCCTCAGGGTACGGAACATCGCCGAGCACGCCTGCACGACGACCGGATCCGCGGACCCCTTCACCCATGCCCGAACCACGCGGGCCAATCTGATCGAGCGCGCGACAGTCGCGCCCTATTGGGTCAACTTCCACGCCGAACACCACCTGTTCATGGGCCTGCCCTGCTATCGCCTGCCGGCCGCCCACCGCCTGCTGATCGAGCGCGGACACGGCCCCCGGATGACCATCGCCAGCGGTTATCGCGAGGTCATGCGCACGGTGGTCCGCGCATAATCCGCTTTTGTTCTTGGGTTCCCGACCGCGCACGCGCTAACACGAGCGCATGACGGCCCTCGCCTATCCCGCGCTGCACGCGAGCCATGCGGGCATCTGGCTGGCGACGCCCGACGGCGAAACGCGCGCGCTGGGGCGCGGGGATGCGGTGCGGGTGGCGGCGGACACGCCGGTCATCCTGCTGGCTGCGCCGATCGTGGGGCAGCGGCTGGGCTATCCCGACCTGTCGGGTCTCGATCTCCTGGAACTGTTCGCCTTCGTCCACCCGGCGCGCTTTGCCGTGCCGACGCCCAAGGGGCTTGCGGAGGCCCTGGGCGTGGGGCGCGGCGGCGCGGACGGCAGCGTCGCCGACCCCGATGTGCCGCGTCTGCTGATCGCGTGCGCGGGCAAGCTGCTGGCGACCTTGGGCGATCCCGCCTGGGCGGAGCGCGAGGGCGCGTGGGACATGGCACAGGGCCTTGCACGCGCGCGCTGGCCATGGGCGACGGAGGTATCGGCGCGTCTGCCCGCCCCCGCGAAGGGCGAGCCCAGCCTGTTCGCGCGGCTGCCCGAATGGGAGGAGACGAACCCGCGGGCCAAGCCGCGCCCCGTGCACGTGCCGCCCGCGGCCGCCGCGCTGCGGCTCGCCGAGCTGACCGGCGCGGGCGCGGAGGAACGCGCGGGCCAGCGCGCCATGGCCGAGGCGGTCGCACAGGTCTTCGCGCCGCGCGGCGTGACGGCGGGCCAGCCTGCGGGGCCGGCGATGCTGCTGGCCGAGGCGGGGACGGGCATCGGCAAGACGCTCGCCTATCTCGCGCCCGCCGCCGAATGGATCGAGGGTTCGGGCGGCCAGGTCCATATCTCGACCTTCACCAAGAACCTGCAGCGCCAGCTCAGCCGCGAGACGCGGCGGCTCTATCCCGACGAGGCACGGCACCGCGCGCAGGTGGTGGTGCGCAAAGGGCGCGAGAACTACCTGTGCCTCCTCAACCTGGAGGACGCGCTGCAAGGCGGGTTCACCGGCCGTGCGGCGATCTTCGCGCGGCTGGCGGCGCGCTGGGCGGCATACAGCCGCGACGGCGATATGGTCGGCGGCGACCTGCCCGGCTGGCTGCCGACGCTGTTCCGCAGAGCGGGCGCGACCGCGCTGACCGACCGGCGCGGCGAGTGCATCTATGCCGGCTGCCCGCACTGGCGGCGCTGTTTCATCGAGCGGTCGGCGCGCGCCAGCCGCGATGCCAGCATCGTCATCGCCAACCATGCGCTGATGATGGTCAATGCCGCGCGCGGCCGTGAGGGCGAGAGCCCGCCGCAGCGCATCATGTTCGACGAGGGCCATCATCTGTTCGACGCGGCGGACTCTATCTTCGCCGCGGCGCTGACGGGGGCGGAGGCGATCGAACTGCGCCGCTGGGTGATCGGGCCGGAGAAGGCGAGCCGCGGACGGCGGCGCGGGCTCGCGGCGCGGCTGCTCGACGTCGCAAGCTATGACGAGGCGGGGGGCGAGGCGATCGAGGCCGCGCGGATGGCCGCGCTTGACCTGCCCGGCGACGGCTGGCTGGCGCGCATCGGCGAAGGCGTGCCGCTCGGGCCGATCGAGCGGCTGCTCGCGGCCGTGCGCGCGCTCGTCTACGCGCGCGACGGCGACGGGCCGGGGCGCGAGGGGGACGCGGGCTATGGGCTGGAGGCGGAGCTCGCCGAGCCCGACGGCGCGACGGTGGCGGCGGCGGGTGAGGCCGCGCTGGCGCTCGACGCGCTGTTGCGACCGCTCACCCTGCTCGGCCAGCGACTGGAGGCGATCCTCGACGACGCGCCCGACTGGCTCGACGGCCCGGCGCGCGCGCGGATCGAGGGGGCATTGTCCTCGCTGGGCTGGCGGCGCGATACGCTGCGCGCCTGGGCGGGTCTCGTCGCGCGCATCGGCGGGCCGGCGGACCCGGGCTTCGTCGACTGGCTCAGCGTCGAGCGCATCGACGCGCGCGAGATCGACATCGGCCTCCACCGCCGCTGGCTCGACCCGACCCGGCCGCTCGCCGACGTGGTGCTGGCTCCTGCGCACGGCGTGCTGGTGACATCCGCGACACTGGCACTGGGCGACTGGGACCGTGCCGACCGGCGGACGGGCGCGCTGCACCTGGCCGCAGGCGCAACCCATTTCGCGGCGGAAAGCCCGTTCGACTATGCCTCGGCGAGCGAGGTGTTGATCGTCACCGATGTGAAGCGCGGCGATATCTCCGCGCTCGCCAACGCCTATGCGCGGCTGATCGCGGCGGCAGGGGGCGGCACGCTGGGTCTGTTCACCGCGGTGCGCCGCTTACGCGCCGTGCATGCGCGCATCGCCGACCATCTGGCGCGCAGCGGGCTGCCGATCCACGCGCAGCATGTCGACCCCATCGACACCGGCACGCTGGTCGACATCTTTCGCGACGACCCGCGCGCCTCGCTGCTGGGCACCGATGCCCTGCGCGACGGGGTGGACGTTCCGGGATCGTCGCTGCGGCTGGTGGTGATGGAGGGAGTGCCGTGGGTGAAACCGTCGGTGCTGCACGCCGCGCGGCGGATGGCGGCGGCGGAGACCGCGGGCGGACGCGGCGGTTCCGCCTACGACGACGATATCGTGCGCACGCGGCTCGCGCAGGCGTTCGGGCGGCTGATCCGGCGCGACGGCGACCGCGGGCAGTTCGTGCTGCTGTCGAGCGGGGTGCCGACGCGCCTGCTGAGCGCCTTTCCCCCCGCGACGCCGGTACGCCGCGTGCCGCTGGACGAGGCGATCGCGCGGGTGGCGGCCGCCGCCGCTTCCCATGGCGCGCCGCCTTTCCTAGGGTCGGGCGCGATGCGGCATGGCGAGGAGACGCGCGCATGAAACGGCTGAGCATGTTGCGCCACGCGAAATCGGGCTGGGACGATCCGGTCGCGCGCGATTTCGATCGGCCGCTGAACCCGCGCGGGCGGCGCGGAGCGGAGCGCATGGGGGTGCATGCCGCCGCGATCGGCCTCGACGCCGACTTCGTGCTGGCGAGCCCCGCGGTGCGCGTTACCGAGACGCTCGACCTGTTCCTGCCCGCGGCGGGCCTCGACGGGATCGAGCCGCACTGGGACCGGCGCATCTATCTCGCCTCCTCCGCCACGCTGTTCGATTGCCTGAAGGACCTGCCCGGCAGCGCGGAGCATGTCCTGATGAGCGGGCACAATCCCGGGATGGAGGACCTGATCCTGGAACTGGTCGCGGACGGCGGCGACGGCCTGCGTGATACGTTGGAGGAAAAATATCCGACCGCGGCGCTGGCGATCATCGAACTCGATATCGACCAATGGGCCGAGGTCGACAACGGGGTCGGTCGGCTGACCCATTTCACGCGGCCGCGCGATCTCGACCCGACGCTGGGCCCGGGGGAAGACTGACGCGGGCGATCGCGCGGGGGTTCAGCCGTCGAGCGCGGCGGCGAGGCGATCGCGCAGCACGCGAAGGGCGGCGACGGTCATCACACCGGTTTGCGAAGCGGCGGCGGGCGGCGGGGGGGCCGCGTCCTTCGCCCCGACCGCGCGCGCCGCGCCGTCGAGCGTATAGCCCTCCACACTGACCAGATGGTGCAGCCGCCGGATGAGCGCGCCATCCTCCTGCCGGTAATAGCGGCGCCCGCCAGAACGGCGCAGGGGACGCAAGCCGGGAACGTTCTTTTCCCAATAGCGCAGGATGTGCGGCGGTATGCCCGTTTCCGCGGCCAGTTCGCCGATCGTGCGCAATGCGCCGTCGGCCTTGGCCGGCGTCGCTCGCATAGCCGGCGGGGCCGGCGGGGCCGGCGGCGGAAGCGCCATCAGCTTGCGCGGGCGATGCGCGCGCGGACCGACTGCGCGGGACGGAATCCGGTGACGCGGCGCGGCGTGATCGGCACCTCGACCCCCGTCTTGGGGTTCCGGCCGATCCGCTCACGCTTGTCGCGCAAGGTGAAGGTGCCGAAGCCGGTGATCTTCACCTCCTCGCCGCGCGCGAGGCTGTCGGTGATATGGCCGAGGATGGCGCTCACCATCGACGCGGACTCGGCGCGCGACAGGCCGACCGCGCCGTGGATGGCGTCCGCCAGTTCCAGCCGTGTGAGTGTTTTAGCGCTCATCGTTCCGCCCCTTGTTGCCCGCGAAGCTAGCGAACCGACCGGGCCGGCGCAAGTTGGTGCATCGGTGGGCGGGGGGGCCTACATTCGGACGACGCTGGCGCCCCAGGTGAAGCCGCCGCCCATCGCCTCCAGCACCACGAGGTCGCCGGGCTTGATCCGTCCGTCGCGCACCGCTTCGTCCAGCGCCAGCGGCACCGACGCGGCGGAGGTGTTGGCGTGGCGGTCGACCGTCTTGACGATGCGGTCCGGCGACAGGCCGAGCTTTTTCGCGGTGGCATCGATGATGCGGGCATTGGCCTGGTGCGGCACGACCCAATCGACATCGCCCGGCCCCAGCCCGGCGGCGTCCAGCACCTCGCCCAGCACCGCCGCGAGATTGGTCACCGCATGGCGGAACACCTCGCGCCCTTGCATGCGCAGCAGACCGACCGTCTGGGTGGTCGACGGGCCCCCGTCGACGTAGAGCATCGCCCCCTGCCGCCCGTCCGCGTGCAGCCGGTTGGCAAGGATGCCGCGCGGCTTGCCGGCATCGCGCGCGGCCTCGTTCACGCTCAGCACCACGGCGCCGGCGCCGTCGCCGAACAGCACGCAGGTGCCGCGATCCTCCCAGTCGAGGATGCGGCTCATCGTTTCCGCGCCGATCACCAGCGCATGGCGCGCGGTCCCCCCATGCAGCATGCTGTCGGCGACGTTCAGCGCGTAGAGAAAGCCCGAGCACACCGCCTGTACGTCGAAGGCGACGCAATCGTCGATGCCAAGCAGCGCCTGCACCTTGGTGGCGGTGGCCGGGAATGTGTTGTCCGGCGTGGTGGTGCCGAGCACGATCAGGCCGATGTCGGCGGGGGTCAGACCGGCGGCGGCGAGCGCGGCGCGCGCGGCCTCCACCGCCAGCGTCGCCGTGGTTTCGCCCTGGCCGGCGATGTAGCGCTGGCGGATGCCGGTGCGCTCGACGATCCATTCGTCGCTGGTGTCGATGCGGGTCGCCAGTTCGGCGTTGGTGACGCAGCGGGCCGGCAGCGCGCTGCCGGTGCCCGCGATGACGTTATGCCGCGTCATGCGCGCGCGTGGCGGGCGGTTCGGCGCCCGCAGGACCGCCGGGCGCGAGCAGCGCCAGATCGGCCTGCACCTGCCCCACAATGTCCTTCTCGACCAGCTCGGCGCAGACATGGATGGCGTTCGCCACGCCCTTGGCATCCGCGCTGCCATGGCTTTTGAGGACCACGCCGTTCAACCCGAGGAAGACCGCGCCATTATGGTTGTTGGGGTCGAGATGATGGCGCAGCAGCTCGGTCGCGGGACGCGAGATGAGGAAGCCGATCTTGGAACGGACCGAGCTCGTGAAGGCGCGGCGCAGGAGATCGGTGACGAAGCGGGCCGTCCCCTCGATCGTCTTCAAGGCGATATTGCCCGAAAAACCGTCGTGGACGACGACATCGACATCGCCGCGCGACAGCTTGTCGCCCTCGACATAGCCCGTGAATTCGAGATGCAGGCTGGGCGCGTTGCGCAGCGCGGTCGCGGCGTCGCGCACCGAATCCAGGCCTTTGGCTTCCTCCGTGCCGATATTGAGTAGCGCGACGCGCGGCCGTTCCAGCCCCAGCGCGGTACGCGAATAGGCCGCGCCCATCAGCGCGAACTGCACGAGGTTGTTGGCGTCGCATTCGGTGTTGGCGCCCAGATCGAGCATCACCACGTCGTTGTCGCCGAGCGTGGGCAGGAGCGCCGCGAGCGCGGGCCGGTCGATGCCGGGCATGGTGCGCAGCGCGAGCTTGGCCATGGCCATCAGCGCGCCGGTGTTGCCCGCCGACAGCGCGCCGCCGCATTCGCCCTTTTTCACGGCATCGATGGCGAGACCCATCGAGGAGCCACGCGACTTGCGCATCGCCTGGCTGGGCTTGTCGTCGCCCGAGACGGTCTGATCGGTATGGCGGATGCTGCTGCGCGCCGCCAGCGCGGGATGCGCGGCAAGCGCTTCCTGAATACGCGCCTCGTCACCCACGAAGAGGAATTCGAGATGCGGGTGCCGTTCGAGCGCGAGCGCCGCGCCGGCCAGCATCACGCTAGGGCCGGTATCGCCGCCCATCGCATCGATCGCGATCCGCGGGCGGCTCGCCATGGCAGCGGTTCCGCTGGCGCTCAGGCGCCGACGGCGATGACTTCGCGGCCGTTATAGTGGCCGCACGGGCCACAGATGTGGTGCGGACGCTTCAGCTCGCCGCAGTTGGTGCACTCCTGGAACGTCTCCACGCTGAGCGAATCGTGGCTGCGGCGCATGCCGCGCTTCGAAGGGGAGGTTTTTCGCTTGGGGACGGCCATGTCGGTACCTGCTGAAACTTTGACGGTTGTGCGTTGGCGCGGCCCTTACGCCCCCGCCCCGCAAATGGCAAACACTGCCGCAGCCGCCACGGCAACGCCGGGCAAGCAGCAGACAGGGAGCTCAGGGAGCGGGCCGGCGAAGGCCCGGTTCGCCGCTGTCCTTAACGCGCGCGGCGAAAAAGGCAAGGCTGGCGGGGACGTTCGCAAAAACGTTGCCCTGCCCGCGCCGATGCCGCAAACCGGTCCCCGACAAGGGGAAGACCAAGCCATGATGACCGACCTGATGACCGGCGACACGACGCCCGCGCTGACCTGCATCTTCGCCGCGGTCGCGGCGCTGCTGAACCTGTGGCTCGGCTTTCGCTGTGGCCAGGTGCGCAGTTCGGCCAAGATCAGCCACGGCGATGGCGGCAATCCGCTGCTGGCGCGGCGCATGCGCGCGCAGCTAAACTTCGCCGAGAACACACCGATCGTGCTGGTCCTGTTCCTGGGACTGGAACTGTGCGGCATGATCCCCGACCTGTGGCTCGCGATCCTGGCGGCGGTGTATATCGCCGCGCGTGTCGCGCATGCGCTGGGCATGGACGCCGACAGCGACAGCAAGGGCCGCATGGCCGGCGTCGCGCTGACCATGGTGGTGACGGTCGCACTGGCGCTGATGGCGCTGTATTGCGGCTACACCATGCTGGACGACGACGTCGAGGCGCCCGCGAGCGTGGGCGCGCCGGTCTGAACGAGCCGACCCGATCCTAGCCTAGCGCAAGGTCGCTGACGAAGGCGTTGGTCGCGCGTTCGTGCGCGAAGGTGCTGGTGGGGCCGTGGCCCGGCACGAACAGGGTTTCCCCGCCCAGCGGCCACAGCCGCGTGGTGATGGCGTGAATCAGATCGGCATGGTTGCCCATCGGGAAATCGGTGCGGCCGATCGACCCCTTGAACAGTACATCGCCGACGATGGCGAGGTTCGAGGGCGCGTGGTGGAAGACGATATGGCCGGGCGTGTGGCCGGGGCAGTGGACCACGTCGAGCGTCTGGTCGCCGACGGTCACCGTGTCGCCCTGCTCCAGCCAGCGGCTGGGCTCGAAGCTCTGGCCGTTGACGCCATATTTGCGGCCGTCCTCGCCGAGCCGACTGATCCAGAACCGGTCCGCCTCGTGCGGCCCCTCGATCGGCACGCCATATTCCTGCGCGAGGATGCCCGCCTCCCCGCAATGGTCGATATGGCCATGGGTGATCAGGATCTTCTCGAGCGCGAGCCCGGTGCGCGCCAGCGCCTCGCGCAGCTTCGGGAGATCGCCGCCGGGATCGACGAAGGCGGCGCGGTTCGTCGCCGTGCACCACAGCAGGGTGCAATTCTGCTGCAGCGGCGTCACCGGGATGATCGCGGCGCGCAGCGGTGGCGGGGGCGGTGCGGGCTGATCGGTCATCGGCGATGGAATGGCGTGCCCGGCCCCGCCTTGCAAGCGACGAGGGGCCTATTTCAGTTCCATGCGGTCGCCGCTGATCTTCACCTCGGACAGCGTGCCAAGGAAGGATTGGCCGAGCAGCGGGGTCGGCAGCGACACGCCGCGCATGACCCCGGCCGGCACATCGACGCGGCGCACGTTGCCCACCGAGACGCTGGCGAGGCGGACGGGCGCGAACGCCGCCTGCCCGTTCGCGGTCAGCGCGGTGCCGGTATAGGCGGTTTCGGGTGGCACGATGCCGAGGCGCCGCGCCGTCGCCTCGTCGATGACGATCATGCTCGCGCCCGAATCAACCAGCATGCGCACCCGCTGCCCGTTGACGGCCACGTCGGCGCGAAAATGGCCGTCGGCGTCGCGGGTGAGCGCGGCGGTGGAGCCGTGGCGGGGCAGCTGCGTCCCCCCTTCCAGCACCGGCGCCTCGACCATCGCCGCGCGCGGCACGTCGTCGTCGGCGAGCCGCGAGAACTGCAGCGTCGCCAGCGCGATCGCGAAGGCGGCGAGGAAGGTAAGGACGATGGTACGGCCGAGCATGCCCTCGTGTCGCACGGCTTTGTTTAGCCTGTGTGAACGGCCCGCTCGCCCATCCAGTCGCGCCAGCCGTGCCGCGGGATCGCCTCGACGCGGCGATGCTCCACCGACAGGCCGAGATCGGGGTAGCCGACGACCTGTCGCTCGAGGTCCACTTCGGCCAGCGGCAGGACGACGAGGCGGCGGTTGACCTTCGCCCGCCAGTTCATGCGCGCGGTATTCTCCTGCCCGACGTAGCAGCCCTTGGTGAAGCTGACGCCGTGCAGCTCGGCCGCGTTGCATTCGAGCCAGAGGACCGTGCCGTCGCCAAGCTCCGCGCGCCCTTCGGTGACGCCCAGCGCCAGGCGGTGCGCGCGATAGGCGGGCGATGCGTCGCCCTCCCCCGCGGGTGCGAGCCAGCGGCTGCCGAGCGCGGCAAGACGCGGGTCGACGGCCTGGTGCTTCCATGCGCCCCAGTGGACCGACAGCGCCGGGTCGCGCGCGATTTCGATCGCACGGCGCAGGCGGTACATCGCCAGGCGCCGCACGAGCGCGTCGGCGGCATCCGCCTCGCAATCGACCAGCAGATCGTCGCCGTCGCCCCAGACGAGGAAATCGAACAGGCATTTGCCCTGCGGCGTGAGCAGCGCCGTCCAGACAGGAAGCGTACCGTCGACGTCGCTGGTGACGAGCCCCTGCAGAAAGCCGCGGACATCCTCGCCCGACAAGCGGATGAGGGCGCGGTCGCGAAGGGTTGTTGCGGTCATGGCGCTTAGGTAGGGGCGGGCCATGGTCTTGTCACCGACCCGCCTCACCATCCGCCGACCCGACGACTGGCATGTGCACCTGCGCGACGGGGCGATGCTGGCGAGCGTCGCCCCCTACACCGCGCGGCAGTTCGCGCGGGCGATCGTCATGCCCAACCTGTCGCCGCCCATCACCAGCGTCGCGGCGGCGGCGGCCTATCGCGAGCGTATTCTGAGCGCGACAGCGGGCCAAGACTTCATGCCGCTGATGACGCTGTACCTGACCGACGATGCCGACCCCGCCGAGGTGCGGCGCGGCCACGCCGCAGGCGTGTTCACCGCGGCCAAGCTCTATCCCGCGCATGCCACCACGGGCAGCGCGCACGGCGTCACCGACGTCGCGCGCATCGCGGGCGTGCTCGATGCGATGCAGGCGATCGACATGCCGCTCCTGATCCACGGCGAGGTGACCGACGCGGCGGTCGACGTCTTCGACCGCGAGGCGGTGTTCATCGATCGGGTGCTGGAGCCCCTGGTGCGCGCGTTCCCGGGTCTGCGCATCGTGTTCGAACATATCACCACGGCCGAAGCGGTGGCGTTCGTGGACGGCGCCGGGCCGACCGTCGCGGCCACGATCACCCCGCAGCACCTGCATCTCAACCGCAATGCGATGTTCGCCGGCGGCATCCGTCCGCACGCCTACTGCCTGCCGGTGGTCAAGCGCGAGCAGCACCGCCAGGCGCTGCGCCGCGCGGCCACGTCCGGCTCGGCACGCTATTTCCTCGGCACCGACAGCGCGCCGCACAGCGTGGGCGCAAAGGAGAGCGCGTGCGGATGCGCCGGCATCTTCAACGCGCCCCATGCGCTGGAAAGCTATGCCACGGTGTTCGAGGAAGAGGGCGCGCTCGACCGGCTGGAGGCATTCGCCAGCGTGAACGGGCCGCGCTTCTACCGCCTGCCCCTCAATGAAGGCAGCGTGACGCTCGAACGCGTCGACCAGCCGGTAGCGGAGACGCTGGACGCGGCGGGTGGGCGCATCGTGCCGTTCCACGCGGGCGAGAGCTTGCGCTGGCGGCTGGTCGGCTAGGGCAGCTGCCTGCCGCGCGGCTGCGCCCCGCGCCAGGCAGCATAGCCGTAGAGGCCGAGCCCGCACCAGATGAGCGCGAAAGCCGCGGCGTGGCTGGCGGTCAGCGGTTCGCGGAACAGGAAGACCGCGAGCAGGAACTGCAGCGTCGGCCCGACATAGCCGATCAGGCCGATGGTCGCGAAATCGAGCTTCTTCACTGCCGAATTGAACAATAGCAGCGGCAGCGCGGTGACCGCGCCGGCGCCGACCAGCAGCCAGTCTGTCGCGGAGCCGCTGCCGAAGGGATAGGCCGTCCCCCGCGCGAACTGCCAGCCGATCCAGCCGATCGCGAGCGGCAGCAGAAGCGCGGTTTCGAGCGCGAGACCGGGGATGGCGTCGACCTGGGCGACGCGGCGCGCCAGGCTGTAGAAGCCCCACATCGCCGCGAGCGCGACGCTGATGCCCAACGTCTCGAGCGCGCCGGCGCCGAGCACCGCGACGCCGATCGCGGCGATGCCGACCGCCATCCATTGCAAATGCGGCAGGCGCTCGCCCAGTACCGCGGCGCCGAGCACGACGGTCAGCAGCGGACTGATGAAATAGCCAAGGCTGGCTGCGAGGACATGGCCATCGTTCACCGCGACGACGTACAGGATCCAGTTGCCGGCGATGAACAGGCTGCTGAGCAGCAGGAGGAGGCGGGTGCGCGGCTGGCGCAGCGCGACGCGCATCGCGCCGAAGTTGCCGAGAGCAGCGAGGATCGCGAGCAGCAGCGGCAGCGACCACAATATGCGGTAGGCGACGATCTCGACCGAACCGACACGCGCCAGCAGTTTGAAATAAAGCGGGACGATGCCCCAGATCAGCGCGGCGCCCAGCGCCTGCAGGAGGCCGATGCGCGTGGGGGAAGCGGTGGCGGGCACGGCGCCGCGCCTAGGCGGTCACCCCGCGCGCGGCAAGCGCCGCACGGTCAGATGATGCCGCCGCCCAGCATCAGCCGGGCGATACCGATGACGATCACCACGAGGTTGAGGTTGCGCCCGCTGCGGCTGCTGGACAGTTGCCCGAGCGCCAGGCCGACGAGCGCCAGCGGTACGATCAGCCAGTAGGCCCAGCCCAGGAACGGGAAAAAGGCGAAGATGCCAAGGAACAGCGCCAGGGCGCCGACGAGCAGGGAGAGGATGTTCAGCATGGCGCCCGATATGGCGCGCGCTCCGCGGCTCGGCAAGTGTAGCGGTGAAATAACACACAGCCGGCCGGATCGTCCCAAATGCTGACAGGCGGGCGCGCCGCTTAACCGTGTTCCTAACTTGCGATTAACCGACGTTTCCCACAGGAACGGTCGCATCATCGCGCGTGCCGGGCGGCGGCGCTGGCAGGAACGACACATTATGCGCACCCCGTTTCGCACCCTCATCCTTGCCGGCGCGGCGGCCTGCGCGGCGCTCTCGCTGGGTGCCTGCCGCGGCCAGGAAAACGCCAGGCTCGCCGAGCAGGACGACGGGCTGACCGCCAACGACCCCGCGGTGAAAGGCGCGCTGGGCGACACGATCATGGTCGATCCCGAATTGACTGCCGGGTCGAACGCGGGCGCGGCGACCAGCGGAGCGGCGCCGATCGACGGTGGCGTGCCGAGCACCAGGGGGGGCGGCATGCCCGCCGAGGCGATGGCGGATGCGCGCCGCGTGGTTGGCGGTACGATGATGCGCGCGCCCGCGGCAGGCCGCTGGGAGGACAGTTGCACCGGCGGCTGCGATGCAGCGGCCGCAGCCCGCCCCGCCACGCTCGGCGGGTTGGCGCGGCAGCAGGCGGGCGACGGATGCGCCGCGAACATCCAATATGGCGCGGGCTGGGCGACGCGGCTGCCGGCGGCCTTCCCCATCTATCCGCGCGCCGCGCTGGTCGAGGCGGCGGGGGTGGCCAACGGGCGATGCAATGTGCGCGTGGTCAATTTTCAGTCGCGCGCAGGGCTGCAGCCGGTCATCGATTTCTATTACACGCAGGCGCGCCGCAACGGATACAGCGCGGAACATCTGGTGCGCGGGACAGAGCATTTGCTAGGCGGGACGAAGGGCGAGCTCGCCTTCGTCGTCATGGCGCGGCCCCTGCGTGGCGGCATGGTCGACGTCGATCTCATCGCGAGCGGCGGACGCTAGCACCCGCGCTTGCAAAATAGGGTTTCGTAACCGATCTGGTTTGCCTGGCTCATCCGGGGAAAACCATGATCGATCGCAAGGCCTTCTTCGACCATCTGCGTCGCACATCGTTCGGCGGCCGGCTGAAAGCGGTGCAGGTCGGGGGTCTGAGCGCGATCCTGGACGGGTGGGAGGCGACGCATCGCCACCGCGACCCACGCTGGCTCGCCTATATGCTCGCCACCGCGCACCACGAGACCGGCGCCACGATGCGGCCGGTCCGCGAGACGTTCGCGGCGACGGACGCCGCCGCGATCGCGCGGCTCGATGCCGCCTTCGCCGCCGGGCGCCTGCCCTGGGTTTCCGCGCCCTACTGGCTGCCCGACGCCAGCGGACGCAGCTGGCTGGGGCGCGGCTTCGTCCAGCTGACGCACAAGCGCAACTATGCGCGGATGAGCCGGCTGATCGGCGTCGACCTCCTGCACGATCCGGACCGCGCAATGGAGCCGGGCCCGGCGCTCGCCATCTTGTTCACCGGCATGATCCGCGGCAGTTTCACCGGCCATAAGCTGGCCCATTATTTCAACCTTGCGCGCGAGGACTGGCGCGGCGCGCGTCGGATCATCAACGGCACCGAAAGCGCAGCAACCGTCGCGGAACTGGCCGTCGCCTACCGCGCGGCGCTGGCGTGCTAGTGGCGCGTCGCCCCGCCCGCGGGCGCATCCAGCCACGCCAGCATCCGCTCCACCTCGCGCCAGTGGCAATAGCGTAGCGCATTGTCGCGCGCGCGGGCATGCGCGGCGCGCAGTTGCGCCGCCTGCCCCGCATCGTCGCCGAATTCGCGCTGCAATTGCGCCGCATCGGAGAGCGCAGCGGAACCCGCGAGAAAGGGATGCGCGAGGCGCGCGCGCGAAGGGTCGGTCATCGGCATGCAGGCGCCATAGCAGCACGGCCTTTCGCCGTCGCGACAAAGGGTGGTGAACATGGCCTTCACCGCGTCCGCCGGCGCGCTCCGCTCGCCCATTGCGCGGCCCGGCGCGCCGCCTTACGCTCGCGCCCATGCTGAAGAAGATCCTGATCGCGCTCCTCCTCATCGCCCTGGCCGGGGCCGCGGCACTGTGGTTCGCGTTGCGACCCGATCCGGCGCGCCTTTCCAACGCCGAACTGACCGGGCGCGTGCCCGTCCTGTCCGGGGTGCGCCCGCAGACGCTGCCCACCGTGCGCGTCGCCGAGGCGGTGGGCTGGCCCGCGAACGCTGCGCCGGTCGCGGCGCCCGGCCTGCGCGTGAACCGCTTCGCGCAAGGGCTGGACCATCCGCGCCAGATGCTGGTGCTGCCCAACGGCGACGTGCTGGTGGCCGAGTCCGCGGCGCCGGCGAAGGAGGGTGATGGCGGCATCCGCGGGTGGATCGAAACGCGCATCATGTCGAAAGCCGGCGCTGTCGTGCCATCGGCCAACCGCATCACCCTGCTGCGCGATGCCGACGGCGACGGCGTGGCGGAAGTGCGTACCCCCTACATCACCGGGCTGAATTCTCCCTATGGCATGGCGCTGGTGGGATCGACGCTCTACGTCGCCAACACCGACTCGCTGCTGGCGTTTGAATATGATCCCGCGGCGCAGCGCATCACCGCGCCGGGCCGCAAGATCGTCGACCTGCCCGCCTATGGTTCCAACCAGCACTGGACCAAGAGCCTCGTCGCCGGGCCGGACGGCATCCTCTATGTCGGCGTCGGATCGAACAGCAACATCGCCGACAAGGGGCTGGAGTGGGAGCGCGGCCGCGCGCTGGTGCTCGAGGTGCGGCCCGAAAGCCGCTACAAGCGCACCTTCGCCAGCGGATTGCGCAATCCCTCTGGTCTGGCGGTGCACCCCGTCACCGGCGCGATCTGGGCATCCGTGAACGAGCGCGACATGCTGGGGTCGGACATGGTCCCCGACTATCTGACCCGCGTCGATTTCGGCGCCTTCTACGGCTGGCCCTGGTATTATTGGGGCGGCTTCACCGACACGCGGGTGGAAGCGGACACCGAGGACCGCGCGCAATATGTGCGCCGTCCGGAATATGCGCTGGGCGTGCACGTCGCGCCGCTCGGCCTGTCCTTCGCCACCGACGCCGCGCTCGGCAGCCCGTGGACCAACGGCGTGTTCGTCGCGCTGCACGGTTCCTGGAACCGATCGCCCCCGGCGGGCTACAAGGTGATCTTCGTTCCCTTCGGCACCAATGGCCGCCCGCTCGACGCGCTGCCGATCGATATCCTGTCGGGCTTCGTCAATGCCGGGGGGCAGGCGATGGGTCGCCCCGCCGACGCGCGCCAGGCGGCCGACGGCGCGCTGCTGGTGGCGGACGATGTCGGCGATGTGATCTGGCG
>CBDUBN010000027.1:0-22528 GCA_965365395.1 uncultured Sphingomonas sp.
GCTGACTCTTAATCAGCGGGTCCTAGGTTCGAGCCCTAGTGCGTCCACCATTTTCACCGCTTGTCTTCCAACCAGCCGCCCATGCGCGTGAGCGCGGCGATGTCGTCGCCTGCACCGGCGCGTGTGAGCGAGCGGGTTATGGCGGGCAGGCGGACAAGTGCGATGTCGCGCCATTTCATGAGATAGAGCGCGGGCAGTTCGCGGCGCTTGCCATGATTGGGATAGGCGCCGCGCAGTAGCGCCGGAGCCGGAAAGAGCTTGGCGAGCAAGCGTGTTCGTCCGCCGTGCGCCGCGCCCGCCAGCGCGAGGTCGGCGCTCGTCGCGGGATCGCGCAGGCTGAGCTGCGCGGCGTCGCGCAGCAGCGCGTCCGGGATGGCGCGGGCGTCGGCCGCATGGGTTCTCCAGTCGATCGCCAGCGGCCCCCAATGGTCGTCCGCCATGCGCAACGCGAGGACGGCGCCGCGCACCCGCCGCTGCCGGGCCGCGATATCCCAGAATAGGGGCCAGTCGATCGCGTGCGTGCCGAGCAGCGCGGCGACGTCCGCAAGAATGCCGGGTCCATTGTCGAAACGATGGTCGTAGACGCTGTGGACGATGAGGTGGAGCAGCAGGTCCTCCGCGCCCATGTAGCGAAGTCGCTGCCCGCCGCAGTCGCGGACGATGACCCGGCCCGCGAAACCGGGATCGTCGGCAAGGTCGGGTTGGTTGCCGTGGCCGTGAAACGCGCGGTGGTGCACCTCGACCGCGATACCCGTACTGCCCGAGATCAGCGTCGGGAGCTGATGTTTCAACGCGAGGTGCCGCGCCGGATCGCCGCCCTGCGTGGCCGGGACCAGGCCGCGGGCGACGAGCGCGTGATAGGCGGCCAGCGCGTCGCCCCGTGCCACCAATATGTCGATGTCGCGCAGCGGCCGCATGCCTGCCTCGGCATAGGCGTGGAAGGCGAGGTAAGAGCCTTTCATGGCGATGAATTCGATGCCGGCGCCGGCGAGGTCGCGGGCGACGAGCAGCAGTTCGCGCCGTGCCATGAGCGCGCGCATGCTGCGTTGCCGATACAGCGCGGCGCAGGATTCGACGAAATGGGCCGGCACGCCCGCGGGCACGCCGGACGCACGGAAGGCGGCGTGGAGCAGCGGATCGATACGGTGCGCGCGGGCCATCGCGAGCATCGCCGTCCAGTCGTCGGACGTCAGCGCCGCGAGCGCGGCCGGATCGGCAACCTTTGCCGGCGCGACGAGCGCCAGCAGCAGCATGCGCAGCGGCGGCGTGCCGGTCATGCCGCCGCCACCTCTCCCCAGCGGCCGGTGGCGGTGACGCGGCCGTCGGTCATCCGCACCACCATGTCGGCATGCTCCAGCGTCGGCAGCCGGTGGCCGATGATGACGACGGTCAGGTCGCCGTGCATCGCCTCTATCGCATCGCGGATGCGCGCCTCGTTGGCGACATCGAGCGCGCTGGTGGCTTCGTCGAGGATGAGCAGGCTGGGCGAGCCCAGCAGCGCCCGCGCCAGCGCCAGCCGCTGCCGTTCCCCGCCCGAGAGCCGGACGCCGGCATCGCCGACGACCGTATCGAGACCGTCCGGCAGGGCATGGACGAAATCCGCCGCGGCGCGCGACAGCGCCCGATCGAGTTCGGCTTCGCCCGCGGCCGGGTGCCCCCACAACAGGTTCGCGCGGATGCTGTCGTGGAACAGGAACACGTCCTGCGGCACATAGGCGACCGAGCGGCGCCAGCGCATGCGCGAGGCCGCGTCGAGGGGCACGCCGTCGATGCGGATCGAACCGCCGTCGGGCTCCAGCAGGCCCATCAGCAGGTCGGCGATGCTGCTTTTCCCCGACCCCGACGGACCGATGATCGCCACGGTGGTGCGCGCCGCGATGGCGAAGCTCACCCGGTCCACCGCCGGCCGGTCGCGCCCTGGCCACGACAGGGTAACGGCGTCGAGCGTGATTGCGTCGCGCAACGGGATCGGTCCGCCCTCCCCGCCCGCCGGTTCGGCGGCGGCAGCGCATTCGGCGAGCAGCGCCTCGACCTCGTACAGCGCAGGGATGGCGTTGACCCAATGATGCATCGCCTGCTGCATCGACATCAGCATGGGCACCAGCCGGGCGAGCAGCACTGCAACCGTCAGCAGTTCCGGCACGGGCACCCGCCACCAGCTGAGCCCCGTATAGATGTAGAGCGCGAGCAGCGCCGCGCCGCCGACCTGGAACAGCGCGCGCGAGCGGCCCATGCCGGTCAGGAATTCGAGATGCCGGGCACGCAGATCGGCGGTCTCGTCGGCGAACGAACGCAGGTGCCGCTGTTCGCTGCCAAGGATTTTCGCGATCCTGATGCCGCTCAGCGTCTGCTCGACATTGGCGAACATCGAACGGCGCGCCCGCGTCTGCGCATAGCCGAGCGCGAGCGCGCGGCGCCGCTGGCCCGACAGCAGCACATAGACCAGCACCCCGGCCACGATGGCCGCCGCCGTAAGCGCAGGCGCCAGTGCGCCGGCGACCAGCAGATAGGCGACGGTCGTGACCGTCGCGGCGACGAGGCCGATGCCGTAGGTCAGGCCGACGCCGAGCCGATCGACGTTGGCGAGCAGCAGATTGGCATGATCGGACCGTCGCCGCTGCGCCAGCCAGCGCCATTCGACCCCCAGCAGCGCCGCGTAGCTGCGCACCCGGTAGCCGTCGATCAGGCGGCGCTCCAGCCGCACGCCGAGCTGTTCGCGGGCATATTGGATGCCGGCGCGCACACCCACGAGGAGGACGAACAGCAGCAGCAGCGAGGAGACGGTCAGCGGCAGGCCCAGCGCCCGCAGCCCATTGGCGAGCGCGACCAGCAGCGGATTCGCCGCGGCCTCCCCGCTCAGCAGGCCCAGCAAGGGCACGAGCAGGAACAGGCCGAGCCCTTCCGTCGCGCTGACGCCCAGCATCAGCAACGCGAGTATCAGCACCTGCGCGCGCGGCAGTTGCGCGATCAAGCGCCAGAATGCCTTGAGGCTCCCCATCGTCGCCGCGGATAGCCCGATCCGGCCGATGGGGCCAGCGCGGGGGAGCGCGCAGCGAGCGAAATATCCGCTTGCGCGCCGCCGGGGTTGCGGCGACGGCACGGCGCGTGCGCGTCGCCATCGTCCTCACGCAGCGGGCCTACTTGCCCGAGGCATTCGCCTATCGTGACTATCTGGTCGCGCGGGGCCATGCGGCGGCGTGCGTCGACGACGTCCGCACGGCCGCCGACGCCGACGTTGCGATCGTCTTCACGCTGGCGCATCAGCGCGCGCTGGCGGGCGCGAGGGCGCGGGTCGTGCACGAGTATCACAGCCTGTCGACGGGGCGGTGGCGGGGCGTCAAGCATGCCGCCAAACGCTGGCTGGCGCCGCGGCCCGCGGCACGCATCTTCCTGAGCCGGGAAGTCGAAGCGCGATACGGGTTCGACGACGCGCTGCCGGCGATCATACGGCCGATGGGGGTGGATGCGGCGCTGTTCGATTGCGCGCGCGGTAGCCGTGCCGACGTGGACATCGTCTATTGCGGGACGCTGGAACGGCCGGGCGTGTTGCCGGCCATCGCGCAGCTGGGCGCGATGGGACTGACGTTGCTGGTCGTCGGCGCCGTGCCGGACGGGGTGCCGACCGAAGCTCTGCCCGGCGTGGAGTTTGCCGGGCCGTTGCCACGCGGCGCGATCCCGGCCGCGCTGGCGCGCGCGCGGTTCGGGCTGAACGTGACGCCCGATGTCGACCCCTATGACCGGCAGACCAGCACCAAGACGATCGAATATGCCGCGGCGGGGCTCGGCATCATCTCCAACCGCTACAGATGGATCGAGGAATTCGTGGCGGCGCGGGGGATCGAACCCGTCTGGCTGGACGCGCTGCGCAGCCCGGCGATGCTGGCGACGGCGGCGCCGGCACGGGCGGACATGCGCGACCTGCTGTGGGAACGCGTGCTGGATGCGTCGGGTTTCGAGCGGTTGCTGGCCGGGACGCTCGGCCGCTAGCGCGGGTCCGCGCCCGCCCCACCGACGGCGCGATACAGGGCGATGCGCGCGCGGCCCGCGTCGCCCCGCGCCTGGGTGACCGCGGTGCGCGTGGCGTTGAGCGTGCGCGTGGCGTCGATGACGGGAAGCAGGCTGTCGAGGCCCAGGCGATAGCGTTCGCGCGCGAGGCCGACCGCATCGGCATCGATCGCGGCCTGCGCTTCGAGCGAGGCCAGCCGCCGGTCGAGCGCGGCGACGCCGCCGAGCGCGGCCTCCGTCTCCCCGATCGCCTGGAACACGGTGCCGCGATAGGTCGCGAACGCCTCGCGCGCGTCGGCCTGGCGCGCATCGATGCGCGCACCGACGCGACCGAAATCGAGCAGCGGCCCAACGAGCGACGCGCCGAGCGAGCCGATGAGCGCATCCTCGTCGAACAGGCCGCCGAGGTCGAGCGACAGCAGGCCGAGGGTGCCGCCGAGCGACAGGCGCGGAAAGCGTTCGGCGGCAGCGGCAGCGATGTCCGCGTCGGCGGCGGCGAGCCGGGCCTCGGCAGCGGCGATGTCGGGGCGCGCGCGGAGCAGCGTCGAGGGGACGCCGACGTCGGCGACCGGGCGCAGGGGGTCGTCGGCGGGCGCAGCGAGGCTGGCCTGCACGAAGGCCGGATCGCGCGCGGTCAGCCGGACGAGACGGCCAAGGATCTGCGCCTCTTCGGCGGCGATGGGGTCTAGCCGGGCCTGCGCGTCCGCCGCCAGCGATTGCGCGCGCACGAGGTCGAAGCCGGGGGCGAGCCCGGCCCGGCTGCGCGCACCGGTCACCTCCACCAGCTCCTGCGCACGGGCGAGATCGGCGCGCACCACGGCGGCGCGCGCGGACAGTTCGCGCGCGTCGCGTACCGCCACCGCGATGTCGGCGACGAGCGCGAGACGCACGCCGCGCGCGTCGGCATCGGCGGCGTCGATGCGCGCGGACGCCGCGCGCTGGGCGCTGCGCAGGCGGCCGAACAGGTCGGGATCGAAACTGGCGCCGAGACCGGCCGAGAACCGCGTCTGGTCGTTGTCGAACGGCAGGCCGCCCGTGCTGGCGCTGTTGTTTTCCAGCCGCTCGACACCGCCCGATGCGTCGATCAGCGGCAGACGCGCGGCGCGGGCCCCCCGCAGGCCGGCGCGAGCCGCGTCGATCCGCGCGAGCGCCGCGGCGAGGGTGGGCGCATTCTCCAGCGCAGCGGTTTCGAGCGCGACGAAGCCGGCGTCGCTTCGGGGAAGCAGATCAGCGACGGTCGCCGCGGCCGGCTTGTCCGCCTCGGCCAGCAGGAAGCCCGGCGGCAGGGAGTCTGCGACCGCGCGCGGAGACGGCGCGCCTTCGACGCTCGCGCAGCCCGCGAGCAGCAGCGCGCCGAGGAGCGCGAGGCTGCGGGTCATGGCCGCGCCGCCGTGCCGGCAGGCGCCGCGCGGCGCGGGCGGGCGGGCACGAACGCATCGACCTGCTGCCCGATGAAAAAGCCTTCGGTGCCCGCGGGCAGCGCGTAGATGATCTGGAGGACGCGCACGTCGACGCGCTCCGTCGCGCTGTTGGTCAGCGAGCGTTTGGGCACCACCAGCGGCTCGGCGCGAACGAAGCTGCCGGTGACGCTGAGGTCGGCGCCGCCGCGCGGCTTGATGACCGCCGGCCGGCCCAGCGCCACGCGCTCGATCTCGCTTTCGTCGACGTCGATCCGCACGTGGAGGACGCGCGTGTCGCCCATGGTGACGAGCGGGCGGGCGCTGTTGCCCGGCGCGGGCCCCGCGGTCGCATATTCGCCGGGGCGGGTTTCGACCTGGAGGATGGTGCCCGATCGCGGCGCGCGCACGGTCAGACGCGCGAGGCGGACGTTCGCGGCCTCGAGACTCGCCTGCGCCGCGGCGATCCCGGCGCGCGCGACGCCAACCGAAGCCTGCGCCTGGCGCACCGCGCCCTGCCGGTCGATCACCTCGGCGCGGGATATGGCGCGTTCGTCGGCGACACCGGCATAGAGCGACGCCTGGTTCTGCGCGGTGGCGAGATTGGCCTGCGCCTGCGCGAGCTGCGCGCGGAAGCTTGCCACCTGGGCGGTCGCCTCGGCGATGGCGGCGCGCGCATCGCGGCCATCGATCGAAAAGAGCGGCTGGCCCTGCGTGACGTTCTGGCCCGGTTCCACGAAGACCCGGTCGACCACACCGGGAATGAAGGCGCCGATCTCGACGAGCTCGCCCATCGGCTCGACCACGCCCGATCCCGCCGCCGTCGCGGCGCCGGCCGGCGCGGTCGGCGGCGTCTGGTCGGGCTGCGCCAGCACCTGCTCGGGCTGGCTGCCTAGGATCAGCCAGGCCGACACTAGGATCGCGATCACCGCGAGGATGGGTAGTATCTGCCGGGAGAAATTGAGCCGCTTGAACATGGTGGTTGGCCTCAGTGGTCGGTCGGCATGGTCGTGCCGTCGTGCGTGATGCGCCCGTCCTCCATAACGAGGATGCGGTCGGCGAGATCGAAGATGCGGTTGTCGTGGGTGACGATGATGACCGCGCGGTCGGTGGCCAGCGCCACTTCGCGCAACAGGTCCATGACGCGGCGACCCGATTTGGCGTCGAGCGCGGCGGTAGGCTCGTCGCAGACGATCAGCCGGGGGTTGTGGACGAGCGCGCGGGCGATGGCCACGCGCTGCTGCTGCCCTCCGGACAGCGCGCGGGGGAGCTTGTGCCCCTGGTCGCCGATATTGAGCTTGTCGAGCAGCAGCTGCGCCCGCTCCACCGCCTCGGCGCGGCGCATGCCCGCGGCGACGAGCGGGACCGCCGCATTCTCGGCGGAGGTGAGCGTGGGCAGCAGATTATACTGCTGGAATATGAACCCGATCGTGGCAAGGCGGAAGCGCACGAGATCGCTGTCGTTCATGGCGTAGATATCGGTGCCGAAGACGTTCACCGCGCCTTCGGTCGGGAACAGGATGCCGGCGATGATCGAGATGAGCGTCGTCTTGCCCGAGCCCGATTCGCCCACGAGATAGGTGAGCTCGCCCGAGCGGATCGAGGCGTCGATCCCGTGCAGCACGCGGATGGTGCCGTCACCGACGGGGAAATCCTTGGCGACGCCCGCGATGCGGATGGCTTCGGGCAGCGCGCTCACCGGAAGACCTCGGCCGGCTCGGTCTTGAGGACGGAGCGAAGGGCGATCGCGCCGGTGAGCAGGATCATCACGATGACCGCGGCGGCGGTGATCACCGGGATCTGCCAGGGAATGTAGAAGCCCTTGAACGCATCGTTGCCGCTGGAGCCCGTGACGATGAACATCGTCGCCAGGAACAGCCCGATGCCATAGCCGATCAGACCGACCAGCCCCGCCTGCACCGCTACCATGCCGCGGATCTTGGCGTTGGTCACGCCGATCGCCTTCAGTGCGCCGAACTGGCGGATATTGTCGCGGATGAACAGGCTGAAGGTCAGGCCGACGATGGCGATGCCGACGACGACGCCGAGCACGACGGTGATGCCGAAGTTGATGGGGATGCCGGTGTTCTCGATGATGTAGTCGATGCCGTCGCGCGCGAATTCCCGGCTGGTGCGGGCGCGCAGGCCGGTGGCGCGGGTGATGGCGGCGGCGACCGATTCGGGGCTCTGCCCGTCGGCGGCGCGGGCGACGACGAAGGACAGGCGGTTGCGCGTGCCGGGGAGATAGTTGAGCGCGTTGGAATAGCGGGTGTAGAGGATGACGGTCGAGGTGAAGGTCGGATTGGCGTCGACGATGCCGCGGATGATCGCGCGCTGGTCATTGAGTTCGAGCCGGGTGCCAAGCACGTCGCCGTTGGGGAACAGCTTGCGCGAGCCGACATCGTCGATGAACACCGCGTCGGGCCCGGCGAGATCGGTCTTCGCGCCTTCGAGGATGACGCGCGGCAGGCCGATGAGCGTGGCGTCGTCGACGCCGATCACGCTGACCGGTTCGAGATCGCCCTCCACCGTGCGCACGACCGCGCCCGACCGGATCATCGGTACCGCCCAGGCGACACCCGGCACGCCGCGTACCCGGTCGAGCGCGGTGGTCGGCATCGGCAAGGTCGCGTCGACCGTGCGGCCCGAGGGGTCCATGACCCAGATGTTGGCGGTATCGACCTGTTCGACGGCGACTGCGCCGCGCATCAGCAGGTTGACGAAGATCGTCAGCTGTTGCGTGATGAGCAGCGCGGAAAAGGCGACACCGAAGACGAGGCCGATGAATTTGACCCGGTCGCCCGTCAGCATGCGGATGGCAATCCAGCTCATGCATCAGCCTTTGTGGGGCGAACCGGGAGGGGAGCGGCGATTCGCGTTTCAGACCCTGTTCATGTACAACAGCGTTCATGAACGTCAACGTTCATAATGCTCGATGGTGGAAAAAAGTTGACCAATGTTATCGCCACCGTGCCGCGTCGCAGCGGCGGGCGGGCCCGTGACCCGCAGAAGGACGCGGCGATCGTCGCGGCCGCGCACCAGGCGTTCATGGAGCGCGGTTTCGATGCCATGACGATGGAGGAGATCGCGGCGCGCGCCGGGGTCTCCAAGGTAACGGTCTACAATCGCTTTCCCGACAAGCAGAGCCTGTTCATGGCGGTGGTGAGCGCGAAGTCCGCGGAGATGCAGCGCGCGCTGCTGCCGGACGACGTATCGGACGCCGCGCTGGAGGCTAGGCTGAACGCGTTCGGCATCGCGCTGCTGTCCTTTCTATACGATGGCGCGCACGTGCGGTTCAAACGGGCGATGATGGTGCTGCTGCAAGGCATGCCGGAACTGTCGCGCCGTTTTTTCGACGTCGGCCCCGGCGGCTGCCGCACGCGGGTGGCGGGCGTGCTGCGCGAGGCGGCGGAGCGCGGCGAGATCGCCGTGCCCTGCCCCATCCGCGCCGCCGAGGATCTGATGTCGCTGTGGAAGGGGTTCGACGACGTCGAAATGGAGTTCGGCCTGATCGACGCGCTGGACGATGGGCGCATCGCCGAGAAGGTGCATCGCGGCACCGCCAACTTCCTGCGCATGGTGCGGCCCGCCTGAGGTTCAGATATCAACAACGATCTTGCCGAAATGCGTGCCGCTTTCCTGATGCCGGAAGGCGTCGGCCAGCGCGTCGAGCCCGAAACGGCGATCGATTACGGGGCGGATGCCCGTCGCCTCCAGGCCCGCTATCATTTCGAGTTGGTGCTGGCGGCTGCCGACGGTCAGACCCTCGACCCGCACCTGCCGCGCCATCAGCATCGCGGTCATCACCGGGCCGGCAAAACCCGCCAATACCCCGATCAGGCTGACATGACCGCCGATGCGCGCGGCCATGATCGACTGGTCGAGCGTGCCCGCGCCGCCGATCTCCACGACGTGGTCGACGCCGGTGCCGCCGGTCAACTCCAGCGCCCTTGCGCCCCAGGCGGGCTCGGCCCTGTAATTGATGAGATGATCCGCGCCGAGCCCGCGCAGCCGCTCCAGTTTCTCGTCGGACGAGGAAGTGGCGATGACGCGGGCGCCTATCGCCTTGGCGATCTGCAGCGCGAAGACGGACACGCCGCCGCTGCCCTGCACCAGCACCGTCTCCCCCGGGGCGAGGCGCCCGTTGACGACGAGCGCGCGCCAGGCGGTGAGGCCCGCGCAGGTGAGCGTCGCCGCCTCGGCATGGCTGTAGCCGGCGGGCACGCGGGTGAAGGCGGTGGCGGGCGCGGTCACGCATTCGCGTGCATAGCCGTCGACGCTGTCGCCCGGCACGTGCCGCGCGGCACGCATCGAAGGACGGCCGTCGAGCCAGAGCGGGAAGAAGGTCGAGACGACGGGCTGGCCGACCGCGAACTCCTCCACGCCCTCGCCCGTCGCAACGACCTCGCCCGCGCCATCGGACAGCGGGATGCGGCCCGGCGCGGCGGGAATCATGCCGGTGACGACGGCATAGTCGTGATAGTTGAGCGAGGAGGCGCGCATCCGCACCTGGATCTCGCCCGGGCCGGGCGGCGCGGCGTCGTCGATGGTCGTGGCTACCAGCGAAGCGAGCGTGGCGGGCTGGCCGATGCGGATGGCTTTCATGCGGTCACTCCTCGGATGGAAGCAGGACGATCTTGCCGACGACGCGGCGCCTGTCGATCTGATCGAACGCCTGGCGCCATTGTGCCAGCGGCAGCACGGCGTGCACATGCGGCCGCAGCGCGCCATCGGCGACCAGCCGGTCGATCGCGCCGCGGTCCTCCTCGCCGCGATCGGGAAAGCGGCGGCCATATTCTCCGGCGCGCACGCCAACGACCGAAAAGCCCTTGATCAGCGGGATATTCGCATCGATGCTCGGGATGCGGCCGCTGGTGAAACCCAGCACCAGCAGCCGGCCGTCGAAGGCGACGCACCGCGTGGAGGCGTCGAACATATCCCCGCCGACGGGATCGACGATGACGTCCGCGCCGCGGCCGCCGGTGCACGCCTTCACCGCGTCGCGCAAATCGGCGGAGCAGTCGATCACGGCGTCGGGATGATAGAGCTGCTCGATCGCCGCGCGCTTGGCTGCCGTGCTCGCCGCCGCGATGACACGCGCGCCGAGATGGCGCGCCAGATCGACGCAGGCGAGGCCGACGCCGCCGCCCGCGCCGTGCACCAGTACCCATTCGCCCGGCCGCACCCCGCCCTTGCGCACCAGCGCCACCCAGGCGGTAAGGTAGGTCGCGGAATAGGCGGCGGCAGCAGGCCAGTCGAGCCGTCCGGGCTTGTCGCGCAGAGCGGATGCCGCGACCGCGACGAAGCCCGCGAAGGCGCCGGTCTTGCCCCCGCCGACGACCGCGCGGCCGAGCATAGATGCGTCGGTGCCCGGCCCCACCGCGACGATCTCTCCCGAGAACTCCATTCCCGCCACATAGGGGAGCGCGGGGCGGAACTGGTATGCGCCACGCGTCATGAGCAGATCGGGAAAGTTCACCGCCGCGGCGCGGACACGAACCAACGCCTCGCCGGGCGCGGGCTGCGGGACCGCGATGTCGGCAAGCCCGCAGCCGGCGTAGCCATGGGCGAGATCGCGTACGAGCAGGCAGCGCATCGTGGCGGGGATTGGCGGGGCGGATACGTTCACGGCCCCCAGGATGACCGTCCAACGCCTGAACCGCAAGCGGGCCAGGCAACGGTCACCGGCGCACCGGCTCCATTATGCGTCCGAAATAAACTTGTGCGGGCGGGGAACCATCTCCTACCTTCGCTGTTGACCCGTTCGACCCGCAACGGGGGAACTAGGAGTTGTAAAAATGCGCAAGTCACTGATCATTTCGTCGATCGCCGCCGCGACCCTGTCGCTCGCCGCGTGCCAGAGCCCGGAGGCCGACGCGGTCGAGGATAACGCCGAGGCCCAGGCCGACGCGATCGACGAGCAGGCCGACGCGATGCCGACCGAAGCCGGCGAGAACGCGATGGAAGAAAAGGCCGACATGGTCGAGGAGATGGGCGAGGAAAAGGCCAACGCCATGGACGACAATGGCGAGATCGCGCCCAGCGAGACCGGCATGGGCGATACCCAGACGAAGTAATACGAGCGTTTTGCCGGCGGACCCCTCTGCCAGCAAGCGGCGCGCGAAGCTCATGCTTCGCGCGCCGTCCTTGTTTTGAGGGTAAGGCGCACGTCGGCGCGGATGCATTTCGTGCAAGCCCGATTGCGGTGAAGCGTCTGGCCGCGCAGCCCCTCTCCCGCTAGGGCTCCCGGCGAAGCGATGCCCCTTTTCGGCGGCTCGCTGTGGACAGTCCGGTGCCCGATCTCGACGCCCTGACCCTTGCGCGGATCCAGTTCGCCTTCACGGTGAGCTTCCATTTCCTGTTCCCCGCCTTCTCCATCGGGCTCGCAAGCTACCTCGCGGTGCTGGAGGGGCTGTTCCTGGCGACCGGGCGCCACGTCTACGACAATCTGTTCCGCTACTGGCTGAAGATATTCGCGGTCGTGTTCGCCATGGGCGTCGTGTCGGGCATCACGATGTCCTACCAGTTCGGCACTAACTGGTCGGTGTTCTCCGATCGTGCGGGGCCGGTGATCGGGCCGCTGATGGCCTATGAGGTGCTGACCGCCTTCTTCCTGGAGGCGGGTTTCCTCGGCGTCATGCTGTTCGGGCTGGAAAAGGTGGGTCGCAGGCTCCATTTCGCCGCGACGCTGGCGGTGGCGGTGGGCACGTTCATTTCCGCCTTCTGGATATTGTCGGTCAATAGCTGGATGCACACGCCGACCGGCTATGCGATCAACGCGGTCGGGCAGTTCGTGCCGGCGGACGGTTTCTGGGACATCGTCTGGAACCCCAGCTTTCCCTATCGCCTCGTCCATACCGTGCTCGCCGCCTATCTGACGACCGCCTTCGCGGTCGGCGCGGTCGGCGCGTGGCACCTGCTCAAGGACCGCGCCAACCCAGGCGCGCGCACCATGTTCTCGATGGCGATGTGGATGGCGGCGATCGTCGCGCCGTTGCAGGTCGTCGCGGGCGATTTCCACGGCCTCAACACGCTGGAGCATCAGCCGGCCAAGGTGATGGCGATGGAGGGTCATTATCAGAGCCACCCGCATGGCGCGCCGCTGATCCTGTTCGGCATTCCCGACGCCGAGGCCAAGCGCATCGACCATGCGATCTCGATCCCGGGGCTGAGTTCGCTGATCCTCAAGCACGATGCCGACGCGCCGCTGGCCGGGCTGGACACGATCCCCGACGACGAGGAGCCGCCGGTAGCGATCCTGTTCTGGTCGTTCCGCATCATGGTCGGCCTGGGACTGGCGATGGTTGGCCTCGGCCTGTGGAGCTTGTTGGCGCGGATGCGCGGCCGCCTGTTCGAATGGCGCTGGCTGCACCGTGCGGCGCTGGTGATGGGTCCGAGCGGCTTCGTCGCGGTGCTGGCCGGCTGGGTGACCACCGAGGTCGGGCGGCAGCCGTGGACGGTCTATCGCCTGCTGCGCACAGCCGACAGCGCATCGCCACTGGATGCGCCTGCGGTGGCGGCGAGCCTGGCGGCCTTCGTCATCGTCTATTTCATCGTGTTCGGGTTCGGCGTCTGGTATCTCGTCCGGCTCGCCGCCAAGCCGCCGCAGGCGCACGAACCGCCGCCGAGCGACGCGCCCATCCGCACGGCAGGCATCACCCCGTCGGCGCAGATGGCGTCGCGCGACGGCGACCCGGCGACCGGCGGCGGGAGCGAAAGATTGTGAGCGACCTGACGCTGATCTGGGCCGGCATCATCGCCTTCGCGATCGCCGCCTATGTGGTGATGGACGGGTTCGACCTCGGCATCGGCATGCTCTTTCCGCGGCTCGATGTCGGCGCCGAGCGCGATGCGGCCATGAACAGCATCGCGCCCATATGGGACGGCAACGAGACCTGGCTGGTGCTGGGCGGCGGCGGACTGCTGGCGGCCTTTCCGCTGGCCTATGCCGTGATCCTGCCCGCGCTCTACGCGCCTCTAATCGCGATGCTGCTGGGGCTGGTACTGCGTGGAGTGGCGTTCGAGTTTCGCTGGCGCGACCCGGCGCACCGCCATGCCTGGGACATCGCCTTTTTCGCAGGCAGCCTGATCGCGACGCTGGCGCAGGGGATCACGCTGGGCGCGCTGCTGCAGGGTATCGCGGTCGAGGGCCGCGCCTATGCCGGCGGCTGGTGGGACTGGCTGACCCCCTTTTCGCTGCTGACCGGCGCCGGGCTGGTGGTCGGCTATGCCTGCTTGGGCGCCTGCTGGCTGATCCTGAAGAGCGAAGGCAGCCTGCGGGACAAGAGTTTCGCCCATGCCCGCCTGCTCGGCGTCGCGCTGATCGTCGCCATCGTCGCGGTGAGCGCGGCGACGCCGTTCCTGGAGGCGGCCTATTGGCGGCGCTGGTTCGCCTGGCCGGGCGTGGTCGCGACCGCGCTCGTGCCGATCGCGACGGCGTTCGTCGCGGCGGCCTTCGCGCGCGCGCTGGCGCGGCGGCGCGAGGTCGCGCCGTTCCTGTGCGTGCTGGCGCTGTTCGGCCTGTGCCTCGCCGGGCTCGGCATCTCGGTCTTTCCCGATGCTGTGCCGGGGCGCATCACGCTGGCCGAGGCCGCGGCGCCGCACGCCAGCCAGGCGTTCATGCTGGTCGGCGCGGTGGTGCTGATACCGATGATCCTCGCCTATACCGCTTTCTCCTACTGGGTGTTTCGCGGCAAGGTGGGCGAGCATGGCTATCATTGATGGGTGAGCGGATACGGCGGCTGGCCTGGTTCGTGGGGCTGTGGGCGGCGAGCATCGCGGCGCTGTCGCTGGTCGCGGCCGCTATCCGCTGGATCTTGCTCGGGTAGAGGGAACCCGCCTGCCCCGTGCCTGTTGAAACGGCGTCCCGTCATGTCGACGGAGGAGGAGTCCCAGCATGCGTAGTTCCGCATTACTGGCAGCGGCCGCCGCCATCGGCCTCGCCGCCTGCAACCAGCAAGCCACGCCGTCCGATGCTGAAACGGCAGCGGTGGCAACCGAAGAGCCGGCGGCACCCGCCGACCCGGCAGCCCCGGCGACGACCGCCGCCGATTTCGTGCGCATGGCCGCGGTCAGCGACATGTTCGAGATCGAGTCTAGCCGCCTCGCGCTCGAGAAGTCGGACGACCCGGCGGTCGAGCGTTTCGCGCAGCAGATGATCGGCGAGCATACGCGCGCCAGCGAGACGCTGAAATCCACGGTGCGCGAGATGGGCGGCACGGTGACCGTGCCCACCGAGCTGGATGCGCCGCACGCGGCCAAGCTGGCCGCATTGCGCGGCCTGTCCGGCGCGGCGTTCGACCGCATGTACTGGCAGGAACAGCGCACCGCGCATGATGCCGCGCTGGCGCTGCACCGCGGCTATGCCAGCGGCGGCGATACGGCGGAGTTGCGCACCATCGCCACGAACATGGTGCCGATCGTCGAGGGCCACCGCCGCATGGTGATGCAGGCGATGGGCGGCGGCGAGACCGGCGCGGCGATGGACGGCGATCGTTCCATGAGCGGCGGCAGCGCGACGGGCGGCAACGGTGCGACCGGATCGACCGGCAGCATGAGCGGCGACGCCACGAAGACCAACTAGGCAAGGCAGGCCGGCGGTCCACAGGGCTGTCGGGAGCAACCACGCAAGGCCGGGTTGACGCGCACGTCAACCCGGCCTTGAGGCATGCCGGAAAACGTCTATGCTCGTCCCATATTGAGGAGAGAGACATGGCCACGCTGGCAGCCGACCGACCGCTCGATTCCACCCCTTCCGAGCTCGACGCCTTTCGCGACGAGGTGCGGCAATGGCTCGCCGACAATTTCCCACCTGCCCTCAAGGGCGTCGACCTGTCGCTCTCCGCGCTGGAGGGGCCGTCCGACCTGTCGCCCGAGCGCGAGGCGTGGCGCCGCGCGGTGGGCGAGAAGGGCTGGGGCACGCCCACCTGGCCGCGCGAATATGGCGGCGGCGGGCTCGACAAGGATCGCGCGAAGATCGTCACGCAGGAATTCGCGCGCGCCGGTGCGTCCAATCCCATTGGCGGCATGGGCGTGATGATGTTCGGACCGACGCTGCTGGAATATGGGAGCGAGGAGCAGAAGGCCGAGCATATCCCCGCCATCTGCCGCGCCGAGGTGCGCTGGTGCCAGGGCTATAGCGAGCCCAATGCCGGCTCCGACCTCGCCAACCTGCAGATGTTCGCCGAGGACATGGGCGACCATTATCTGGTCAACGGGCAGAAGACCTGGACCAGCGGCGGCCAGTGGGCGGACAAATGTTTCGCGCTGGTCCGCACCGACAAGACCGACAAGCACAACGGCATCAGCTTCCTCCTCATCGACATGGACGCGCCCGGCGTCGAGGTGAAGCCGATCAAGATGATCAGCGGCATGTCGCCATTCTGCGAGACCTTCTTCACCAACGTGAAGGTGCCCAAGAAGAACCTCGTCGGGCGCGAGGGCGAGGGCTGGACGATCGGCAAGCGCCTGCTGCAGCATGAGCGCACCAATATCTCGGGCGGCGGTCGGATGATGACCGGCGGCGCGCCGCTCGCCGATCTCGCCAAGGAGACGCGCGGGGTGGACGCCGAGGGGCGCATCGCCGACGCCGAGCTACGCACGCGCATCGCCAAGTTCGAGATGGACAGCCGGGCCTTCTTCGCCACCGCGATGCGGGTGCAGGCGGAAGGCGGCATATCGGTCGCGTCGTCGATCCTCAAGACGAGCGGCACGAAGCTGATGCAGGAAAAGGCCGAGCTGCTGATCGAGATCCTGGGGATGCAGGGCCTGGGCTGGGAGGGTGAGGGTTTCACGCACGAGGAGCTGGAGCAAACCCGCGCGTGGCTGTTCGGCAAGGCGACGACGATCTATGGCGGATCGACCGAGATCCAGACCAACATCGTCGCCAAGCGCATTCTGGGAATGCTGGACCACCAGTAGCTTCTCTCAATTCCGTAGCCCTGAGCCTGTCGAAGGGCGGCTGACGGCAAAGCGCCCTTCGACAGGCTCAGGGCTACGGTAAGGCAAAAGATATGGCGAAACTGAGCGAAGAGCAGGTGATGCTGCGCGACATGGCGCAGACGTGGGTGCGCAATGAAAGCCCGGTAGCGAAGTGGCGCGCCGTGCGTGATGCCGGGGAGGCCGCGGGCTACGACGCGAGCGTCTATGCCGAGATGGCGGCCATGGGCTGGACCGGGATCATCATCCCCGAGGCGCATGGCGGATCGGACTTCGGCTGGATGAGCCTGGGCCTGGTCGTCGAGGAAACGGGACGCACCCTGACCGCGAGCCCGCTGGTGGCGGGCGCGATCGCGGCGTCGGCGATCCTGCTCGGCGGGAGCGATGCGCAAAAGGCGGCGTATCTGCCGCGGATCGCCGACGGCAGCCTGGTGGCGACGCTGGCGGTGGACGAGGGGCCGCGCCATGACCCGCAACGCATCGAGACGCGCGTGACCGACGGCAAGCTGTCGGGCACCAAGGCGTTCGTGGCGGAGGGCGACAGCGCCGGCCTGTTCGTCGTCGCCGCCGAAGATGGCCTGTATTTGGTCGAGGGCGGAAATGCGGGCGTCACGCGGGCGCGGCGGCACATGGTCGATTTCCGCAGCCATGCCGAGGTGCGGTTCGACGGCGCAGACGCGGACAGGCTGGCGGATGGCGGCGACGCGCTGCTCGACCGAGTGCTCGACCGCGCGCGCATCCTGACCGCGGCGGAAATGTTCGGCATGACGCTGCAGGCGTTCGACACCACGCTGGAATATCTGAAGCAGCGCGTGCAGTTCGGGCAGGTGCTGGCAACGTTCCAGGCGCTGCAGCACCGCATGGCCGGGCTGTTCGGCGAGATCGAGCTGACCCGCTCCGCCATCGAGGCTGCGTTCGTGCAGCTGGAAGCCGCGGAGAGGATGGGCGGCGGCGATGTCGGACAGGCCGCCGCGCTCGCCAAGACGCGCGCCAACGATACGCTGCACGCTATGAGCCGCGAGGCGATCCAGCTGCACGGCGGCATCGGCATGACCGACGAATATGACGTCGGCTTCTATATCAAGCGCGCGCGTCCGCTGGAGCAGGCGTGGGGCAGCAGCAGCTACCTGCGCGACCGGTTCGCGCGGCTGGGCGGCTATTAGGGGGTCGAGCCTGCCCGTAGCGTGGCGGTCGTTGTCCTAACCCCAGCCCCCCGCTGCGGTTTTGTTTGGCAGCACCCTGGCGCAGGCCGGGGTCGATCACCGGACCTTGCGTATCGTACGGCGGTCGGCGGTGTCACAGATGAGACCTGGCGACGGGCGGTGAACGGCGGCACGTAACCCAGTTCACCCTTCGCCGGGGCACCGGTGGGTCGGCGCTTGCCGAGCTTCGTCATACCAGCGGCAGATCGATCGTCACGCGGGTGCCTGGTGGGGTGCGGTCGATGCCCATGGTCGCGCGCAGCTGGCGGACGAAGGCGTCGACCACGCGCATGCCGATGCCGGAACTCGCCGCCAGCGCGCCATCGTCGGGCAGCCCGACGCCGTCGTCGGATATGGCGACGCGCACTACGTCGTCTGTGGCAGTAACGCCGAGCGCGATGCGGCCGCCGCGTCCGGGAAAGGCATATTTGACCGCGTTGGTGACCAGTTCGCTGACGACCAGTGCCAGCGGGATCGCCCGGTCGACCGGCAGGACGATGTGACCGCCGGTGTCGCACTCGATCGCGATCCTGCCGTCGGCGGCGAAGGCATGGACGCTGCGCCGGACGAGATCGGCGAGCACCACGCAGATATCGACCGAGGTGTGTGCGCCGGCGGCGTAGAGTCCCTCATGCAGCGCGGCGATGACCGCGATCCGCTCGCTCGCCTCCCCCAGCGCCGCCTGCAATTCGGGCTGGCTCGATTTGCGCGCCTGCATGCCGAGCAACGAGGTGACGAGTTGCAGGCTGTTCTTCACGCGGTGGTTGACCTCGTACAGCAGCATGTCCTTGTCGACGAGCGCCTGCGCGAGTTCGGCGTTGACGCGCGCCAGTTTCTCGCTCGCCGCGCGTTCGGCGCCGATGCTGATGTTGAGGCCCGACCAGCCGGTGATCGCGCCGTTCGCATCGCGCGCGGGCGCGCCGCGCGCGAGATAGGGGCTGTAGCTGCCGTCGCGCTTACGCAGGCGGTAGATGATCTCGAACTCCGCGCCGGTCGCGATGCCCGCGACCCACTCGGCGAGCACGCGCTGCACGTCGTCGGGGTGGATCACCGACTGAAAGCCGAAGCCCGCCATGCTTTCGGGCGTCGATCCGCAGTGATCGTGCCAGCGTTCGTTGTACCACTGGACGAAGCCGTCGCGGTTGGCGACCCACAGCAGGGCAGGCAGCGCACGGCCGAGCCGGATGAGTTCGTCGAGGCTGGCGCCGCCCATGAGCGGGCCGGGCGGTACCCCCGTGCCGGCAGGCGAGTCGGCGCCGGTGCCGGCGGGGAGACCCCGGTCCGCGCTGATGTCGCGGTTGACGCCGGCAAGGCCGACGATCGTGCCGTCGTCGCTGCGCATCGCCATCGCCTCCGCGCGGATCCAGCGCGTGACGCCGTCGGGGCGGATGATGCGGAATTCGTCGGTGACCGTGCCGCCGCGTTCGAGCATTTCCGTCTGTCGAGCCTGCACCCGGTCCGCATCCTCGGGATGCAGACGCGCGGCGATGGCTGCGGCATCGAGCCGATCCCCATCGGCGATGCCGAACAGCGATTTGAAACCCGGCGTGGCGATGGCGACGTCGCTGCGTGCATCCCAGGCGAAACCATGCGCGTCGGCGTCGAGCGTCAGGCTGCGCAGCCGTTGCACCAGCAGATCGGCCAGGGCGCTGTCCGCGCCCTGCGCCGCCTCATGCGCCGAAACCCCACCCTGATCCGCCATTCATAAATCTTAACGCAGCGGTGCGGTGGCAGCAAGCGCTGCGGGTGCGGCGACGCCCGCGCCCCGGTCAGCGTTCCGGGCGATCGGCGAACAGACCGGTGGCGATGGTCGACGCGTAGAGGCGGATGGCGTGGCCGCGCGGCATGGCGGCGGCCCAGCCCCGCAGTTCATAGGCGCTGTTGATCATCGGCATCAGCATCTGCGAGGCGATAAGCGGGTCGACGCTGCGCAGGCGCCCCTCGCTGATGCCGTCGATGATCGTACCGGCGAAGCGGCGCGCGATGCGGTTGCCGGTATCGATGACGCCGTCGCGGAAGTCGGCGGGCAGCGCGGCGAGCGCGGTGGTGCGCAACAGTGGCCCGGCATCGGAAAACTGCACGTCCAGCAAGGTCGCGATGCTGGCGAACAGCTGCGCCGCATGGTCGCCGCCCGTACCGCCCGCCCGCGCCACGCGCTGCGCCGCGCCGATGGTTTCGAAACTGCGCCGGAAACAGGCGAGGACCAGCTCGTCCTTCGCTTCGAGATGGTGGTAGAAGCTGCCCTTTGTCACGCCGAGTTCCGAGGCGATGCGATCGACCGAAGCGCCGCGATAGCCGCGCGCGTTGATGAGCCGGGTGGCGGCCTGCAGGAAGCGGCGGTGCGCGAGGGTGGCGTCGTCGCCCGCGTCGGCGACGGGCAGCGGCGTCAGCAGCGGCAGCGGCGCGCCTTCGGGCAGCAGGCCGTGCTCGAACACCTCCATCATCCGCCGTTCGATCCGGGGGAAATCGTCGCTGGCGTAGCGGCCGATCCACACCGGCAGCCAGTAGACATTCTCGAGCAACATGTGCGTGCGCGCGACGTTGAGGCGTTTGGTGGCCGGGTCGGCATCCGGGCCGAAGAAGCCGCGCACGCGGCGCATGATGGTACGATAGCGGTCCGACAGGGTGACGCGCACCGGATCGTCCATCGCGCGGATGTCGGAAAGCACGGTGATGGGCCGCGCCTGCCCCGCGCGCACGCGGCGCAGGAGATCGATGTTGAGCGCGAGATAGGCGTGGACGCGGGCGCGCGCGCTGCCTTGCGCCGCCGCCGCGTCGACCATCTGCTCGATGCGTTCGAGCGCGCGGTGGTAGCAAGCGAGCGCGAGATCGTCGCGGCGCTTGAAGTAATAGGTGACGCTGGCGGTGTTGAGCCCGACCGCGCTGGCCACGGCCGCGAGCGTCATGCCGGCGGCGCCGGTCTCGTTGATGATGGCGGAAGCGGCGTCGAGAATATGCTCGGTCTTTTCGCGGAAGCGCCGGGTGCCGCCCGCCGTGCCGCCCGCCGTGCTCCCCGCCATGACCGACGCCGCGGTGCCGGCCATCAGTCGAACAGCGCCTTCAGGTCGCGCTTGAGGATCTTGCCATTGGCATTGCGCGGCAGCGTTTCGGCGCAGAAATGGATGCGCACCGGCACCTTGAACGCGGCGAGGCGCGCGGCGACATGGGCTTTGAGCTCCGCCTCGCTGGCGCGGCTACCCGGCGCGAGGTGGACTACCGCCGCCGGCTCCTCCCCCAGCGTGCGGTGCGGCAGGCCGACCAGCGCGGCGTCGGTGACCGCCGGGTGATCGTAGAGGACATTCTCGACCTCCGACGAATAGATATTCTCGCCGCCGCGGATAATCATGTCCTTCGCCCGGTCGACGATGAAGCAGAAGCCCTCCTCGTCCAGGCGCGCGAGGTCGCCGGTCCGCACCCAGCCGTCGACGAAGGTCGCGGCGGTGGCTTCGGGCTTGTTCCAGTAGCCGGTGACCACCATCGGGCCGCGCGCCCATAGTTCGCCCACCTGGCCCACGGGCAGTTCCGCTTCGCCGTCGGCGTCCATGATCCGGAGGTCGGCGACGGGGAGCGGCGGGCCGCAGCTGTCGGGCCGGTTGAGATAATCCTCCGCCGAATGGCTGGTTACGGTGGCCATCGTTTCGGTCATGCCCCAGCCGTTGCCGGGCATGGCTTTGAGATCGGACTGGATGCGGCGCACGAGTTCGGGCGCGGACGGGGCGCCGCCATAGGCGACGTTCTCTAGGCTGGAGAGATCGTAGCGGTGGCGATCGGGATGTTCGATCAGCTGCCAGGCGATGGTCGGGACGCCGCCAGTGGAGTTGACGCGGTGCCGCTGGATGAGCGCCATCGCGGCGACCACCTCCCATTTACGCATCAGCACCATCGTCGTGCCGGCGGCGACGAAGCCCATCAGCCCGGCGCTGCAGGCGGTCACGTGGAACAGCGGCACGACGGTCAGCACCGTCTTGTGCGCGGGCTCCGGCGGCGCTTCGCCGCGGCGCATGGCGGTGCGCGCGGCGGCGTAGGCGCTGGAGAAGATGTTGGTCATCAGGTTGCGATGCGTGCCGAGCGCGCCCTTGGGGTGGCCGGTGGTGCCGCTGGTGTAGAAAATGGTGGCGGGATCGTCGGGCGCGATGGTGACGTCGGGGAGCGGCGCATCGGGCAGCTCCGCCCATTCGTCCGGTTCGCCGATGACCGCGGCGAGCGGGACGCCCTGTCCCGCGCTGTCGCGGCTGACGATCATGTCGGTGAGCGCGGGAAAGGCGGTGCGATGACCGGCTATGCGCTCCGCGCGCTCGCCGTCGCAGACAAGGGCGCGTGCGCCCGAGTCGGCCAGCGCGTAGGCGAGCTCTGCGCCGGTCCACCAGGCGTTGAGCGGGACGGCGATCGCGCCGAGGCAGGTGATGGCGAAGAAGGCGACGGGCCATTCGGGCAGATTGCGCATCGCCAGCGCGACGCGGTCGCCCTTCACCACGCCGCGCCGCGCGAGATCGGCGGCGAGCGCGGCGACGGCGCGGTGGAAGGCATCGTAGGAGACGCGTTCGTCCTCGTAGATGCAGAAGGAGCGGTCCCCGAAGCTGCGGCCGTGGGCAAGGAGCGCGGGGAGGCTGGGCGGCGCATTCTTCCAGCAGCGGGTGGCGACGCCGCGGATGGCGCGTTCATCCATCTCGAAGCGCGCGCCGGGGGCGCACAGCAAAGTCTCGATCTGCTTGAGGCCCATCGCCGGCCATGCGCGCGTCTCCGCGCCGGCCCCTGCCGCCTGCCCATCCGCCATGCTCGTCTCCACCCGGGCGCCTGTTTTCGGCGCCTCGTCGATGGCAACGTAGCGCCGGGGGCGCGGCGACCCTAGAAAATTCGTAACTCCAGTATGGCGCGGCGCGCACGTGGCGGTTAGGCGGCGGGTCGGCAGGAGGGCAGCAATGCACGACGAACAACCGGCGGAAACGATCGAAGGACGGGTGGCGCAATTGCTCGACCTGCTCGACG
>CBDUBN010000028.1:0-22369 GCA_965365395.1 uncultured Sphingomonas sp.
CGACGCGCGCACCGTGCGCGGTGCGCCCTGCAGCAGCGCGGGGTTGAACACGTCGAACGCGCTTGCCCAATAGCGGCGGTTGGCGACGTTATCGACGCCGACGCGCAGCGTCACCGGCACCTCGCCCGCGGCAAGGACATAGCGGGCGCCGAGATCGACCCGCGTCCAGTCGGCAATGCTCCGCGCATTGGCCGCGTCCACCGCCTGCTCGCCGGTGTGCACCACGCGTCCCGTCAGCGTCAGGCCCGGCACGAACGGCAGGTCCCATTCGACGTTGGCGTTGGCGGTCCACTCCGGCACGCCGGGCACGTCGTTGCCCTCGTTCGCGCCGGTCGCGGTGCGCACATATTCGGCGTCGTTCACCGCGAAGCCCGCAATCAGGCGCAGGCCCTGGCCGAGGTCGCCATGCGCGGTCATCTCGATCCCCTGGTTACGCTGCTCCCCGTCGAAGGCGAAACGGCGCAGGCCGCCTGGCTGCGCAGGATCGACCGGCACCGCATAGGCGGACGGCAGCGTGGTGCGGTAGAGCGCGAGCGTCGCGAAGACGCGGCCCAGCTCGACCTTGCCGCCGATCTCATATTGCGCGCTCTTGAACGGCGCGAACGCCTCGTTGGCGTTGACCAGCAGCGGGTCGTTGGGCGCGACCGGCCCCTGCTGCAATGCCTCGATCCGGTTGGCGTAGAGCGACAGGCCATCGAACGGTTTGACCACGATGCCCGCCACCGGCGTCACCGCGCTCTCGTCATAGACACCGTCGAGCTGCCCGCCGTTGTAGTAGTTGTAGCTGCGCGCGCGGATCGCCTGCAACCGCAGGCCGCCGGTCAGCAGGATGCGGTCGTCGAGCAGTCCGACCGTGTTCGACGTGAACACGGAGGCCAGCCGCGTGCGCGCGATCGCGAACGGATCGTCGAGGTCCCCGCCGACGAAGGACGACGACGGCAGCGCCACCTGCGCATCGCCGTAGATGTTGGTGGCGAAGCCAGCGAAGCCCGGGCCGTAGCGGAAGTCGAAGGCATTGCGGTTGACCTGCCACGAGGCATTGACGCCGACGTTGATCTCCTGCGTGATCCGCGTGCCCAGCCGCACGCGCAGGCCCGCCTCGACCGCCTCGTTATTGTCGGTGCGCGGCACGAACAGCGCATTGCCGTTGGCCGCGCCGGTCGCGGCATCGAGCAGGGTGATGCCGCCGTAGATGCCGTCCTCGCGCCCGTCGCGAAAACCGCCACGCGCGTAGAGCAGCGCGTTGTCGGCAAGGTCGATGTCGATCGACAGCGTCCCGAACAGGTCGCGCAGGTCGGTATAGGTGTAGTCCTGTGCCGGATTGCTCCGCGCTGCCGGGACGCGCGGCACCGACGCGGCGCCCAGTGTGATCTTCGGGCGCAGGCTATCCACCCGCACCTGCTGCCAGGCGAGGTCCGCCGCGACGCGCACCGGCCCGCTCGACCAGTCGAGCGCCCCGCCCAGCACGAAGGTGCGCCGGTCCTCGCGGTCGATCGCCACCTCCCCGTCGCGATAGGCGCCGTTGAAGCGCAGGCCGACCCCGCCGAAGCGCCGCGAAACGTCGATGCTCGCGCCCAGATGCGCATCGCCTACATAGCCGAGCGTCGCGCGGGTCAGCGGCGCCGCCTCGGCACGCTTGAGCACCAGATTGACGTTGCCGCCGAGCCCCGAACCCCCCGGCGCGGCGCCGTTGAGGAAGGCGCTCGCCCCGTTGAGCACCTCGACCCGGTCGAACAGCTCGGGCGCGACCAGCTGGCGCGGCGCGATGCCGTACAGGCCGTTCAGACCCAGGTCGTCGCCGAACAGCTGGAAGCCGCGAATGACGAACTGCTCGGCCGCATTGCCGAAGCCGTAGGTGGTGCGCACCGTCGGATCGTTCTCCAGCACCGCGCCCAGCGTCAGCGACTGCTGGTTCAGGATCAGCGTCTCGTCGATCGATCGGATCGAGAAGGGGATGTCGCCCGCCTCCTTGTCCCCTAGCACGCCCACGCGTCCGCCAGGCGCCACCTCGGTTGCGTTGGTCGCTTGTGCGGTGACGACGATGTCCTCGTTCGCATCCTGCGCGGCAGCCGGATAGGCGGCCAGCGCGGCGGCGATGGCGATGGAAGACGGCAAACGGGTCATGATCTTGTCCTGTTATCGAGAAAGCGGGTTTTCGGGGGTCGCCAGGCGATGGCGAGAATGGGAAGAGCGAGCAGCGCCCAGGCCGCGATGTCGCGCACGCCGTCGCCGGTCAGGCCCAGCAACAGGCCGCCGATGCTGGCGAGGGCGATCAGCGCGGGCACCGCGAAGATGCGGCGCTTGGCCTGCGGGGGCACGCGCACGCTCATGCCGGTTGCCCGGCGGAATGGTCCGCGATCCGCGCCTCGACATGACCGGCGCCGCGCCGCAGCCACAGCAGCACACCGGTGCCCAGAACATGGATCGTCGCGCAGGTCAGCAGCGCCCACAATATCTTCAGCGGCAGGCCGCCATAGTCGCCGAAATGCAGCGGCTTGGACAGCATCAGCGCCTGATTGACCGCCGGCATGTCGCGCGCGTCGGTCAGCGTGCCGGCGCTCGCGTCGACCAGCGCCGGCGTCAGCAGATACTGGGTCAGCGGCGTCGCGCCCTGATAGAATATCGCATAATGATGACCGCTCGACCACGCGCCGCCGGGAAAACCGATGAACTGCGGCGACCGGCCGGGCAGCGCCGCATCCGCCGCGCGCATCGCCGCATCGATCGAGCCGTAGTCGGCAGGCGCCAGCGCAGGCTCACCGGCATAGCGCGCGGTCATGCGCGCGACCTCTCCCTCGCGCCAACGCTGCGTCAGCGGATCGGCAAAGGCGTTGATCGCCCCCGTCGCCCCGACCACCACTGCCCATGCGAGGATGACGATGCCGATCAGATTATGCTGATCGAGCCTGCGCACCCGCGCCGACCGCGCGGCACGCACCGTTCCGAAGCGCAACCGCCGCATGAACGGCGCATAGAGGATCGCGCCCGACACCAGCGCCACGAGGAACAACAGCCCCATCGCGCCGAGCAGCAGCATGCCGGGCAGCCCCAGAAACATGTCGGTATGCAGCCGCAGGAGGAAGTGCATCACCCCGTCGTCGTCGATTGCGCCCAGCGGTCGTCCGGTGGACCGATCGAAGCTCAGCAGCGTCATCGCATCTCCAGGCGCGTCCGGGCTCGGCCCGATGGTCACCGTGATCAGCGGGCTGGTCTGGCTGAATCCGATGAACAGCGGCACCGCGCCCGGTCGCTGGTCGAGCGCGGCGGCCACGATGCCATCCAGCGAAGCGCCGGCGCGCGCCGAGGGCGGGCCGACCAGGCTGCCTTCCCGGTCGCCGCCCAGCGCGGCGTCGATCTCGTCGTGAAAGATCAGCGGCAGTCCGGTGACGCACAGCATCAGCAGGAACAGCGTCGGCACGATGCTGCTCCATTTGTGGATGGTGGTCCAACGGCGGATCGTGACGGTTTGCAAGCGGGTCCCCAAGGCTCGCCGCGCGCTTAGGCAGAGCAGGGCACGACGTCAATGAGAATCGCTCGCATTAGCAACTGCGATTTATGCATCCGGCTTGCCGCCCGGACGCAACCCGCCCGCGGCCGACGCATTGGATCGAGTCTCGCTTCTAAACCCGGAATCGCCGATCCATGCGCATCGCCGTCATCGGCCACATCCGCCATCCCATTGCGGAACCGTTCATGGGCGGGATGGAAAGCCATGCGCACGCGCTGGTGCGGGGGCTCATCGGACGCGGGCACGACGTGGCGCTGTTCGCCAGCGGCAGCAGCGATACCTCGCTGCCGCTGCACCCGATCGTCGCCGACCATTATGAGGCCAGCCTCCCCTGGGCGCAGTGGCGGGGCACGGGCCGGCTGCGCGCTTTCCTGACCGATGCCTATCGCACCGCATGGGACGCGATCCGCACCTACGGGTTCGACATCGTGCACAACAACAGCCTGTTCGCGCCGCTATTGTCGTGGGGAAAGGCCGACGGCGTGCCGATGCTGACCTCGATGCACGTGCCCCCTTTCGCCGAACTCAGCGATGCGGTCGCCGCGTCGGCCTGGCCGGGACAACATTATACGGTGACGTCGGCGCAGCAGGCGCGGGCCTGGGCTGGCGCGTCGCGCTTTCATGTCGCGCACAACGGCATCGACCTTGACGCATGGAGCCCCGGCCTCCGCCGGACCGGCGAGGGTCTGTGGTGCGGGCGGATCACGCAGACGAAGGGAACGGCGGATGCCCTGGCCGCAGCGCACCGGGCCGATCTCAGCCTGGCGGTCGTCGGGCCGATCGATTGCCTGGACTATTACCGCGACGCCGTCATGCCGCTGCTCGACAGCCGGCGGCGGCACATCGGTCAGCTCGCCGGTCCGGCCCTGACCGATACCATGCGCCGCGCCGCCTTCCTCGTCGCCACGCCCAAATGGGACGAACCCTTCGGCCTGACGGTGGTGGAAGCTATGGCCTGTGCGGTGCCTGTGGTTGCCTATGATCGCGGCGCCATGCGCGAGGTCATCGATGATGCGGGCATGCTGGTACCGCCGGACGATATCCCGGCCCTCGCCACTGCAATGGCCCGCGCGGCGGGCAGCTGCGGCGAACGCGGCCGCGTCCGCGCCCGGGCGATGTTCTCCGTCGAAGCCATGATCGCCCGGTACGAAGCCTGCTATGCCGCGACCCTTTCGGGCGCCGCCGAGGCCTGCGCCGCGTCGAACGAGGCCAGGAAGGCCGCGGTACTGGCATAGGGCTGATGCGCCTGCTGCCGCGTGAGCGCGAGGTCGGCCTCGGTCGGCTCGCGCACGATCCCATAGCCGTCGCCCTGCCGTTCGATCAGGCCCATCGCCTCGAACGCGCGCAGCCAATGTTCCATCGTATAATGACCCCATTTGTCGCGAAACCGCGCCGCGTTGGCCAGCACCGAGCGCAGATGATGCACCGGCGGCATGTGGTGCGCATGATATTGGTGATAGGCCCGCGCACCCCGTACCCACAGGAGGTCGACGCCTGCTTCCGCGGCGACGCGCCCGAAATCGGTATCTTCCCCGCCATAGCCGCTATAGTCCTCGTCGAACCCGCCCAGCGCAAGGAACAGGTTGCGCCGGATCGCGAAATTGAGCGACCAGAAACAGCGATAGTCGCTGCAAGCGCCGATCGGGCCATCGGGGGGTCCGGCGCGTTCGCTGTGCTTGACCCCGGCGCGTGCGAAGCGGGCGAAATCGATGCCCCGTTCGGTCGCGCCCTTCGGCAGGTACAGCACCTCGCCCATCAACAGGCCATCGGCCAGGTCCATCGCCGCTGCATAATCGGCGACGAGATCGGGTGACGGAATGCAATCGACGTCGAGGAACACCAGCCGCTCGGCACGCGCCTCGATCGCGCCGGCATTGCGCGCGTGCGCCAGGCCGAGCGCATCGCCGCCGAGCAGGATCTGACGCACCGGAAAAGGAGCGTCCGGCACCACGAACGCCTGATCCTGCATCGCCGCGATCACCAGCTCGTGCGGACGCATGCCGGACTGCGCCAGGCCGCGCACGAGATTGGCCAGATGATCGTCGCGTCCGCGCGCGAGGGTGATGACGCTGATATCGCTCATGCGGCTCGTTCCAATGCTGTGGGAGAGGATATGCTGGCAAGGCGGTCGGCGTCGCCCCACAGGCGGGCGGCCAGGGCGTCGAGCCATATCGCCGCCCCGCTGGCCGCATGCGGATCGAACAGCGCACGCTGGGCATCCGGGTCGATCGCGTCGGCCATGGTCCAGGCGGCATCCCAGGCGCCGGCATGGCCCGGCCAATGGTCCAGCACCGTCGCCACTCCTGCACGGGCCAGCGCGCGGGCCTTCTCGACCTGCTCGCCGAAATAGCGCCATTCGGGGACGACGACCCACGGCCGCCCCAGGCTGAGCAGCTGGTGCACCGTCGTGTTGCCCGCGGAGGAGACGATACGGTCGGCGGCCGCCATGAACATCTGCGGGCGGTCCACCCAGCCGCGATGCTCCAGGTTCGCGGGCGGCGTCGCATGCCATTCGTGATGGACGGAACCGATGCTGATCCACAGCCCGTCCGCATCGCCCCGCGCACCCAGCGTCAGCGGCGTCGCGGGCAGGCCGTCGCCACCCCCGCCACCCACCGCCAGGGTGATCCGCCGCCCCGGCGGCAGGCCCAGCGCGGCCCGCGCAGCGTCGCGATCCGCATCGATGCCCACAACGCCCACACCCGGCGCGTGGTGCATCCGATCGAGCATCCACTGCGGTCGCCCCGCCTGTTCAAGCGCAGGTGCATAGGGCGCGAGCAGTCCGCTCGCTCCCTGGTAGGCCGCCATATGCCCGGCATCGTCGCGTTCGCCATGCTGCACCACGACCACCGTCGGCACCGCCGCGATCCGCGCGAACTGCGCCAGCTCCGCCGACACGTCGGTGACGAAGAGCGCGGGTTGCGCCGTATCGAACCAGGCGGCAAGCGCCGCGCAGGCACGCGTGATGGTTGGCCAGCCCAGGGGCGCGCAATGCAGCGTCTCCGGCATGGGCGCGGGCAGCGGCGGGGGCGCGGGATCGGCGGGCGCTTCGAACAGCGACGGGATGGCGATGCATTCGGCGCCTGGGCGCAGCGGCGGAAGCATGTCCGGCCGGGCGCAGAACAATGTCACCGGCCGGTCGGCGGGCAGCGCGTTGACGATGGCCGCGGCCCGCTCCGCATGGCCACGGCCCTGATGATGCACGAAATAGCCGATGGGCCGCTTCATGCCGCGATCGCCTGGCCCGTACCCGCCAGCCCCAGGCGGGCGAGCCCTTCGATCACGCCATCGGCATGAGTGGCGCGCGCGCGCAGCACGTGCGCCGCGACGCGGTCGCCCATCCGGTCGCAATGGTTGCCGACAAGGATGGCGTTGGCGCAGGCATCGAGCATGTCGAGATCGTTGCCGCTGTCGCCTGCGGCAAATACCCTGTCCCGGTCCACTCCGAGCGCCTCCGCGATCCATTCCATCGCCGCGGCCTTGCCCGCACGCGCCGGCAGGATATCGATCATATGGCCATGGCTGGCGATCACGCGCGCGTGCAGGTCCGCGTCCGCCAGCGCCGCGCGCACGCGATCGGGCAGCGCGGGATCGCAGTACGTGCCGCTGCGCTTGAATGCTCTCTGCTCGACCGCGCGCTGCGGCGTGTAGCCGTCAATATCCCGCACGACGCGGTCGACGGCGCGCGCGCTCCACCCTTCCGCGATGTACGCGGCATATCCGTCGTCCGCGACCAGGCGACCGCCGCGCCGCCAATAGATTTCGCTGCCTACGGAAGGCGCCAGAACGTCGGGTTCGGGCAGACCCCATTCGCCGAGCACGCGCAGCGCTTCCTGTAGCGACCGGCCGGTGGCCACTCCGAAGGCCAGCGACGGCGCACCCTCCACATGGCGCGAGAAGCGGCCGGCTGCCAGCGAACAGCCGGTCAGCGTGCCGTCGATGTCGCACAGCAGCAACGCGTCTGCCGCCGGCCGCGCCTGGGGTACCGGTTGCAGCGCGCCGAGCAGCTGCACGAATTGCCGGGCATAGGCCGCCCAGCTCAGGCGCTGCGCGCGCACCTCGCCGCTCTGCGACGCCTTCTGCCAGCGCAACGGATCGCGCAGCAACATCAGCATGGCCTCGGCGAAGCGCGCCTCATCGATCGGATCGACCACCACCCCGTGCCCCAGGCGGGCAACGATGTCGGGCGGGCCGCCGCGGTCGGTCGCCACCACCGGCACCCCGAAGGCCGCGGCCTCGGTCAGGGTGAGGCCATAGGGTTCAACGAAAGCGGGATTCGCGAACAGGCCGCCGCTCGCGCGGGCCAGTGCGAACAGCGAGAGGATGTCGGCGCGGTCGTGCCGCTTGGGCAGCGCGACCTGCCCGTACAGGTCGTGGCGATCGATCTCGGCCAGCAGGCCCGCGATGACCGATCGCTGCTCGGGCTCGCCATCGTCCGGCGCATCGCGCAGGCCCGCGACGATGGCGAGGTTGGCGGTGTCGCGCAGGCCCGGACAGGTGCCGAACATGCGCACCAGGCCGACCAGGTTCTTCTTCGCCACCGGCCGCGCCACCGCCAGGATCAATGGCTTTTCGCCATCGCGTAGAAAGGGAGCGATCAGCGCACGTGCGCGGTCGGGCGACGCATGGACGCCGTCGTCGATACTGGCGCCAGGCGGGATGCAGTGCACCTTTTCCGCGCGCGCCGACGGATAGGCCATGATCTGCCGTTCGCATTCGTCGCGCGAGGAGGCGACGATCGCCGATGCGCGCGCGATCGCACGGTCTTCCATCGCCAGGCGCTCGGCCATCGCGGCGCCGCGCGAGGACGCGAGCCGCGCCTTGTCATGGCCCAGCGAATGGGGCGTGTAGATGAACGGTATGCCGAGCGCCGCCTCGACCGCCGCCGCGACCTCGGCTGCGTCGGCGAAATGCGCATGGATGCACGCCGGGCGCGGGGACAGCCCCCGCACCCATGCGATCAAGGCGCGGGTAAAGCCGGCCCGGTCCGCGCCGCTGGTCTCCTTGGACAGATAGCGCCGGTCCCCGCTGTCGATCCTGCGGATGGCAAGACGCGGGTCGATCTGTTCGGTCTCGCGCGCATAGTCGGGGCCCAGCACCGGATCGTCGATGAGCCGCGTGACGATGGTGACGCGCTCGACCCCTGGCGTATCGGCCAGGGCGCGCGCCGCGCCCAGCAGATAGGTGATGTGTCCACCCGTATCCTCGGTCAGGCCGAAAGCGACCGGTGGTCCCTTGATGCAGCCGCCGAGCGCCAGACTGAGTATGTGCATCGCCGCGCCGCGTCCCCTTTGAACCTTCGCGACAACACGGCGCAGGCGTTTTGTTTCCGCAAGCGTCGGGGATTCTTTTGCGGTTTCCCAACCGTCTCAATAAAAGGGCCGTGCGCGCGGCGTTGGGGAGAGCGATGCGAGTCACTGCGCCGACGCGCAAATAATCGTCAACTAGTCGATGCTTGCATGGCCTGACGGCAGTGGTTGCGGTTCGACAGCCGGCGCATCGCGCGCTATTGGGTCTGTGGCCGATGATCGTACCTAGTTGGATCCGCTGATGCCCCGCGCTCTCGAACGGCGCATCGCGCCCTATCTCGCCCTCACCTACCACGAACGCGACGCGCTCGACCGGCTGGAAGGGCGGGAGCGGCGCGTGGACGCGGGTGGCACCGTCGTGGCGGAAGGCGGCGCCACCGACCCGCTGCTCGTCGTTGGAAGCGGCTGGCTGCACAGTTCGGTACGCCTGGCCGGCGGAGGGCGGCAGATATTGCAATTCCATTTCGTCGGCGACCTTACCGCCTCGCACAGCATCGCCTGGACCGCCAGCGCGGCAACCATCACCGCGGTCAGCAACTGTCTGCTGTACGAGGTGCCCCGCGCCGCGCTGGGCAACGTTTTCGCGGCGCATCCACGGCTGGGCGCCATGTTCTACGCGCTGGCCGCGGCGGACAATGTCGCGCTGTGCGATCGGCTCACCTCGGTCGGCCGTACCAACGGCGCGACGCGCATCGCGACGCTGCTCCTCGACCTTCGATCGCGCCTGCGCGTCGTCGACAGGGACGACGGCGGGGATGCGTCCAGCTTCCAGCTGCCTCTTACCCAGCAGGATCTCGGCGACGCGACCGGCCTCACCAAGGAGCATGTCAACCGGTCGCTGCGCGTGTGGGAGAAAACCGGACTGATCGAGCGCGAAGGGCGGCTCATCCGCATCACCGACGTCGCCGCCCTCTCGGCGCGGGTCGACTATCGCGACCGGCTGGCGTTCGTCGCTACCGACTGGCTCCCCTCCTCCCGCGCGGCCGATTGATTTAGATCAATTCACTTCGCTTGATTTGTGACTCAGCGCAAACAGCGCGTCTTTATTTGCGCGTTTCTGCCCGTTCGCGGCGAACCGATCCGGTCTCCGAACATTGCGCCACGATGAACGGCTGCTGGCCGTCGGTGGGAGAGCGTATGAGCGAGCGGCTTGCCATAGCGATAGTCGGTGTGGGCGGGGCGGTCGCGACGACCGCGATCGCGGGCATCGAGATGATCAAGGCCGGATCGAACGATCTCGCCGGCCTCCCCCTCGCCGGACGCACCGTCACCGGCCTCGCCTCCTATCGCGACCTCGTCTTCGGTGGCTGGGACCTTGCCGAGGGCAGCCTTGCGAGCCTCGCCCTCAAGCATGGCGTCATCGGCGAGAAGGAACTGAGCAACGGCGCCTCGTCGCTGCACGGAATGACCCCCTGGCCCGCGGTCGGCAGCACCGACTTCTGCGCGAACATCGGCGGGGGCAACCGCATCTCGGCACGCGGCCATCGCGGCGCGATCGACCGTATCCAGACGGATCTCTCCCGCTTCCGCGACGAACAGCGCGCCGATCGCGTGGTCATGATCAACCTCGCCTCCACCGAGCGCGTGCCCGATCTCGCGTCGCCCGCGCTTGGCGACATCGACGCCTTCGAACGCGGGCTCGACCGCGACGACGCCGCGATCAGCCCCGCCATGCTCTACGCCTATGCGGCGATCGACGCCGGGATAGCGTTCGGCAATTTCACGCCCAGCGTCGCTGCCGACGTGGCGGCGCTGCAGCAGCTGGCGCAGGATCGCGGGGTGCCGATCGCCGGCAAGGACGGAAAGACCGGGCAGACGCTCCTCAAGACCGTGATCGCGCCCGCGCTGCGCGACCGCGCGCTGCACGTCGACGGCTGGTTCTCCACCAACATCCTCGGCAACTCGGATGGCCTCGCGCTCGACGACCCGGCCTCGCTGCAATCCAAGCTCGGCACGAAGAAGAGCGTGCTCGACCAGATCCTCGGCTATCCGGTCGACGACCATATCGTCATGATCCATTATTACCGGCCGCGCGGCGACGACAAGGAAGCGTGGGACAATATCGATATCCGCGGCTTCCTCGGCCAGAAGATGCAGCTCAAGCTCAATTTCCTGTGCAAGGACTCGGTGCTCGCCGCGCCGCTGGTGATCGAGATCGCGCGCCTTCTCGGCCTCGCGCAGGCCCGCGGGCAAGGCGGCGTGCAGGAACAGATGAGCCTGTTCTTCAAACTGCCGCAGACGGGGGACGGTCGCGCGCCGGTGCACGATTTCTTTGCGCAGCAGGCGTTGCTCGACCACTGGCTCGGCAGCGTCTGAACCGTGCAGGCGGCGGCGATGCAGCGGGCGGACACACCGCTTGATCCGGCGATGCTGCCGCTCCTGCGTGAGATCGGCGAACTCAAGCGCATCCATTCCGCTGGTACCGTCGGCAGCATCGCGACGCGCCTTTTCGCGTTGGGCTGGGCGGCGCTGGTCGCTGGCGAAGGGTTGGAGCGCGTCGCGTTCGCGATCACCGCCGACGCGCTCGCGGCGACGCGGCTCGGCGATCTCGACGCCGCCAAGCTGGCCGAGCTCGGCGTCGGCGACGCGGCCATCGCCGCGATACGCCGCGGCGCGCTGGACGAGGTGACGGGCCCGCTCGATACCGCCCTGGTCGGCCGCCTGCGCCGCGCGGCGGCCGATCCGCTCGCCGCGCCCGGCACCGCGCCCGCCTTCGTCGCGCTGCTCGCCGATCAGCCGCGCGCCGGCGTCACCTGTCCCGGCAAGCCACGGCTGATGCTCCAGCCGGCCGAAAATCACGCGGAGCACAGCCTGATCGTCGCCGTCTACGCGGTCCTGCTCAGTCCCGCCTACGATGCCGATCCCGCCGCGGCCTTCCTCGCCGGCATGGCGCACCATCTGCACAGCGCGGCGATGCCCGACAGCGGCTATGCCGGAGAAATGCTGCTCGGCGACAGTCTGCAGCCGGTCATGGCGACCGCGCGCGCCGCGGCGATGGCGCAGCTGCCGGCGGCCATGCACGGGCCCATCGACGCGATGCTCGCGCGGATCGCGGACGATGGCGCGCCCGATGCGCGGGCGTTCCATGCCGCCGACGCCATCGACCGGGTGCTGGAGACCGAGCAGCATCTGCGCGCCCGCGCCGCGACGATGACGACGGTGCTGGACGACTATGGCCTGGTGCACGACGGCCCGGTGAAGCCGTTCCACGACCGCATCTTGAACGAGATCGGCCTGCTGGCATGAACGGCCTTCTCTCCCCCGTCAGCGGCCGTCCATTGGCACCGGATACGCCGCATTCGCTGCGCGCGGGCGACGAACGCTGGCCGATGATCGACGGGATCGCCTATCTGCGCGCGGGATCGCGGCCGCGCGCGGAGGATGCGCTCGCGCTGCTCGACCGGGGCGACCGCGCGGGCGCCTTGCACCTCCTCCTCGCCGAACAGGACCGCTGGTGGGACGGGGCGCTTCCGCAGGCGGGCGCGCTCGCCGACCTCGTGGAGCGGCGGGACCAGTTGACCCTGCGCGAGGCGATGGAGCACCTCGCCTATGGGCGGGTCGGCGACTATTTCGCGCACCGCTGGAGCGACCCCACTTTCGTCGCCGGCCTTGCGTTGATGGACGCCTGCTGGCCGCACCCGCGCACCGTGTTCGAGCTGGGCTGCGGCATCGGCCATTATCTGCGCGAACTACGCCGTCTCGGCGTCGTGGCGACCGGGGCCGACATCGTCTTTTCCAAACTCTGGCTGGCGCGGCATTGGGTCGTCGGCCCGGACGCGCCCCTCGTCTGCATGGACGCTGCGCAACCGTTCGCGGTCGCGGGTCCATTCGATCTCGCGCTGTGCCACGATGCCTTCTACTTTTTCGAGGACAAGGCGCATGTCGCGCGGTCGCTGCGCGCGCTCGCGCCCAGGCTGCTGCTGGCCCACATCCACAACCGCGACGCCGCCAACCTGTCGAGCGCCGCCGCGGTCGCCGCGAGCGACCTTGCCGGGCTGTTCCCCGGCGCCATGCTTTTCGCGGACGAGGAACTGACGCGCGCCGGCGTCGCGGGCGATGCGCCGCTGCCGCTCAGCGGCGCCACCGAAGCCTTCGCGGTGTCCGTCCCGCCCGCGCCTGCCGGCAAGGCTTTCGGACGACTGGCCTGCCCTCCCGACGGCACGCCGCTGCGCCGCAATCCCCTGCTCGGCGGGAACGGCATCGACTGGCCCAGCGCGCGCTATGCCGCCGAATATGGTGCGCGGGCCACCTACCGCGCCGATGCGGGGGTGCCGCCGGCGACGATGATGCGCGCGCGCTGGCGGGAGGCAGTGGCCCGGCGCGAGCTTCTCGACCTGCCGGAGCGCTGGTGATGCGGTGGGGCATCGCGGGCTTTGGCTGGGTGGCACGCGATTATATGGCACCCGCGATCCGCAGCATGGGCGGCACGATCGCCGGCATCGTCGACCCGTCGGACGGCGCGCGCGGCGCCGCCGGGGAGGTTCCGTTGTTCGGCAGCGTTGCCGAGCTGGCCGACGCGGGGGGCGCGGACGCGCTCTATGTCGCCACGCCCAATCACCGCCACCGCCAACCGGTCGAGGAGGCGCTGCGCCGCGGCCTTCCGGTGCTGTGCGAAAAGCCGATCGCGGCCGCGCTTGCGGACGCGGAGGCGATGATAGAAACCGCCGGCATGTGTCAGACGCTGCTCGGCATCGCCTTTGACCAGCGGCACCATCCGGCGCATGCGGCGATCCGCGATGCGATCGCCGACGGGGCGGTCGGCACCCCGACCGCGATCCGCATTGTCTACTGCTGCTGGGTGGGGCCGGACTGGTGCGCGGCCAACTGGCGCGCGGACGCCGACGCGGCGGGCGGCGGCGCCGGCATCGACCTTGCGCTGCACGGCCTCGATCTCGTCAATTATCTGCTGGGCGAGGACATCGCCACGCTCGATATCGCCATCCAGCGCCGCATCCATGATTATGGGGTGGAAGACGGCGCCATGCTCGTCGCAAGGACCGGATCGGGCGTCCTCGCCTCGCTGCACGTCGCCTATAACTGCCCCGAGGCACTGCCGCGTCGCCGTCTGGAAATCGTGGGCACCACTGGCGCGATCGAGGCGATCGATACGATGGGCCAGACCCCGGGCGGCCGCGTGACCCGCCAGTGTGGTCGGACCGGCGCGATCGAGGCGCTACCCTTCGCTGCCGACATCTCGCCCTTCGCCCGGCAGGCCGCTGCCTTCACCCGCGCGGTGGGCGGGCAGCCGCATGGTTTCGACGCCGCCAGGGACCTGGCGCTGATGCGGCGTTTCGACGCTGCCTATCGCAGGGCGCTGGCATGCCGCTGAGCCACCATGCCTGCGCGAATTGCGGTTTCTGGCAGCTGCACTTCGCCCCGCCCGACTGCCCGGTGTGCACCGACGTGCGCAACGATCTGCCGGCCGACGGCTGGTGCTTCCTGCCCGAGGCGCAGGTCGCCGCGACGCATGGCGGCGACGCGCGCGAGGTGGAGCCCGGCCTGTGGGCGTTCACCACCACGCCGGCGCTCGGTCTTGCCGGGACGGGCTGGCTGATCGTGCGCCCGCAAGCGCAGGGCGGCAACATCGCCTTCGAAGCCGCACCCTATTACAGCGCGGCGATGCTGGCGCGGATCGCCGGACTGGGCGGCATCGCAACACTCGCGGCCAGCCACGTCCACGGTTACGGCGCGCTGTTCCAATTGCAGCGCAGCTTTGCGCCCGCGCTCGCCATCCACAGCGCGGACCTACAACTGACGAAGGCGTTCGCGGTCACCTGGCCCTATGACGCGCCGACCGAGATCGCGCCCGGCTACACCCTCATTCCCGTCGGCGGCCATTATGCCGGGCAAGCGGCGCTCCACGATGCGCCGGGCCGCCGCCTGTTCTGCGGCGACATGTTCAAGGTCGATCAGGCGGGCGGCCGATCCGTCGCCCTGTCCAGCCACAAGGCGTTTCACAAGGATATCCCGCTGACCCACCGCGAACTCAGCCGCTACCGCGATGCCATCGCGCCGCTCGATTTCGACACGATCCTCACCCCGTTCGAGCATGCGCCGGGCGTCGGGCGCGACGCCGCGCTCGCCGCGCTCGACGACGCGCTCGCGCGTCCGCCCGGCGTGCACAGGTTCGCCCTGTGACCGGACTGCCGGCTGATCTGCCGCCTGCGGCACACGCCTATCTCGCGGCCTTTCCCGCCGGTGATGTCGTCGCCTTTCCCATCCATGGGCTCGACCGCATCGGCCTGCCGGTGTGGGTCGTCGCCCTGTTTCCGGACGATCCCGCGCTGGACGGCATCATGCCCTATGGCGTGGGCTATGGCGCAAGCGACGGCGAGGCGGTGCTGGGCGGCCTGGGCGAGATCGCCGAGATGGTGTTCCCGACGCTCACACTGCAAGCGCGGCCCAAACGGCGCGGATCGTACGACAGCCTGGTTGCCGCGCTCGGCGCGCGGGCGGTCGCCGACCCGCTGACCCTGTGCCTGCCGGCCGGCTCGCCGGTCGGGCGGAACACCATGCTCGAATGGGTGGAAGCCACGCGCTGGGCCGACGGGTCCACCGTGCTCGTGCCGGTCGAACTCGCCGCCTATTCGTCGAAAGAACTGTCGCCCGGCTATCGTCCCTTTACCACGATCATCTCCAACGGCATGGGCGCCGGGCCTGACCTCGACTGGGCAATCGGCCATGGCCTGTGCGAACTGTTGCAGCGCGACGGCAACGGCCTCGTCTTCCGCGCGCTGGACCGGGGCGTCGCGATCGATGTCGACGATGCCGATCTCGCGGTATCGAGCCTCGCCATCCGGTCCGCCTTCGCTCGCGCCGGCGTCGCCATCCTGCCAAAATATGCGACCGATGAATTCGGCTTCGCCAACCTCTATTGCGTCGGCTGGGATGGGGACGGGGGGGCACCGGCCGCACCGATCATGATCACCGCCTGCGGCGAGGCGGCGCACCCCGATCGCAACGCCGCGCTCGACAAGGCGATGACCGAGTTCGCCGCATCGCGCGCGCGCAAGGCGTTCGCGCACGGCCCCGCTGCGCTGGTAGAACGGGTCGCGCCGCCGGGCTATGTCGCGCGGTTCCTGGCGCAGGCGGGGCGCGCGGCCAAGTCGGCGGACCCGCGCGCCTTCGCCGCCATGCGCGACTGGACCGCCCGCAGCGCCGACGAATTGCGCGGCTGGCTCGCGGGCAGCGTCCATGCCGTGCGCGAGCGCCGCGCCTTCGAGAGTCTGCCTGCCACGCCCGCGCGCGACGGCCATGCCCGCGCCCGCATCGCGCGCGAGCGCGTCACCGCGGCGGGCTTCGACATCCTCTATGTCGATATGTCGCCGCCGGGATCGGGCATCGCCTGCTGCAAGGTCATCGTGCCGGGCCTGGAGGTCGAGACGATGAGCTATGCGCGTATCGGCGAACGAAACACCGCCAAGCTGATCGAACGCGACATCGGCCTCGTGGGGTTTGGCACGGCCGACGCGGCGCGCCGCCCCATCCGCCTGACACCCGAGGCGCTGGCGCGGTTCGGCGGCCAGCCGCTGTTCGACGTCGCGCGCGCGGCCGAGCTCGTGGGGCCGCTCTATCCGCTCTACCGCGAACCCGAAGCGCATCACGTGGCGGCCGCGGCGTGACGTTGCGATTTGCCTACAATACGAACGGCGCGGCCAACCACCGGCTCGGCGACGCGCTGCACCTCATCGCCGACAGCGGCTACGACGGTGTCGCGCTGACGCTCGACCATCATCATCTCGACCCGTTCGCGCCGGGCTGGCGGCAGGAGGCGGAACATGTCGCCTGCCTGCTGACGCGCCTGCGCCTGGGTAGCGTCGTCGAAACCGGCGCGCGCTACCTGCTCGATCCGCGCGACAAGCATGAACCGACGCTCGTCTCGGCCGATGCCGCTGGCCGCGCGCGCCGCATGGAATTCCTCATTCGCGCGCTCGACATCGCCGCGATCCTGGGCAGCGAGACGGTGAGCTTCTGGGCCGGCGTGCCCAAACCCGGCGTGGACCGCGCCGCCGCCTCGGCCTGGCTCGACGAGGGGCTGGACCGGGTGCTCGAGCATGCCGCGCAGGTGGGCGTGTCCGCGAGCTTCGAGCCCGAACCCGGCATGGCGGTCGAGACGGTCGCCGACTATGCCGCGCTCGCCGCGCGCCACCCGGCCCTGCGCCTCGCGCTCGACACCGGGCACTGCCTCGTCACGCAGGACATCGACCCGGCCGAAGCGGTCCGCCGCTACGCCCCCCGGCTCGGCACCGTCGCCATCGAGGATATGCGCCGCGGCGACCACACGCATCTGCCCTTCGGCGAAGGCGACATGGACGTGGCCGCCGTTCTCGCGGCGCTTCGGGGGATCGAATTCAGCGGTCTCGTCTGCGTCGAACTGTCGCGCGAAAGCCCGCGCGCGCACGCCGCGATCCCTGAAAGCATCGCCTATCTGAGGGCGGCGGCATGAGGGTCTGCTTCGTCAGCCGGCGCTTCTTCCCGGCCATCTCGGGCATGTCGATCTATGCCGCGAACCTGCTGCGCGAGCTGGTCGCGGCCGGGCACGATGTCACCATGATCAGCCAGTATCGCGGCGATGCGTTCGGCCGCGGCGTCTATGGCGGCGGCCCGCCACCCGCGGTGCCGGGCGTGCAGGTGATCGGGCTCGAGGCCACCGGCGAGCAGGACGGCGGCGATTTCGAGCGCGACGTCGAAGCCATGATCGACGCGATCGCCGCCGAGCATGCGAAGCGGCCCTTCGATATCCTGCACGCACAATACGGCTATCCCAATGGCTGGGCGACCCTGCTGGCGGGCGCGCGGCTCGGCGTCCCCAACCTGGTCAGCATCCAGGGCGGCGACGGTCATTGGGTCGGCAGCTGCTGCGACTGCCACCGCCTCGCGATGCAGCGCGTGCTCCGCCATGCCGGCGCGGTGCTGATCGGTGGTGCCAGCTTTGCGGGCGAGGTGCACGACCGGCTCGGCACGCCGGTGGACCGCTTTACCATCGTGCCCGGCGCGGTCGACACCGCGCGCTTCACCCCCGCAGGCGATCCGCCGGGGGACGGACCCGTCCGCCTCCTCTACCATGGCCGGGTGGACGCGCGCAAAGGCGTGCTGGACATGATCGAGGCATTGGCGCTGCTGCGCCCCGCCGGATGGACCGCGACGGTTTCGGGCATCGGTCCCGATGTGGATGCGGCGCGCGCGCGCGCGCAGGAGCGGCTGCCCGGCCGCATCGCCTTCACCGGCTATGCCGACTATGCCGATGCGCCCGCGCTCTATCGCCGCCACGACGCTTTCCTGTCGCCGACCTATGCCGAAGGCTTCTCGAACACCATCCTCGAGGCGATGGCCTCGCGCCACGCGATCGTCTCCACGCGCGCGGTGGGCGTCGTCGACTGCCTGCGCGATGGCGAAAACGGCCTCCTGGTGACGCCGGGCGACGTGCCCGCGCTCGCCGCGGCCATCGCCGCGCTGATCGACGACGCCGCGCTGCGTGCCCGCCTTGCGGACGCGGCGCTGGCGGAGGCCCGCTCGACCTACAGCTGGCGCAGCGTCGGGCAGCGGATAATGGATGTGTACGGCCGGCTCGCCGGCACCGCGCCCGCCCGCGCATTCGACCAGTCGCTCCCGCGCGACCCCTGCCGCTTCCGCGATGCGCCGCACCTGCTGTGAAGACCTTGCTCGCCGTCTCGCCGCATCTCGACGATGCGGTCTTCTCCGCCGGCGCGATGCTCGCGCACGCCGCGCGGGATGGCTGGCGGGTGGTCGTCGCCACCTGCTTCACCGCCACCGTCGCGGATCCCACCGGCTTCGCGCTCGCGTGCCAGCTCGACAAGGGGCTGGGTCCCGACGTCGACTATATGGCGCTGCGCCGGGCGGAGGACCGCGCGGCCTGCGCGCATCTGGGTGCCGAGCCGTTGCACCTCGCCTTCGCCGAAGCGCCGCACCGCGGCTATGACAGCGCGCCGGCGCTGTTCGGCGCGCTGCTGCCGGGGGACGGGATCGCGGAGCCGCTCGGCGCGGCGCTGCGCGACCTCGTCGCCACCCTGCGCCCCGCCCTGCTGCTCGGCCCCGCCGCCATCGGCGACCATGTCGACCATGTCATCGTCCGGCGCATTCTGGAATCGACGCCCGCACCGCGCGCGCGCCTGTGGGCCGATCTGCCCTACGCCGCGCGCACCGGCTTCGAGCGTGCGGGCTTCACCCCCACGCCGTGCAACGAGCGATTGCGGATCAAAGCCGACGCCGCCGCCTGCTACGCCTCGCAAACCGGCTTCCAGTTCCGCGACGGGCCCATGACCGACCTCCTCCACATCGACGGCGCCGAATGGACGTGCGACGCGTAGAGGAAGGATGGCGCGCCCGGCATGAATGCGATGGGCACCCAAGCCATTGGGAAATTCTGGTCAAACTTGCTTTCGAAGGATCGGTTTGCGCCCCAACAGAAGCATATTAGCCAGTCCGGCCAGGCCGGAGAGCAGGCATTCGTGTACGCCGGCCAATCCTTTGTTAAGGCGTGCGATGATCGGGTGTCTGGGGATAGCAGACAGCGCGGCGACATACAGGACCACGCCATGGCCCCGAACGCGGATCACGATCGTTCAATATCTCACCTAATGAGGGCATTAACTGAATGAACGAGGTCCAACGCGGCGCTGGTCGCAAGTTGCTACTTGTCCACGGTCTTGGCGGAAGCTGGCAATCGTGGAGCACCATCATCGACGCGCTCAGCGCCGAAAGAACGGTGATCGCGATCGATCTGCCCGGGCATGGCGCCACCCCGGCGGAAGCCGACAGCGGGACCTTCGGCGGCCTGGTCGACAGCATCGAGCGCTACATTGCGCACAATGGACTGGCAGGTATCGACGTCGTCGGCAGCTCGATGGGCGCCCGCATCGTTCTCGAACTCGCTCGGCGCGGCATCGTCGGCAATGTCGTGGCGCTCGATCCGGGCGGTTTTTGGCGCGGGTGGGAGCGAACCTTCTTCAAGACCACCATCGGACTCTCGGGGCGTTTGCTCCGGGCAATCCGACTTAGCCTTCCGATGCTGAGCAAGAACGCCGTGTCACGCACCGCGTTACTGGCGCAACTGTCCGCCCGGCCCTGGGCGCTGGATCCGAAGGTCGTTGCGACGGAACTGGCGAGTCTCAGCACCACGGCGACATTCGATGCACTGGTCCGTGATCTCGCAAGCGGCCCCGAGCAAACGGGTCCGGCAGCCGATCTTTCTCATCGGATCGTGATCGGATGGGGCCGACATGATCGACTGTGTCTGCCAAGACAGGCGGCAAGGGCAAAGATCGCTTTTCCCTCGGCCAGGCTGCATTGGTTCGAGTCCAGCGGACATTTTCCGATGTGGGACCAGCCCGAAGAGACGGTCGCCGTCATCCTGGCCGCAATCCAGTGACAATGGCGAACCGTGGCGATAGCGCCTCGCGACGTTCACCGGTGCCCACGGCTTACCCATTGGCTCCAATTTGGCGCGCCCGGCAGGATTCGAACCTGCGACCACCCGCTTAGAAGGCGGGTGCTCTATCCGGCTGAGCTACGGGCGCCCGGGCCACGCCTAGCGCGGATTGCGGCGCCGCGAAACGCGCTTATGAAGGATGGGGGGGCGAGCCGCATGATCGACGACAGCATAGCACCACCTGTCAGCGCCGCGGCGACCGCGCAGCGCCCGTTGCGCTATTACGACCTGGTGATGGCGGCGTTCGTGGCCATCCTGCTCCTGTCCAACGTCATCGGCGCATCGAAGCGCTCCTATGTCGACCTGCCGTTCATCGGCGAATGGCCGTTCGGCGCGGGCGTGCTGTTCTTTCCGTTGAGCTACATCATCGGCGACCTCCTGACCGAGGTGTACGGCTATGCCCGCGCGCGCCGCGTCATCTGGACCGGCTTCGCCGCGCTCGGTTTCATGGCCTTCATGGCCTGGGTGGTAGTCGCGCTGCCTGCGGCCGACGGCTGGCCGCACCAGGCCGCATACGAGGCGGTGTTCGGCAACTCCCTGCGCATCGTGCTTGCCTCGATGGCCGCCTTCTGGGCGGGCGAATTCGCCAACAGCTACGTGCTCGCGCGCATGAAGCTCGCCGCGCGCGGGCGCGGGCACGACGGGCGCCGCATGGGCTGGCGCTTCGTCGCCAGCACCGTCGTGGGCCAGGGTATCGACAGCGCCATCTTCTACCCCGTCGCCTTCTACGGGCTGGAGGGCTGGCCGACCGCGGACCTGTGGCGCACCGCGCTGTCGCAATGGGCGATCAAGACGGGCTGGGAAATCATCCTCCTGCCGCTGACCATCGCCATCGTCGCCGCGCTGAAACGCCGCGAAGGCATGGAGGTATTCGACGACGGCACCGATTTCACGCCCTTCCGGACGCGGCTCTAGGCCAGGACGGACAGCGCGCTTTCGAACAGCGCCGCACCGTCCCGCAGCCCATGCGCTTCTTCGACCGCGCGCTCGGGATGCGGCATCAGGCCCAGGACATTGCCGCCGGCGTTCAGGATACCCGCGATGTCACGCGCCGATCCATTGACCGGCGCGGCGTAGCGGAACGCGACGCGCCCCTCGCCCTCCAGCCGGTCCAGCGTCTCGGTGTCGGCGATGTAGTTGCCGTCATGGTGCGCAACCGGAAGGCGTATGCTCTGTCCCGCCGCATATCCGCCGGTGAACAGCGTGGAGCCGTTCTCGACGCGCAAGGGAACGTCGCGGCAGACGAAACGCAGGCCTGCGTTGCGCATCAGCGCGCCGGGCAGCAGGCCGGCCTCGGTCAATATCTGGAAACCGTTGCATACGCCCAGCACCGGCACCCCGCGCCGCGCAGCGGCGGCCACGGCGGCCATCACCGGACTGCGCGCGGCCATCGCGCCGCTGCGCAGGTAGTCACCATAGGAGAACCCGCCCGGCACGGCGATGAAGCTGACATCGCCCGGAAGCGCACTGTCGCGGTGCCAGACCATGGTGGGCGCGCGGCCCGACACATGTTCGATCGCGCACGCCATGTCGCGGTCGCAGTTCGATCCGGGAAAGACGACGACGGCGGCGGTCATCCCCGACCGAACCCCGCGATGCGATAGTTTTCGATGACCGTGTTGGCGAGCAGCGCCTCGCACATCGCGCGCACGTCCGCCTCGCCGGTACCCTCGGCCACATCGAGTTCGAGATAGCGGCCGGCGCGCACGTCGTTCACGCCGGCGAAGCCCAGGCCGGCGAGCGACTGCTGGATCGCGCGCCCTTGCGGGTCGAGCACGCCGGGCTTCAACGTCACGAAAATCTCGACCTTCATGGGTGCGCCCCTGCCGCTGCGTGGCGCCCGCCTATGGCGCGGCGGAGCGACGCGGGCAAGGCCGCAAGGCTTTGCTAACCAATTTGCGCCACTATGCGGCGCGTGGGGCATGTGCCCCATTTTCGGATGAGTGGACGCGCATGGGTGTTTTGGCGCTGGCAATGTTCATCGGCCTGTGGGGCTGGGGCGGGGAGATGTTCGGCTGGCCCGATCCCGACGGTCAGGTTCGCCTCGCGCTGTTCGCCAGCTTCCTGTTCGGCATCATCTGCGCCTGGAAGTTCAAGGACTAA
>CBDUBN010000029.1:0-21862 GCA_965365395.1 uncultured Sphingomonas sp.
AGCAGGTCGAAGCCGCCGCCGCGGTCCTCCTCCCCCACCTCGACGAAGCGCGCGCCGCTCACCCGTGCCGTCCCCCTGTTGCCCGCGCGCCGCACCCGCGTCGGCGCCGTTATGACACCGCTTGACATAGGCCCCGCACCCCCGCAACATTTTTGACGACGGTCACAGGCTGGCTTGCGCGCTGGCCGCGCAAGGTCAGACCGGACGAGGGGAGGCGCGCCCGCGCTGGGCGCATCGAGGGGAGAGCATCATGATCACATCCGGCCGCGCCATCCGTGCGCTCATCGTGGGCGGCGCATCGACGCTCGCCCTCGTCGCCGCCGCGCCCGCCTTCGCGCAGGAGACGACCGTCGCCGACGATACCAACGTCGACGAGCCGGGCATCGACGACATCGTCGTCACCGCCAACCGCGTCGAACAGAATCTGCAGGACGTGCCGATCGCGGTGACCGCGGTGGATGGCGACCGGCTGCTCGACACCGGCACCACCAGCCTCGAGAATATCGGCGACCTCGTCCCCTCGGTCACCTTCCGCAAGGGCACGACCGGCGCCAACAGCGCCATCTTCATGCGCGGCGTCGGCACCATTACCTTCGCCATCGCTGCCGAACCCAGCGTCTCGACCGTAGTCGACGGCATCGTCCTGTCGCGCTCGGGCCAGGCGTTCATCGACCTCGTCGATATCGACCGGCTGGAGGTGCTGCGCGGGCCGCAGGGCACATTGTTCGGCAAGAACGCGTCCGCCGGCCTCATCAACATCATCAGCCGCGGCGGCACCGACCGCCTCGAAGCGGAAGCATCCGCCGAATATTATGAGGGCAACGAACTGCGCCTGCGCGGCGCGGTCTCGGGCCCGCTCGGCGGCGACTGGTCGGGGCGCGTCACCGGCTTCTACGGCCGCTACGACGGCAATATCACCAACGTCTTCGGCGGGGATCGCCGCGATGTGAACGGCTACGAACATTATGGCGCGCGCGGCATCGTCGATTATCGCGGCGACGTCGCGCGGCTGCGCTTCATCGCCGATTATTTCGAGGCGGACGACGATTGCTGCGCGGAAGTGACCGGCATCTCGCGCGGGGCCGCGCTCGACGCGGAACTTGGTTTCCCGACCGCGGTCGGCGAAAACCAGCGCACGGTGAACCACAATCTCGTCACCCGCTCGGCCGATCGGCAATGGAGCCTGACCGCTTCGGGCGATTTCGAGATTTCGAGCACGCACACGCTCAGCGTCGTCACCGGCTATCGCAACTGGTACAACCGCGAGACGCGCGAGGGCGATTTCCTGCCCCGGCCCGTGGTCGGCACGCCCCAACTGCATGATTTCGGTATCGTGCGCACGCAGCAGATCTCGGGCGAGGTCCGCCTCGCCTCCGATCCCGACGCCCCCTTCTTCTACCAGGTCGGCGCCTTCGTCTGGCATAGCGACAACCGGCAGGATTTCACGCGGGCGTCGATCACCTGCACCACGGCGAACCCGCTGCCGCCGCTCGCCCCCACCGGTGCACGTCCGTGCAACCTCGCCGATCCCGTCAACACCTTCTACCCTACAGCCACCTCGGACAGCGACGTCAGCTCGACCAACAGCGCGATCTTCGGTCAGGCGACCTACCGCTTTTCCGAGCAGTTCAGCATCACCGGCGGCCTGCGCTGGACCAACGACGACCTCAGCTTCACGCACACCCGCGCCCCCGCCGTCGACGCGCGCACCGGCCTGCCGCTGCCTGCCAGCGTGCTTGGCGGCACCGGCGTCAACATCCAGCCCGCGGGCGGTCTCACCACCAATGCGCGGCCGGGCAACGGCACCAACACCTCGTCGAACAGCAGCTCGAACAGCAATATCTCGGGCCGCGCGTCGATCCAGTTCGAACCGACCGAGCAGTTCCTGCTCTACGCCAGCTACACGCGCGGCTACAAAGGACCGGCGTTCAACGTCTTTTTCAACCACGTCGCGCCGGACAACGCGGTGCCGATCGACGAGGAGATTTCGGACGCGTACGAAGCTGGCGTCAAGTCGCGCCTGTTCGACAACCGCGTGCAACTGAACGTCGCGGCCTATCAGGCGACCTACGACGGGTTCCAGGCGAACAATTTCATCACCCTCAACGGCGCGATCATCACCAACCTGACCAACGCCGGCACCGTGCGCACGCAAGGGGTGGAGGTCGATGCCATCGCCGAGCCGTTCGACGGACTCACCCTGCGCGGCAGCCTCGCCTACACCGATGCGAAGGTTCGGCGCTTCAACCCCAACCCGATCACCAACGCGCCCGACGCGCGCAACGGCACCCGTCTGCCGCTCGCGCCCGAATGGAGCTGGAACGTGGGCGCGGATTACGAGGCGGCGCTGGGCGCGAACCTCGCGCTGCATTTCAGCACCATCTACAGCTGGACCGACGATCAGTTCTCGGACCTCGGCGAAGGCGGCCCGATCGACAGCTACGGCATCTGGAACGCGCAGATCGGCATCTCCGACGCCGAGGATAATTATCGTCTCAGCCTGATCGCACGCAACATCGGCGACACCCAATATGTGCAGCTGAATACCGGTGCCGGCCTGCGCCTGCACATCCCGCGCGACGCCGACCGCTATTTCGGCGTGGGCCTGCGCGTGAAGCTGCGCTGAGGTGAACGCGGCCCGGCCGGCGCGCGGGGGGGCACGGGTCCTCACCCCGCGGCTGCGCTGGGCGCTGTTCGCGACCCTGTGCGTCGCGGGCGTGTTCAACGCGATGGACCGGCCGATCATCGCGATCCTGAAACCCGATATGATGGCCGATTTCGGCTGGACCGACAGCGATTTCGGCGATCTCGCCGCGGTCACCCAGTTCAGCGCCGCGCTCGCCTTCCTCGCTACCGGCTGGCTGGTCGACCGGCTGGGCGTCGGCCGCTCAATGGTCGCGGGCGCTTCCGCCTGGAGCCTCGCGGCCATCGCCCATGGCTGGGCGACCACCACCGCGACCGTGGTCGCCGCGCGCGTCGGCCTGGGCGTCACCGAGGCGGTGCAGACGCCGCTGACGATCAAAACCGTCGCTACCCTGTTCGAGCCCGACCGGCGCAGCCTCGCCTTCGGCGTCGCGACCTTCTTCGCCAGCGCCGGCACCATCGGCCTGCCGTTCGTCATACCCCTTCTTGCCAGCTCCTTCGGCTGGCGCGGTGCGCTCGTGGCGGGCGGCATCGGCGGGCTGCTCAGCCTGGCCTTGTGGCTGTGGCTCGCCCGCGGCCTTCGTTTCGCGGTGCGGTCCGATGCGCCCGCGCCCTCCGCCGCGGACCCGGTCGGCCACACCGCCTACGGCCCCATCCTCACCAACCGCAAAAGCTGGGCGATCGTCGTCGCCAAGATGCTGTCGGACATGACCTGGTGGTTCATCAACTTCTGGCTGGCGGATTATTACCGCAAGGAATTCGGCCTTTCGACGCTCGAACTCGCGGTGCCCCTCGGCATCGCCTTCGCCGGGTCCGGTCTCGGCGCACTGCTCGCCGGCTGGGCATCCAGCCGGCTACTCGCTGCGGGCTGGAGCGTGAACCGCGTGCGCAAGGGCGTGATGCTGGCCTCCGCGCTCCTCGTCCTGCCGCTGCCGCTCGTCGCCAGCCTCGACGCCTATTGGCCGGTCGCGCTGATGATGGGCGTGGTCATGGCGGGGCATCAGGGCTTCTCGCTCACCATCTTCTCGATCATCACCGATGTCGTTCCCACGGAAAAGGTGGCGCGCGTCACCGCCTTCGGCGCATTCGCCGGCAATATGGGCGGCGTCTTCATCAGCCTGGTCGCCGGGCGCGTGCTCGATGCGGGGCTGGGCTTTGCGCCGCTGTTCGCCTTCGCATCCGCCTCCTATCTGCTCGCTCTGGCATGGCTGCACCTGCTGCTCCCGCGCATCCGCCGCGACGAGGGCGCGATGCACAGCGTCGCCGGCTGACCGAGTGGCGTCCCGGCCGGACCCCTATGCCTATGCCGGCGATCTCTATGGCGAGCTCAGCCTCGCCGATGACGGCACCCGCACCCCCCGCGCGCCAGTCTTCCCCGGGCTCGCGATCTGCGCCATCGCCGCCATCGCCGCGGCCTGGTTGTCCGAACATTATGGCGTGCCGATCATCCTCATGGGTCTGCTCATCGGCCTTGCGCTCAATTTCGTCGCTGCCGATCCGCGCACGCATCGCGGGCTCGATTTCGCCAGCCGCACCTTCCTGCGCATCGGCATCGTCATCCTCGGCACGCAGGTAACGATCGCCCAGATCGGCGCGCTCGGCCTCGTCCCCTTCGCCGCGCTCCTCGTGGTGATGGCCCTCGCCTTCGCCGGGGCGTTGGCCGGCGCGCGGATTGCGGGGCAGAGCCGTGCCGCCGGCGTGCTGTCCGGCGGCGCGACGGCCATCTGCGGCGCGTCGGCGGCGCTCGCGCTCTACAGCGTCATCGGCCGCGAACGGCTCGCGCAGGCGCAGTTCGCGCTGACCCTGGTCGGCATATCGCTCGCCAGCGCGCTGGCGATGAGCTTCTACCCCATCCTCGCCGACGGCCTGGGCCTGTCCGACCGGCAGGCCGGCTTCCTCATCGGCGCTTCGATCCACGACGTCGCACAGGCGATCGGCGGCGGCTACGCGGTCAGCGACGCGGCCGGGGCCTATGCCACCATCGTCAAGCTTGCGCGCGTTGCGCTGCTCGCGCCGATCGTCGCGCTCGTCGGCCTTGCTTACGCCGCCGGCCGCGGCGGCGGGGCGGGCCTGCCCATCTGGCGCCGTCTTGCGCTGCCCTGGTTCATCGTCGCCTTCCTCGGCGTGATGGCGGTCAACAGCCTGATCGAAGTGCCGCGCGGCATCACCGCAGCCAGCCTGACCACGTCGAAGGCGCTGCTGCTCCTCGCCGTCACCGCCACCGCCATGCGCAGCCGCATGGACCTCCTGATGCAGATGGGTTGGCGCGCGCTGATGCCCGTCGCCGGCGCGACGCTGGCGAGCTTGCTGGCCGCGCTGGGGTTCGCGGTGTTCGTGATGTGAAGAACGAACCGTAGCCCTGAGCCCTTCGACGGGCGCCTGGCGGCAAGGCGCCCGTCGAAGGGCTCAGGGCCACGGTTTCCAACCCAAATGATCCCCGCTAATTGCGCTGGCATGATCCACCCGTCCCGCGATGCCATCCGCGCCGCCGCGCACGCTTCCGAAGCCGCGATCGTCGCCGCCAATCGCGCCGCACTGCAGGGCGGGCCCGCCGTCGCGCCGGTGAAATCGCTGGGCCGCCGCCTCATCACCGCGGCCAAGGCATCGGGTCAGCGCGACAGCCTGGTCGGCGCACTGATGAACCGATATCGCCTCTCGACCGAGGAAGGCGTCGTGCTGATGTGCCTCGCCGAGGCGCTGCTGCGCGTGCCCGACGCCGGCACCGCCAACGCGCTGATCCGTGACAAGATCGCCGGCCGGCAATGGCGCGACGAGGACGGCGGCGACGGCCTCCTCATGCAGATCTCGGCCCTGGGCCTCAGCCTCGGCTCGGCGACGCTGATGCTGGACCAGATCGGCAGCACGTCGAGCCCGGCGAGCATCCTCAAGCGCATGGTCCGCAAATCGGGCGAGCCGGTCATCCGCCAGGCCGCCTATGCCGCGATGAAGCTGCTCGGCCAGCAGTTCGTGATGGGCGAAACGATCGAGGCCGCGGTCAGGCGCGCGCAGCGGGAACAGGGCGAGCTCGCCAGTTTCGACATGCTGGGGGAGGCGGCGCGCACCGCGGAGGACGCCCGCCGCTACGCCGCCAGCTATGCCGCCGCCATCGCCGCCATCGGCAGCGGCGCGAAACCCGGCGATCCGCACGCCAACCACGGCATCTCGATCAAGCTGTCCGCGCTGCACCCGCGCTACGAATATCTGCAACCCCGCCGCCGCGCGGAGGAACTCTTCCCGGTGGTGCTGGACCTCGCCCGCGCCGCGCGCGCCGCCAACGTGCCGCTGATGATCGATGCGGAGGAAAGCGACCGGCTCGAACCGCATCTCGACATAGTGGCGGGGCTGGTCGATGCCGGCATCGCCGACGGCTGGGCGGGCCTCGGCATCGTCGTCCAGGCCTATCAGAAACGCAGCGCCGCGGTCATCGAATGGGTCGGCGCGCTCGCCCGCGCACGCGGTGCGCGCCTGGCGGTGCGGCTGGTCAAGGGCGCCTACTGGGACAGCGAGATCAAGCGCGCGCAGGTGATGGGTCTCGCCGATTTTCCGGTCTTCACCGAAAAGAATCACACCGACCTCAACTATATGGCGTGCGCGCTCGCGCTGCACCGCCTCGCCGAACACATCTATCCCGCCTTCGCCACGCACAATGCGATGACCATCGCCTATGTCGCGGCGCTGTTCTCAGGGATCGATCACGAACTGCAGCGGCTGCACGGCATGGGGGAGGGCGCGCATGACGCGCTGCTGGAGGTCGCGCCGCCCGCCCGGCCGGTGCGCGTCTATGCCCCCGTCGGCACGCACCGCGACCTGCTCGCCTATCTCGTCCGGCGTCTGCTCGAAAACGGCGCGAATTCGAGCTTCGTGCACCAGTTCGCCGACCCCGACGTGACCGTGGAGGAGCTCGCCGTCGATCCGCGCGAAGCGGCCGACGCGCCCGCCGGCGCCGCGCCGCTACCCACCGGGCTCACGCTGTTCGGCGCCGATCGGCGCAACAGCCGCGGCCACGATCTCGGGCAGCCGGGCGTTCCCGAGGCGCTGCTGGCCGCGATGGAGCAGGCGAGGGCGAAGCCTCGCGCCGCCGTGCCGATGGTGGCAGGCGCAGGCCGCGACGGCGCGGGCCGGCCGGTCCGCAACCCCGCCACCGGCGCGGTCGTCGGCAGCGTGGTCGACGCCGATCCCGGCGCCATCGCGGCCGCCATGGTCGCGGCCCAGGCCGCGCAGCCCGACTGGAGCCTCGCCGGCGGGGATTTCCGCGCCGACCGTCTCGAACGCGCCGCCGACCTCCTCGAAGCCGAAGAGGCGCATTTCCTCGCGCTCTGCGTCGACGAAGCCGGCAAGACGCTGGCCGATGCGGTTGCCGAGGTGCGCGAAGCCGTCGATTTCCTGCGTTATTACGCGCGCGAGGCGCGTCGCCATTTCGCGCATCCGCGGTCTCTTCCCGGACCGACGGGCGAGCGGAACGAACTCATCCTCGAAGGGCGCGGCACCTTCCTGTGCATATCGCCGTGGAATTTTCCGCTGGCGATCTTCCTCGGCCAGGTCGCCGCCGCGCTGGTCGCGGGCAATGCCGTGCTCGCCAAGCCCGCGGAGCAAACCCCGCTGATCGCCGCCGCCGCGGTCGATCTGCTCCACCGCGCCGGCGTGCCGCCGGAGGTGCTGCACTTCCTCCCCGGACCCGGCGAGACCGTCGGCGCCGCCATGGTCGCGCATCCCGCCATCGCCGGCGTCGTGTTCACCGGCTCCACCGAGGTCGCGCGGGTCATCAACCGGACGCTGGCCGGGCGCGACGGGCCGATCGCGGTGCTGATCGCGGAAACGGGCGGCATCAACGCCATGATCGCGGATTCGACCGCGCTGCCCGAACAGGTCGCGCGCGACGCGGTCGCTAGCGCCTTCCAGAGCGCGGGCCAGCGCTGTTCCGCCTTGCGCCTGCTGATCGTGCAGAGCGACGTCGCCGACGCGATGACCGCGATGATCGCCGGCGCCATGGCCGAGCTCGGCGTGGGCGACCCCGCCGATCCCGCTACCGATGTCGGACCGATCATCGACGCGGAAGCGCAGGACACCATCGCCGCCTACATCGGGGAACAGCGCGCCGCTGGCCGCATCCTCGCGCAAGGGGCGATGCCGGCCGAAGCGACCGGCACCTTCGTTCCCCCGACACTGATCCGGCTCGACGCGATCGCCGATCTCAAGCGCGAGATCTTCGGTCCCGTCCTCCACATCGTGCGCTACGCCGCGGGCGATCTCGACGCGGTCATCGATGCCGTCAACGCCACCGGCTACGGCCTGACGCTGGGCATCCACAGCCGTATCGACGGCGTCGCCGCGCACATCGCGGCGCGCGCGCGGGTGGGCAACATCTACGTCAACCGCAACCAGATCGGCGCGGTGGTCGGCGTCCAGCCCTTCGGCGGCCGCGGTCTATCGGGCACCGGCCCCAAGGCCGGCGGCCCGCACTATCTCCCCCGCTTCGCCGACGAAAAGACGATCAGCACGGACATCACCGCTGCCGGCGGCAATGCCGCCCTGATGGCGCGGTAAACGAGCGCAAAAGCCGCCCCCCTGCAAAGGCGGGGGCCCATCACCCGAGGTCGCGTATTGCGTCGACGATCATTCGAACCGCGATGTCCGGGTTGGACCCCTGCCCGCGGGAGGGGTACGAACCCTAATAGCCCAGCGTCAGATCCACCTGCGGTTCCACCCGCTCGCCCGCGTGCCAGCGGTCGAGATTACCGAGGAAGCGCGCGACCGATCGTTCGAACATCTTCGATTGCGCGCGGCCCGACAGGTGCATGGTCACATGCGCCGTATCGATCGCCCACAGCGGATCGTCCGCGGGCAGCGGTTCGGGCGTCGTCACATCCAGGAAAGCCCCGCCGATGCGCCCCTCCTGCAAGGCCGCGACCAGCGCCGCCTGATCGACGACGCGGCCGCGCGCGATATTGACCAGCACCGCGCTGGATTTCATGCCTGCAAGCTCGGCCGCGCCGATCATGCCGTCGGTTTCCTGCGTCGCGGGCACCGCCAGGATGACCCAGTCGAATTCGCCCAGCCGCGCGCGCCATTCGTCGGGGCCCAGCACCTTGCTCTCGGCGGCCATGCCGGTGGCGGACCGGCGCACGACCGTCACGTCCACCCCGAACGGCAGCAGCCGCTCCTCGACCAGCTTGCCGATCGCGCCATAGCCCAGCAGCAGCGCGCGGCTGCCGTACAGCTCGACCTTGCCGGGTGAATCGCCGAGCCATTCGCGGCGGTCCTGCGCGCGCACCACGTCGCGATAGCCCTTGGCAATGGTGAGCATCCCCATCACTACATATTCGGCGATGGTGATGGCGTTGATCCCCGCGCCATTGGTGTAGGCGACACCGCGCTGTGCCATGATGTCGAGCGGCATGCCGTCGACGCCGGCGTAGATCGAGTTCAGCCATTTGAGCCTCGTCGCGCGCCGCACCGCCTCGGCCATCGGCTCCTTTTCATACAGGTCGAACCAGCCGATCTCGGCTTCCGGTGCCAGGTCGAACAGCTCCTGCGTGTGCGAAAACCAGCGCGGGCTGACCCATCCGGGCAGCCGTGATTCGAGCACGGGGCGGACCATGGCGGACGCGACGAGGACGGTCATGCTGTATCTTCCCTTCCGCCTTGCGGAGGGGCCCGGGAGGGCGGGTCCGCGCGAGGCGCTACGACTGCGCGAACGCCCGCCACATGGCAAGCGAGAGCACCGGCAGCCCGACCAGATCGACGATGGCTATGGTTCGCAGCGCCGTCGGCGACCCCGCCTGCCAATAGAGTCCGAGAAAACTGAGCATGCTGATCGCCAGCACCACCGACGCCAGCCGGCGGGTGCCCGGATCGACCATGGCCCATAGCGCCACCACGACGATGACGACGAACAGGGCGGCGCGATGGCGCATCAGCAGGAACAGCGGATTGTCCGCCGTCATGCGATACATCGCGCCCATCATCGCCGGGCGAAAGAAAGCCAGCGCGGGCATTGCATGGATGCCGGCGAGAACGAGCCAGAGGATGCGATCGAGCATGGCCGGCACGGTATCACTTACACCAGTGTAAGCAAGGGTCAGATCGCGACCCGCCAGTCCCAGCCGAGCGGATCGCCGTCCATCGCCTCGACCCCCGCGGCGTTGAGCGCGTCGCGCAGCGCATCCGATCGCGCGAAATCCCTGGCGGCGCGCGCTGCGCGACGCTCGGCGAGCAGCGCTTCGATCTCCCCCTCTTCGATCTTTGCCGATGTCGGGCGCACGCGCAGGTCGGCGCGCGTGGTGCCCAGCAATGCCAGCCCGAATACCGTGTCCATCCGCCGCACCGCGGACATGATGGCTTCGACGTCCACCTTCTTCAGCGCGACCAGCTCGTCGAGCGCGGTCAGCGCGTCGGCGGTGTTGAGATCGCCGGCGATCGCCGTGTCGAAACGCGCCATGAGCGCGGTTGCCGTCGGGTCCTGCCGCCATGTCTCGGCATCGACCGGCGCGCTATCGTCATCTCGACGCGCGCGCACCGCCGCGAGGGCGAGCAGCGTGCGCTTCAGCCGAACGAACGCCGCGCTCAACCCCTCCCAGCTGAACTCCAGTTCGCTGCGATAATGCGCCTGCAGGCACAGCATGCGGTATGCGAGCGGGTGGAAGCCGCGATCGACGAGTGTCTGCAGCCGCAGGAAGTCGCCGTTCGACTTCGACATCTTGCCGGTCCGGTCGATCAGGAAATTATTGTGCATCCACAGGCGCGCGCCCGTATCCGCGCTGCCTTCATGCGCCTGGTTCTGCGCGATCTCGCACGGGTGGTGGATCTCGCGATGGTCGATGCCGCCGGTATGGATGTCGAACGGAAAGCCGAGCAGCGATCCCGACATCACGGAACATTCCAGATGCCAGCCCGGCGCGCCGCGGCCCCAGGGGCTGCTCCATTCCATCGCCCGCGTCTCGCCCGCCGGCGTCGTGCGCCAGATCGCGAAGTCGAGCGGGCTGCGCTTGCCCGCGACCGGGTCGATCCGGCTCTCGCCCGCATCGGTGCGCGCACGCGCCAGCGCCCCGTAATCGGGCACGGTGGAGGTGTCGAAATACAGGCCGCTTTCCAGACGATAGCAATGCTTCGCCTCGATCGCCTTCGCCCATTCGATCATCTGCGGCACATAATCGGTGGCGACCGACCATGTCGCGGGCGGGCGGCAGTTGAGCGCGGCGAAATCCGCCTTGAACGCGGCGGTATAGTAGGCCGCGATATCCCAGGCGGTGCGCGCCTGCGTGGCCGCCATCCTCTCCAGCTTGTCCTCGCCCGCATCGGCATCGTCGGTCAGGTGGCCGACATCGGTGATGTTGATGACGTGGCGCAGCGCCAGCCCCCTGGCCGACAGCGCGCGGCCCAGCGTATCGGCGAAGATGTACGCGCGCATGTTGCCGATGTGCGGATAATTATAGACGGTCGGCCCGCAGCTGTAGACGCGCGCCTCGCCCTCGCGCACCGGCATGAACGGCTCGATGCTCCGGGTCAGGCTGTTGAACAGGCGCAAGGGGTGGTCGTCCATGGCGCGACGCTCTGGCCAGCACCGGGCCCCGCGTCAATGCGGGGCCGGTTGAACGCCACCGCGCCACGGCTTACATCCGACGCTTGCCACCGATCAGCGTACGAAGGGGACTATCATGCAGGGTTTCGAGGATCGCGAGCGCGCGTTCGAGTCGCAGTTCGCACGCGACGAGGAGCTGCAGTTCCGCATCACCGCGCGTCGCAACAAGCTCGTCGGCCTGTGGGCGGCGGAGAAGATGGGCCTCACCCCGGAGGAGAGCGACAGCTACGCCAAGTCGGTCGTCCAGGCCGATTTCGAGGAAGCGGGCGACGAGGATGTGGTGCGCAAGCTGCTCGGCGACCTGCTCGCCGGCGGGGTCGATGCCGACGACGCGATGGTCCGCGCTGCGCTCGACACCAAGCTGGTCGAGGCGCGGCGCCAGTTCATCGAGGGCGTCTGATCCCGTGCCGATGCGTGGCGACGACATCGCGGACATGATCCGCGCCGCGATACCCGATGCGGAGGTGACGATCACCGACCTCGCCGGTGACGGCGATCATTATGCCGCGCATGTTGTCGCGGGCAGCTTCTGCGGCCTCTCGCGTATCGCCCGCACCCGCGCCGTCTACGCCGCGCTCGGCGGGCGCATGGGCGGCGAACTGCACGCGCTCCAACTGACCACCGACATTCCGCAAGAGGTAAGCCCATGACCGACGCCGCCAACCCAGCGCATGCGCGCATCGCCGAGATCGTCACCGCCAACCCGGTGGTGTTGTTCATGAAGGGATCGCCGCTGTTCCCGCAATGCGGCTTTTCCAGCCGCGCGATCAGCATCCTCGATCATCTCGGCGTGACCTACGAAACCGTCGATGTGCTGCAGGACCAGGAAATCCGCGCGGGGATCAAACAATATTCCGACTGGCCCACCATCCCGCAGCTCTATGTCGGCGGCGAATTCGTCGGCGGGTCGGACATCATGATGGAAATGTACGAAGCGGGCGAGCTGCACACGCTGTTCGGCAAGACCGCCGCCTGAGGCCTTCCGCTTCGTCTCTTTTTAGAGGGAGTTCCGGGGCGAAGCGGACCGGCGATCAGGGACCAGACTGTGCCGGCCCGCTTCTATGTGGGCGAAGCCCTCAGGAACATCTATAGCTTTGCAGAAGGCGTGCCAGTTTGCAAAAACGGCGGTTTTGCTTGCTTCGGCCGTTTTATGCGCCCGGTGTCCGACACGACAATGTAAATTCCACCGACATATGACGGCACGCCGCCGCGACCGTGCTTGACAAGCACGCGGCGGTCGATACGACCACGCATGTAGTCAATGGGAGCCGGCCATGGGTGAGCGAATCAGCGAAAGCGAGCTGGCGGTGATGGAATCGCTCTGGCGCAGCGCCCCGCTCACCGCGGCACAGGTCGGCGACGATATCGCGGATGGCCGCGGCTGGAGTCTTCAGACCGTAAAGACCCTTCTCTCCCGCCTGGTCGGCAAGGGCGCGGTCGCGGCGCAGGAGGATGGCCGCCGCTTTCTCTATCGCCCGCTCGTCGCGCGCGAGGATTTCCGCGCCCGCGAATCGCAGCGGCTGGTCGATCGCCTGTTCGACGGCCGTGTCTCCCCGCTGGTCGCGCATCTCGCCGAGCGCGAGGCGCTGAGCGAGGATGACATCGCGGACCTCAAAGCGCTCATCGAACGGCTCGAACAATGATCGCGCCGCTGCTGCTCGGTGTCGACGCGGGTTTCCCGGCCGTCCTCGCCTGGATGGTCGACACGCTCGTCGTCACCTCGGCGCTGGTGCTGCTGGTGATTGCGGTGCGCAGGCCGGTGGCGCAGGCGTTCGGCCCGCATGTGGCCTATCTCCTGTGGGCCATTCCGGGCGCGCGGCTGCTGCTGCCGCCGCTGCCGCAGCTGCTCCCCGTTTCGGTGACGGTTCCGCCGCCCGCCGCGCCCCTGTCGGGCATGGCCATCGCCGCCGATAGCGGGGCGCCCAGCCTTGCGCAAAGCATCGCCGCCGCCGTGCCCGCCGAATGGCCGTGGCTGCTGCTCCTCGTTTGGCTGGGCGGCGCCGCGGCGTCGCTGGGCTGGCAGGCGCTGGTCCACCGCCGCCTGCTTGCCGCCGTCGGTGACGCGCGGCCCATAGGCTGTGAAGGGCGCATCCGCGTGCTGGTCAGCAGCACGGTCGGCGGCCCCCTGTCCTTCGGCCTCTTGAACCCCGTCATCCTCCTGCCCTCGGATACCATCCTGCCGCTGACGCCGGCGGAACGGCAGCTGGCGATCGCGCACGAGCTCGAGCATCACCGCCACGGCGATCTGTGGGCCAATGCCTTCGCCGTGCTGTTCGCCGCGCTGCACTGGTTCAACCCGCTGGTGCGGGCCGCCTGGCGCCGGTTCCGGTTCGACCAGGAGGCGGCCTGCGACGCGCGCGTCCTTGCCCGCTGCGACCGGGGGGAGCGGGGGACATATGCCCGCACCCTGGCCAAGGCGGCGAGCGGCCATCCGTCCGCCTTCGTCAGCCCGATGGTCGCGCCCGACGCCATCAAGGAAAGGATCGCCATGATGATCGAACCCGCGCCCTCGGCCGCGCGCCGGCGTGTCGGCGCCGCGCTCGCCGCGGCCGCGCTCCTCGGCACGCTGGGATTGACCGCTACCCCCGTGCTCGCCGATCCAGCAGACGCGCCTGCCCCGCCGGCCCCGCCTGCGCCGCCCGCCCCGCCAGGCCTCGTGGCGGGCAGCCGCACGGTCGAGATCACCAGCCGCGACGGCGTCCATGTCACCCGCATCGAGCGCGACGGCAGCACGATCGTCATGCGCACCGATCGTCGCCTGTCGGACGCCGAGATCGAACGGCATATCGCCGCGGCGGATGCGGATGCGGAGCGACGCGACGCCGCGCGCGAGGCCGAGCCTGCGCTCGACCATCGCCACGGGGACGGGCATCGCGAACGGCGCCTCATCATCCGCGAACGCAGCGATGCCGCGCCGAACGCGGCCGAGATCGGCGCCATCGTCGACGAAGCGCGCGCGCACGCCCGGTCCGAAGCGCGCGCCGCGATCGCCCGGGTGCGCCACGACGCCGCGCGGATCCGCGCCGATACGCAGGCGCAGGTGCGCATCGCGCTGCGCGCCGCCAACGCCGCCAGCATCGTCGATTGTCGCGGCGCGAGGGGCGTGCGCATCGCCGTGGCGCGCGCGCCGGACGGCGGCGGGGATGCGCCGGAAGCCGCCGCGCTCTCCTGCGCGGGCGGCAGCCTCGCGCTCCAGCTCGACGCCATGCGCCAGGCGCGCCACGCGCTCGCCGCCATGGACGGCGCGGTCCTCGCGGCGGAGCATCGCGACGAGGCGCTGACCGAGCTTGACGAGGCGATCGCCGATGTCGAGGCCGAGATCGCCGACCGGCAGAACTGAACGCGCTTCCCGGGGTCTCCGCAAGATAACCGGGATAGGACTGGGCCGGAGCGCGATCCCCTCGCTCCGGCCCTCTTTTCGCGCGCTTCTCGCCTCTTCCCGTCAGGCCGGCGCAGTGCCAGATAGGGGGCGATGACCGACGCCAAGCCCTGGCCCGACAGCATCCGCGCGGGCGAATGCGAGATGCACGAGCCGCTGGTGCGCCGCGTCCTCGCGCCCAACCCCTCGCCCTATACCTATACCGGCACGCAGACCTGGATCGTCGGTGCCGGTGCCGAGGTCGCGGTGATCGATCCCGGCCCCTTGGGCAGCGGGGTGAGCGTCGGCGATCCCGCCTTCGCCGCGGACGCGAACGGCATCGGCCATGTCGACGCCATCCTGCGCAGCGTCGGCGATGCGCGCGTGACCGCGATCCTGTGCACCCACACCCATCGCGATCACTCCCCCGCCGCCGCGCCGCTCAAGGCCGCGACCGGCGCACCGATCATCGGCTGCGCGCCGCTGGTGCTCGCCGACACGGGGCCGCGCGCCGACTCGCCCTTCGATGCGAGCTATGCGCCCGACCGGGTCCTGGCCGACGGCGATCGCGTGTCGGGCGATGGCTGGACGCTGGAGGCGGTGGCGACTCCCGGCCACACCAGCAACCATCTGTGCTTCGCGCTCATCGAAAGCGGCGCTTTGTTCACCGGCGACCATGTCATGGCCTGGTCGACCAGCGTGGTCAGCCCGCCCGACGGGAACATGGCCGACTATATGGCCAGCCTCGCCACGCTCTACGAACGCGACGACCGCATCTATTATCCCGCGCACGGCGCGCCGGTGACGAAACCCAGGCAGCTGGTGCGCGGCATGCTGGGCCACCGCAGGAGCCGCGAGGCGCAGATCCTGCGCGAACTGGCTGCCGGCGCGCGCGCCATTCCCGATCTGGTCGCGGCGATGTACAAGGGCCTCGACCCGCGCCTGACCGGTGCCGCCGGGCGATCGGTGCTCGCCCACCTCCTCGATCTCGAAGCACGCGGTCTCGTGGACCGGGCTTCGGACGATTGGATGCTGTCGACCTGACGCCGAATTCCTATATCTGCTACGACTGTTCAAAGGCCCGCCATCATGACCGCCCAACCCCGCGACAATTTCACCGGCGTCGATCTGGTCGCCGAGATCGGCCGGCTCAAGCGTGAGCGGAACGCCGTCATCCTCGGCCATTACTACCAGCGGCCCGAGATCCAGGATCTGTCCGATTTCGTCGGCGACAGCCTGGAACTCAGCCGCAAGGCGGCGGAGACCGACGCCGACGTCATCGCCTTTTGCGGCGTCAAGTTCATGGCCGAAACCGCCAAGATCCTGTCGCCGGACAAGATCGTCATCCTGCCCGACATGGATGCCGGCTGCAGCCTGGAGGACAGCTGCCCGCCCGAACAGTTCGCCCGCTTCCGTGCGCGCCACCCCGACCATATCGCGCTGACCTACATCAACTGCTCGGCGGCGGTTAAGGCGCTGTCGGACATCATCGTCACCAGCTCGTCGGCGGAAACGATCATCAGCCAGATTCCGCCCGAACAGCCCATCATCTTTGGCCCCGACCGCCACCTCGGCGGCTATCTTAACCGCAAGTTCGGGCGCAGCATGCTGCTCTGGCCGGGCGTGTGCATCGTGCACGAAGCGTTCAGCGAGACCGAGCTGATGAAGCTCAAGGCGCAGCATCCGGGTGCGCCGGTCGCCGCGCATCCCGAATGCCCGCCGCACATCATCGACCATGCCGACTATGTCGGCTCGACCAGCGGCATCCTGCAGTTCGCCAAGACGATGCCAGGGAGCACGCTGATCGTCGCCACCGAACCGCACATCATCCACCAGATGGAGAAGGCGGTGCCGGAAAAACGCTTCATCGGCGCGCCCGGCGCGGACGGCAACTGTAATTGCAACATCTGCCCCTATATGGCGCTGAACACGCTCGAGAAGCTCTACGTCGCGCTGCGCGATCTCGAACCGCGCATCGAGCTAGAGGAGGGCCTGCGCCTGAAGGCGAGGAAGAGTCTCGACCGCATGCTCGAGATGGCGAGCGGCACGATCGGGAAGGGCGACCTCGGCGCCAGGACGTCACAACCACGCGAATTTCCATGAACGCTAACGGAACGACCCGCGCTGTCGCTCGTTCTTCGGACTCTATTCCAAGGAGTTCCCGATGACCGACACGAGCAGCATTGCCAAGCATATGGACGTGATCGACAGCAACGGCACCAAGGTCGGCGTCGTTGACGGCGTCGAGGGGGACCGCATCAAGCTGACCCGCAACGATTCGCCCGACGGCCAGCATCATTATGTCTCGGTCGGTGACATCGCCCGGGTGGACGAGCATGTCCATCTCTCCACCGCCGGTGCGCCCACCGTGTAGCGGAACGACCTTGCCCCACGCTCGTTAGCGCCTCCGAAGCAGTCTCCAGGAGGAACGAGATGATCGACGGCAGCACCATCCGCAAGCATATGGACGTCATCGACCGCAACGGCGCCAAGGTGGGCGTCGTGGACGGGGTCGATGGCGGCCGCATCAAGCTGACCCGCAACGATTCGCCCGACGGACAGCATCACTATGTCTCGCTGTCGGACGTCGCGCGCGTCGACGAGCATGTGCATCTCAGCACCGTCGGCCTCGGCGCGGCCGCGGCGGCGGGCCTCGGCACCGCGGGCGCCGCGCATGCGGCGACGCACCACGACCGCGACACCGACCGGTCGCCCAACTGGCTGGCTTGGCTGGCGCTCGCCGCCGGTATCCTCGCGCTCCTGTTCGCGCTCAGCCGCTGCGACGCGAACGACAGCGAGGATCTGACGACGACCGCGACGACCACCACCGCGACGACGACCGATACCGGCGCCGCGGGCACCGTCGCCGCGACCGAGACCGCGGGCGTCTCCGGCCTCGGCACCTATCTGGCCGGCACCGAAGCCGCGCCGCGCACCTTCACCTTCGAAACGCTCAATTTCGATACGGGCAGTTCGGCGGTGCGCGATGCGGATGCCGCCGAAATCGCCAGCATCGCCGCGACGCTGAACCAGTATGAGAGCGCCCGTGTCGAACTGCGCGGCTTCACCGACGCGCGCGGCAGCGCCGCTGCCAATGCCGACCTCGGCAAGGCGCGCGCTGATGCGATCAAGGCCGAACTGGTCGAGGCCGGTATCGCCGCGGACCGCATCACCACCACGAGCGGCGGCGAGAGCATGCCGGTCGAGGCCAATGCGACCGCCGGTGGCCGCGCCGAGAACCGCCGCACCGAACTCGTGGTGACCGCGCGCTAATCGGGATCACCGACTTATCCACAGCTTTGCGAAGGGCGTGTGGATAGGTCGGCCCCAAGCCGCTTTGCAAAGCCGGGGCGGCGTGACAGTTTCTCCCTATCGAGACGGACGGAGCCACGGACGAGAGCGACGACGAAACGGGGCGAAAGCTTCACCAGCCGGCGCACGAACCCCAGGTGAGATACCGTAGCGACAGCGACGGAACCGTTCCGCGCAGGAACCGGTAGCGATACCGGCATTGCGGGAAAGGACCCGAAGCGAACCGGACCGGAGAGCCGGATCGACGGAGCAGTTGCGCAAGCGATTGGCGAGTCGACCAGGGTGCCGGACCAGGCGAAGGATGCGATCCGGGCGGCGCAAGCACCCGCGGTACGTCCCCAGCCACCGCTGAAATGGCCGGCGCGTGAGCACTGGTCGCCATCGGCGAAGTGGGCGCTGACCTTGCGCGACCCGACCCTGCGGCCTGGCTGCTGGAGCGGGAAGCAAGAGATCAGCGCCCATCCCTTTTGCGGGTCAGCGCGCATCCCTCCCGGCCGCGATGCCGTTGACAATCAGATCGTTGGCCAAGCCCGCGATCCTGCCCAGATCGCAGCCGTCGCCCCACACGCCGAAGCGCAGCCCCAGGAATACGTTCATCCCCATGATCGCCCAGGCGTGCACCTCGCCGACGTCGGCGCGGACCAGCCCGGCATCGGCCGCCCGCGCCAGTCGCGCCGCGATACGCTCCGCCGTCGTTTCATAATGCTGCCGAAAGCTCGCCGGATCGACGAATTCCGATTCGTCGATGATGCGGTACAGTTCCTTATGCTCCGCCGCGAAACGCAGAAACGCCTCCAGCGCGGCACGCTCGCCGCTCAAGGGGTCGGGCGCGGCGGCGATCGCGGGCGCCACATGATCGCGCACCCGCCCCGACATGTCGCTCACCAACGCGCGATAGATCTCGTCCTTGGAACTGAAATAGGTGTAGAATGTGCCGAGTGCGACGCCGGCGCGCCCGGTGATCCCGCTGATCGATCCCTCGTGGAAACCGCGCTCGCCGAACTCGGCGGCCGCCGCATCGAGCAGCGCGCGTAAGGTCCGCTGTCCCCGCGCCGTTCGCGGTGTCTTGCCGGTCGCTCCGTCCGCGTTCGCTTCGCATCCGTCCATCGCAGCGCCTCCCGACATCCCAAGTTGAAACCTGGTTCAGGTTTCATTATAGCGGTCGCGAGGATGGCGCAACAGCGCCCCCATAGGGGAGGAGCATATGATCCGCATGCACCGCAATCTGCGCCGCGTCGCGCTGACCACCACCGCCGCCGCCGCCGCGCTCGCCGCCACGCCGGCCATCGCGCAGGGGATGCCGGATGCACCGCTCGCCGCGACCGAAGCGGACGACGGCGGCGATCTCGTCGTCACGGCGCGTCGGCGCGAGGAAAGTCTGCTGGACGTGCCGATCGCGGTCAGCGCCTTTTCGGGCGAACTGCTGGAACAGCGCGGCGCGCTCGACATCACCGACATCGGCAATCTGACGCCCAACACCACGCTGGAGGTGTCGCGCGGTTCCAACTCCACGCTCAGCGCCTTCATTCGCGGCATCGGCCAGCAGGACCCGGTCTCCGGCTTCGAGCAGGGCGTGGGCCTCTATCTCGACGACGTCTATCTCAACCGCCCGCAGGCCGCGGTGCTCGACATCTACGATGTCGAGCGGATCGAGGTGCTGCGCGGGCCGCAGGGCACGCTCTACGGCCGCAACACCATCGGCGGCGCGGTCAAATATGTGACGCGCATGCTGCCACAGGATTTCTCGCTGCGCGTTCGCGGCACCTACGGCACCTATGACCAGGCGGAGGGGGTCGTCACCGTCTCCGCGCCGGTCGGCGATATCCTGCGGGTCGGCGGCAGCTTCGCACGGCTGTCGCGCGGCGGCTTCGGTGACAATCTCACCACCGGCCTCGAAAATTACAACAAGGACATCTGGGCCGCGCGCGGCACGGTCGAGCTCGGCGGCTATGGCGCGCCCGTGCTCATCCGCATCACGGGCGACTATACCAGGGACGACAGCGATCCGCGCGGCGGGACCCGGCTCATCCCCGGCCTGCTCTCGGGCGCGCCCGTCCTCGACGACGTATTCGACACGCGTGGCGGCCTCATCGATCCCGAACAGCGGATCGAGGCCTATGGCGGCGCGATCAACGTCACCATCGACCTCGGCGACGCGCTCACCCTGCGCTCGATCAGCGCCTGGCGCCGTGACGACAGCTTCACGCCGATCGATTTCGACGCGCTGCCCGCGGTCGATGTCGATGTGCCCGGTGCCTATCTCAACGAACAGATCAGCCAAGAGGTGCAATTGCTGGTCGATGCCGGCCCGCTCTCGGGCCTGGTCGGCTTCTACTATCTCGACGCGCGCGCCGACACGCTGTTCGACGTGCGGCTGTTCACCACCTTCGCCGGCCTCACCGCCTTCACCAACGCCGCGGTCGACACCGAAACCTATGCGGTCTTCGGCGACTTTTCCTATGCGATCACCGACCGGCTCAACCTGTCGGTCGGCGGCCGCTACACCTGGGACGAACGCACGGCGACGATCCTGCGGCAGAATTATCTCGGCGGCGGTTCGCCTTTCTTCGGCGGCGCGGGCGTGCCGTTCGGCGCGGCCAGCACGAATTTCACGGGATCGCGCAGCTTCCGTAAATTCACGCCGCGGGTCTCGCTGTCGTACCAGCCGACCGGCGACCATAATTTCTACGCCAGCTTCAGCCAGGGGTTCAAGGGCGGCGGCTTCGACCCGCGCGGCGTCGGCACCAACGCGCCCGACCTTAACGGCAACGGCATCCGCGAACAGAGCGAGGTCGCGACCTTCCTCTCCTTCCGCCCCGAAAGCGTCGACAGCTACGAGGTCGGGTACAAGGGCAATCTGCTCGATGGCGCGCTCTATGTCGCGGTCGCGGGCTTCTATGCCGACTATACCGACGTGCAGATCCCGGGCTCGGTCGCCTGCACCGTCGCCGGCCTGCCCAGTTTCTGCGGCGTCACCTCCAACGCCGGCGCCGCCACCTTCAAGGGCTTGGAGCTGGAATTCAACGCGCGCCTGGGCGAGGGCCTGGCGACCGAGGGCGACCGGCTGAGCCTGCTCGGCGCGGTGGGTTATATCGACGCCCAATTCGACGAATATATCACCAACGTCGCCGGCGTGCCGACCGACGTCGCCGATTTCCGACAGGTGCAGAACACGCCCGAATGGACCGCCAGCGGCACGCTCGCCTACACGACCCCCGCCGGCGCCGGCCGCCTCGCCCTTGGCACGACCCTGTCCTACCGCAGCAGCACCAACCAGTTCGAGGTGCCGAGCCCGTTCCTCGACCAGGAAGGCTATGCGCTGCTCGACGCCAGCATCGTCTACACCGCGCCCGACGATCGCTGGAGCATCGGCCTCTATGGCAGGAACCTGACCGATCGGGAGTATAAGACGTCCGGCTACAGCTTCATCGCCGGCAACGCGACCACTGGTGTCCCCGTCATCGGCGCAAACGGCCTGCCCGTCGCGAGCCTCGGCCGCGAAGGCACGCTGACCGCCTTCTACGGCAACCCCCGGCAGCTGTTCGTGACCGGCACGATCAATTTTTGACGCCTGTGCCCCGGCGAAAGCCGGGGTCAGCTAACCCGTTACCCCGGACTTTCCCCCTACGTGCCCACGCACCGCTGCTCGAACCTCTGTCGCTTGACATCACGAACCATATAGGCTATATGCTGCCTCACATTCCAACCGTGCTGACAAGCGGGAGGAGTGCGTGGCCGGTGCCGGCCGTGCTGCCTGCTCGAGAGGGCGGCATTTCCTGAGCACCATCGTACGCCGGACGCGTCGCCGCCTCACCGTGACAACCGGGCAACCGGCTTGCTCACGCACCCTCGCCAGCTCAACGCGACGGTCGGCTGCTGCGCCATCTCCGGCAAGACCTATCCGCCGCCCCCCAAGGCGGCAGCACGACGGCACCGGCCGCGATTGCGACGACAGGCTTCCTATCTCCCGG
>CBDUBN010000030.1:0-21629 GCA_965365395.1 uncultured Sphingomonas sp.
CGCGGTGTTCTCCGTTTCCAGCCGCCTGCGCCCGTGGACGCTGGGCGCCGCGATCGGATACGACCGGCGCAGCTATGTGCTGGACGGAATCCCGGGTCTCGCGGCGCTCGACGGGACGGCGGACGAAAGCTGGTACGCCTATCTGTCGGCATCGCGCGCCCTGTCCGACCGAACCAGTTTCGGCAGCAGCGTCTATGCGACCTATTTCGACAGCGCGCTGGGCACCGATGCCTATTCGAGCGGAGCATCCGCCGCCGTGAGCCACCTGTTCGCACGGCGCCTGACGGGTAATGCCGCCGTCTCGCTCAATCTGATCGACCAGGAAGGGTTCGAGGCGCAGACATTTGCCTCCGCGCTGCTCGGGCTTCGCTATTCGTTCCGTTAGTCTTTGCTGTGTCGCCATCGGTGGCGACAGGGGATAAAGTGCCGCCATGTACGACCAATATTACGGCTTTTCCGCGCGCCCGTTCCAGCTGACGCCCGATCCGCGTTTTTGGTTCGAAAGCGCGACGCACCGCACGGCCATGTCCTATCTCGGCTACGGCCTGGCGCAGGGGGAGGGCTTCATCGTCATCACCGGCGAGGTCGGTTCGGGCAAGACGACGCTGGTCGGCCACGTCATGCAGTCGATCGATCCGTCGCGGCTGACCGCGGCGCGGCTCGTCTCCACGCAGATCGCCGACGCCGATCTGTTGCGGCTGGTGTGCGACGCGTTCGGCATCGGCATCGCGAGCCCGGCGAAATCCGATGCGCTGTCGGCGATAGAGACGTTCCTGCACGAGGAGGCGCGGGCGGGGCGGCGCGTGCTGCTGATCGTCGACGAGGCGCAGAACCTGGCCGTCAGCGCGCTCGAAGAGCTGCGCATGCTGTCGAATTTCCAGCTGGGGGAGACGGCGCTGCTGCAAATCTTCCTGCTCGGCCAGCCCGAGTTTCGCGAAACGCTGGCGTCGCCGCAACTCGAGCAGTTGCGCCAGCGGGTGATCGCGACGCATCACCTCGAGGCGATGCTGCCCGAGGAGGTCGAGCCCTATCTCATCCATCGCCTGACCCTCGTCGGATGGAAGGAGGACCCGGTCTTCGCGCCATCGGTGTACGACGCGCTGTGGCACGCGTCGAACGGCATTCCCCGCCGCGTCAACACCATCGCCAGCCGGCTGCTGCTGCACGGCGCGGTCGAGGAGATGCATGAACTGGACGGGGAGGACGTGGAAGCGGTCGTCGCAGATATGGGGCTGTCGCCATCCGAATCCCTCGAAGCGCCGCAACCGGCTGTGCGCGCGCCCGAGCCGGAGCCCCAGCCCAAGCCCATGGCGGTCACCGTCGACGCTCCGCAAACCTCCGCCGTTCCACCGGCGGCGGCGGCCGCTGCGGTCTCGCATCCGCATATCGTCGCCGCGCCGGCGTCGGACCCGGAGCCCCGCGCCGACGATGCCGAGGTCTCGGCGATGCGGCAGCGGCTCGCTGCGCTGGAGGCGCGGTGCGACGAGCAGGACGCCGCCATCCGGCGCATGCTCGGCCTGCTGATCGACTGGGTCGAGGACGAGCGCGCGGTGCAGCCGATCGCCGGCCGCGCGGCCTAGTCGCCACCGTGCCCGCCGCGATGCCGGCCCCCATCGCCCCGGTCGTCAACGGCCTGTCCGTCGACATCGAGGACTGGTTCCAGGTCGGCGCGTTCGAGACCAGCATAGACCGCGCAGACTGGGACCGGCTCGAATACCGGTTCGAAGCGAACAGCGAGCGGGTGCTGGCGCTGTTCGAGCGTGCGGGCGTCAAGGGAACGTTCTTCACCCTGGGCTGGATCGCGGAGCGTATGCCCGCGACCATCCGGCGGATCGTCGACGCGGGGCACGAGCTTGCCAGCCACGGCTACGATCACAAACGCGTGTTCCTGATGGATGCGCGGGCGTTCGCCGACGATCTGGCCAGGACGCGCGCCATTCTCGAGGACACGGGCGGCGTGAAGGTGCAGGGCTATCGCGCGCCCAGCTTTTCCATCGACACCCGCACGCCCTGGGCGCACCGGGTGCTGGCCGATGCGGGCTACACCTACTCATCGTCGGTCGCGCCGGTTGGCCATGATCATTATGGCTGGCCCGGAAGCCCGCGGTTCGCCTGGTCGCCGCTATCGGACAGCGCGCTCGTCGAGCTGCCGGTGACCACCGCCGAGGTGGCCGGGCGGCGCTTCGCGGCGGGCGGCGGGGGCTTCTTTCGGCTGCTGCCCTATGCGCTGTCGGCGTTCGCCGTGCGCCAGGTCAACGCGGCGGGACATCCTGCCATCACCTATTTCCACCCGTGGGAAATCGACCCCGATCAGCCGCGCGTCGCCGATGCGCCGCTCCGTTCAAGGCTGCGCCACTATACGCGCCTGTCCGCGATGGAGGCAAAGCTGGAGCGATTGCTGCGCGCGTTCCGCTGGGGCAGGATCGACGCGCTCGTCGCCCGGCCGGCCGTGCCGTCCGCCACCGCCCTGGCAGCGTGAACGCGCCCGTGCGCATCGGGGCGATCCGCGTCACGGACGGCGCGGGCGACGGGGAATTGGCGCAATTCCTGCGCACCGCCCCGGGTTCGACGCCGTTCCATACCGCCGCATGGGGCCGGGCGATCGAGCGTGCGACGGGGCACCGCTGGCACCTGCTGTGCGCGCGCGATGCGGGCGGGGCACTGGTCGGCGTACTGCCGCTGCATCACATGCGCTCGCGCCTGTTCGGCAGCGCGCTGGTTTCGGCGGGTTTCGCCGTCGACGGCGGCATATTGGCGACCGGCACGCAGGCCGAGCAGGCGCTGGCCGATGCGGCGATCGAGCTTGCGCGGAACCTCCGGCTAGGCAGCATCGAACTGCGCGGCGGAGCCCTGCCGTCGCGCTGGCGCCGCGATGAAGCGACATATCTGGGCTATGCGCGGCCATTGGCGGAAAACCGCGAGGCCGAACTGGCCGCCATCCCGCGCAAGCATCGCGCGGAGGTGCGCAAGGCGCTCGCGACCGACCTTACCATCCATATCGGCCGGGCCGCGAAGGATCGCGACGCGCATTTCGGCGTCTACGCCACGAGCGTCCGCAATCTCGGCACGCCGGTGTTCCCGCGCGCGCTGTTCGATTGCGTGCTCGACGCGTTCGGCGACGACGCCGACATATTGACGGTGCGCCACGGCGGCCGACCGGTCGCGAGCGTGCTCAGCCTCTACTGGCAGGGCAGGGTCATGCCCTATTGGGGCGGAGGCACGCGCGCGGCGCGGGTTCTGCGCGCCAATGAGGCGATGTATTTCGCGCTGATGGACCATGCCCGGCAGCGCGGCATGCGGATCTTCGACTTCGGTCGGTCCAAAGCGGGATCGGGACCGGCGGCGTACAAGAAGAACTGGGGTTTCGAACCTGTCCCGCTCACCTATGCGCGCTGGACGGTGGACGGCGGGCCGGCTCGCGATACCAACCCGACCAGCGCCCGATACCGCCTGATGGTCGATGGCTGGCGGCACCTGCCGCTGTGGCTCGCCAATCGACTGGGGCCGCTGATCTCGCGCCAGCTGGGATAGGCAGGTGGGCCGCGACATATTGTTCCTGGTGCACCGCGCGCCATGGCCACCCGACCGCGGCGACCGCATCCGTTCGTGGCATCTGTTCCGAACCTTGCGCGCCATCGCGCCGGTGCATGTCGCGGCGCTGGCGGACAGTGCCGCGGATGCCGAGGTGGCGCACGCCAAGCTTGCACCGCTGGCGGCAAGCTGCACCATCGCGGTGCGCGGGCGCGGACTCGGGCGGGCGCGGGCGATGGCCACGGCATTGGCCATGCGGCTGCCGGCATCGGTGCAGTCGTTCCATGACGCGGGGCTGGCTCGACATGTAAAGGCGCTGATCGATGGCGGGACGATCGGCCATATCGTCGTCTTTTCGAGCCAGATGGCGCCTTATGTGCCCGTCGATTGCGCCATCCCGATGACGATGGACTTCGTCGATGTCGATAGCGCCAAGTTCGAGGCCTATGCGGCCGAGGATCGCTGGGGGCTCATGCGCTGGGTGCACGCGCGCGAAGGCCGTTTGCTCAAGGCGTATGAGGCGACGGTCGCGCAGCGCGCGCGGCGCAGCCTGTTCGTCAGCGAGGCGGAAGCGGCGCTGTTTCGCGCGCGATGGTCCGGCCATGCGGGGCGCGTCATGACGCTTGAAAACGGCATCGACCTCGATCGATTCTCCCCGGATGGGGACTGGGCCCCGCTGAGCGCGGGCGAGCGGGGCGCCGGGCCGTTGGCCGTCTTTACCGGCCAGATGGATTACCGTCCGAACATCGAGGCGGTCGCCTGCTTCGCCTGCGAGGTGATGCCGATCCTGCGCGCGGCGGTGCCCGACGCGCGCTTCGCCATCGTGGGGCGCGATGCCACGGCGCAGGTGCGCGCACTGGCGGCGCTGCCCGGGGTGATCGTGACCGGGTCGGTGCCCGATACCCGGCCCTGGATCGCCGCCGCGTCGGCTGTGGTCGCACCGCTCAAGGTCGCGCGCGGCGTCCAGAACAAGCTTTTGGAGGCGATGGCGATGGCGCGGCCCGTGGTGGCCTCGCCGGGCGCTGCGCAGGGGATCGACGCCCAGGATGGCGTCCATCTGACCGTCGCCCGCACAGCGACGGCGACCGCCGAGGCGGTCGCGGAGTTGATGCGCGATCCCGCGCGCGGCGACGCGATGGGGCGCAGGGGCCGCATGCGCATGGTCGAACGCTATAGTTGGGAGGCGACCCTGGCGCCGCTGGCGAGCATCGTCGGCGGAACGCCCTGATGCGCCGCCACCTGATCGCGCTGCTCGTGGCGGCGCTGGCCGTGCTCGCGCTGTTCCATCGCGACGCGTTGCATCTGATGGCGCAGTGGAACAGTTCGACCTTCGCGCATTGCTGGCTGATCCCGCCGATCATCGGCTGGCTGGTGTGGACGCGGCGGGCGGCGGTGACGGCGATTGCACCACGCGCCTGGTGGCCCGGCCTGCTATGGGTCGGCGCCGGCGCCATCGCCTGGTTGCTGGGCGAAGCGGCCAGTGTCGCGCTGTTCCGGCACGCCGGCCTGGTCCTGATGCTGCAGGGGCTGGTGCCGACGCTGCTGGGGTTCCAATCGGCCCGCGCGCTGGCCTTCCCGCTGTTCTATGCGCTGTTCCTGATTCCGTTCGGCGAGGAGCTCATCGCGCCGATGCAGCTGATTACCGCCGACATGGCGATGCTGCTCCTGCGTCTGAGCGGTATCCCCGCATCGCTCGACGGCATTTTCATCACCACGCCGGGCGGCCATTTCGCGGTGGCGGAGGCCTGTTCGGGGGTGAAATTCCTGGTCGCGATGGCGGCGCTGTCGGTGCTGGCGGCGCATCTGCTGTTTCGCGGGTGGCGACGGCGTGCGCTGTTCATCCTGTTCGCGCTCACCGTACCGGTGCTCGCCAACGGCGTGCGCGCCTATGGCACGATCTGGATGGCGGAGCGATGGGGCACCGATTTGGCGGTCGGCGCGGATCATCTGACCTACGGCTGGCTGTTCTTCGCCGCCGTCATGGCGCTGATCGGCTGGGCGGCGTCCCCCTGGTTCGATCGCGATCCGATCGAAGGGGATGGGGTGCCGGTTCCGTATCAACGGCCCGCCGCGCAGCGAAGCCTCCCGCTCGCACCGGCGGCGTTGCTGGCATTGGCGCTGGCGGCGGCTCCTCTGGCCTGGGTACAGGCGGCATCGCACGCAGCGCCGCTGGCGTCCATCGCGGTGCCCGCGATCGACGGGTGGCGCCTCGTTGAGCGCGACGCCGCGGCACCATGGCGCGCGCGGTTCGACGGCGCCGACCGGCGTATCGATGCCGTCCTGTCCGACGGTCGCGGCGCGCCGGTGACGCTGACGCTGGTCGGCTATGCGCGCCAGGGTGAGGGGCGCGAGATCGTCGGGTTCGGCCAGGGCGCGGTCGATCCCGACAGCAGCTGGAAATGGGGGCGGGGGCTGGCTGCGATCGGCGCGGCACGGGTCGACCGCATCGCGGATGCCGACGCGGTTCGCGATGTGCTGAGCGTCTATGTCGTCGGCGGCCGCGTGACGAGCGACGCGCGGGCGGTCAAATGGCGCACCCTCGTCGCGCGGCTGGGCGGCGGCGACCAGCGCGCCTACGCGCTGCTGCTGTCGGCGCCGGCGATCGCGGACGTCAGTGGCCGGGAGCGGATTGCGCGGCTGGTCGATGCGGGCGGCGGGGTCGAGGCGCTGGCGCGTCGCTTGACGGGGAACCCATGAGCCGCGAGGGCAGCGGGCCATGTGCGGCATAGCCGGCCTCTACCATCCGCAGCCGCGCCCGTTGAACGAGGAGCGCGTCGCGGCGATGCTCGGCCCCATGCGCCATCGCGGGCCGGACGGCGAGGGGCTGTGGAGCGCACCGGGCGTAGTGTTCGGGCACCTGCGCCTTGCCATCATCGACCTCGCCGGGTCGCCGCAGCCGATGCACAGCGCCGATGGACGGCTGACGATCACCTATAATGGCGAGATCTACAACTATCGCGAGTTGCGGCGCGAGCTGACCGCGCTCGGCCATCGGTTCCGCACCGAGGGCGATGTCGAGGTGATCCTGGCGGCCTTCGCGCAGTGGGGGCCGGATTGCCTTGCGCGGCTGGACGGCATGTTCGCCTTTGCCATCCACGATGCCGCGGACGGCAGCCTGTTCCTCGCGCGCGACCGGCTGGGGGTGAAGCCGCTGCACCATGTGCGGCTTCCCGACGGCAGCGTCGCCTTCGCCAGCGAGCTCAAGGGACTGCTGACGCTCCCCGCGCTGCGCGTGCGCGCGCGGCTGAGCGCGGTCGACGACTATATGGCGTTCGGCTATGTTCCCGACGACAGCTGCATCGTCGACGGTGTCGAGAAGCTGGCTGCGGGCCATTATCTGCACCTGACCCGGGACCGTCCGGACGCCGCGCCGCAGCGCTGGTGGACGCTCGACTTCTCGCGGCGGATCGCGGTGGGAGAGCGCGAGGCGGAGGAGCATCTGTTCGCGCTGCTGCGCGCCGCGGTGCGCAGCCGCATGGTCGCCGACGTGCCGCTGGGGGCGTTCCTGTCGGGCGGGGTCGACAGCAGCGCCGTCGTCGCGCTGATGGCCGAAGCGTCGTCGGCCGCGGTCAACAGCTGTTCGATCGGCTTCGACGACCAGCTGCTCGACGAGACGACCTATGCCGACGTGATCGCGCGCCGCTATGCCACGGACCATCGCATGCGCATCGTCGCTTCGGACGACTTCGCGCTCGCCGATCTGGTCGCCGCGCATACCGACGAGCCGTTCGCCGATGCCAGCGCCCTGCCCACCTATCGCGTGAGCCAGCTCGCGCGCGAGGAGGTGACGGTAGCGCTATCGGGCGACGGCGCCGACGAGGCGTTCGCGGGCTATCGCCGGCTGGTGTTCCAGCATCAGGAGGAACGGCTGCGCCGGCTCCTGCCCGCAGGGCTGCGGCGCGGGCTGCTGGGGCCGCTGAGCCGGGCATGGCCGGCGATGGCGTGGGCGCCGAGACCCTTTCGCGCGAAAGCGACGCTGGCCGGGCTCGCGCGGTCGGGCGAAGAGGCTTATGCGCTGGGGATCGGGGTGAGCGATCCCGCGCTTCGCGCCTCGCTCTATACCGAAGCGACGCGGCGCGCGCTGACCGGCTATCAGGCCGAGGAACGCTGGTGGCGGACGATGCGGGACGCGCCGGCCGCCGAGCCGCTCGACCGCGCGCAATATGCCGACATGATGATCGCGCTGCCCGGCGACATACTGACCAAGGTCGACCGCATGAGCATGGCGGTGGGGCTGGAGGCGCGCGAGCCGCTGCTCGACCATCATCTGGTCGAGTTCGCCGCGACGTTGCCGGCCGACATGCGGGTGCGTGGGCAGACGGGCAAATGGCTGATGAAGAAGAGCCTCGAGCGTACGCTGCCGCGCGATATCCTCTACCGGCCCAAGATGGGATTCGTGACGCCGATCAGCCGCTGGTTCAGGGGGCCGCTGGCCGCGCAGGCGCGCGGGCTGGCGGCGAGCCCCACGCTGGCGGCGACCGGCTGGTTCGACATGGCGGCGGTCGCGCGCCTGGTCGAGGCGCACCAGGCAGGACGCGCGGACCATGGGCGGCAGATCTGGCAGTTCTTCATGCTCGAGAAGAGCCTGCAGCGGGTGTTCGGCCTCTAGTAGCGCGCGCCGATGAAATAGAGGCCGTCGGGCGGGGCGTTGTAGCCCAGCGCCTGGCGGTCGCGGGCCTGCAACGCTGCAGCGAGATCGTCCGCGGTCCACTGGCCTCGACCGACCATGGCGAGACAGCCGACCATCGAACGCACCTGATGATGCAGGAAGGAACGGGCCTCGGCGCGGATGGTGATGCGATCCCCGTCGCGGCTGACGTCGAGCCGGTCGAGGGTCTTCACCGGGCTGGCGGACTGGCATTGCACCGAACGGAAAGTGGTGAAGTCGTGCAGGCCGACCAAGCGCTGTGCGGCGGCGTGCATCGCGCCGGCGTCGAGCGGCTGCGGCACGCGCCAGGCGAGTCCCCGATCGACGGTCAGCGGCGCACGGCGGTTGAGAATGACATAGTCGTAGCTCCGCCCGACGCAGCTGTGGCGCGCGTGCCAACTGACGCCCACGGTATCGCACGCGATAACCGCGACGGGGTGCGGCAGGACGACGGCGTTGATCGCCTCCATCAGGCGGAAGGGCGGCCAGTCTTTCGCCAGGTCGATATGCACCGGCATCGCCAGCGCGTGGACGCCGGCATCGGTGCGCCCGCACACGAACGCCACGGCGGCCTCGCCCGTGATCCGCTGCAGCGCGCGCTCCAGCGCCTCCTGCACGCTGGGCCCGTGCGCCTGGCGTTGCCAGCCCATGAACGGGCGACCGTCCCATTCGAGCGTCAGGCGGTACCGCGGCATCAGCCGAGGCGGGTGCTCGCCGGGATCGCGAAGCCGCGCAGAAGGTCCGCCGCCGGCATCGGGCCGCGCCCGGCCCGCTGGACGATCGTGGCGCGGATCGCGCCGGGGTTGCAGGCGATGGCCAGCCTTTCGTCGAGCACCGTCCCAGGTCCGGCCGGCGGCGCATCCGCAGGCGGCAGGACGTCCGCGGCGAGCAGTTTCAGCCTTTCACCGCCATATTCGAACCAGGCGCCGGGCGCGGGCGCGAAGGCGCGAACCATGCGCTCGACCTGGACCGCGGACAGCATCCAGTCGATGCGCGCCTCGTCCTTCGCGATCTTGGGCGCGTGGGTGACGCCCTCCTGGCGCTGCGGCACCGGCGGATGCGCGTCCGGTTCGGCGAGCACGCGCGCCATCAGGTCGGCGCCGAGCCGCGCAAGCTCGTCGGTCAGCTCTCCCGCCGTCTTGCGACCGATCGGCGTGCGCGCTTCGAGCCGCACCGGCCCGGTGTCGAGGCCGGCCTCCATCTGCATTATACCCACGCCCGTCTCGTGGTCCCCGGCGAGGATCGCGCGCTGGACCGGCGCCGCGCCGCGCCAGCGCGGCAGCAGCGAGCCGTGGACGTTCAGGCAGCCGCGCCGGGGCGCGTCGAGGATGGGTTGCGGCAGCAGCAGGCCATAGGCCGCGACGACCGCAATATCGGCGTCGAGCGCGGCGAATTCGCGCTGTGCCTCCGCGTCGCGCAGCCGCGCGGGCGTGCGGACGGGCAGACCGAGTGCCTGCGCGCGTAGCTGAACCGGTGACGGCGTGTCGCGCTTGCCGCGGTTGGCGGGGCGTGGCGGCTGCGTGTAGACGCAAGGCACGTCGTGCCCCGCCGCGACGATCGCGTCCAGTGTCGGCACCGCGAAGGCGGGGGTTCCCATGAAGACGATGCGCATGCGCGCCGCCTTAGGGGAGGGCGGCGACGTTGCGCAACCGTGCCCGAAACCCTATCTGGTCGCCATGGCGTCGGCGGATATCGAAGCGCTCGTTCAGCAGCTTGCGCGCCTGCCCGGCCTCGGCCCGCGCAGCGCGCGGCGCGCGGTCCTGCACCTCATCAAACGGCGCGAGACGGCGATGGCGCCGTTGCTCGCTGCCATGACCCGCGTGCACCAGACGCTGATCACCTGCGCCACCTGCGGCAACGTCGATACGTCGGACCCGTGCGCCATCTGCACCGATCCGCGCCGCGACCCGCGCAGCCTGTGCGTGGTCGAGGAGGTCGCGGACCTGTGGGCGCTCGATCGTTCGCGCCTGTTCCCCGGGCGCTATCATGTGCTGGGCGGGCGATTGTCCGCACTCGACGGGGTGACGCCCGACGATCTGACCATCGAGCCGCTGGTGCGCCGCGTCGCCGCCGGCGGGATCGACGAGGTGGTGCTGGCGATGAACGCGACGCTGGAGGGCCAGACCACCGCGCACTACATCACCGACCGGCTCGAAACGCTGCCCATCCGGCTGACCCAGCTCGCCCACGGCCTGCCCGTTGGCGGCGAACTCGACTATCTCGACGAGGGCACGCTGGCGCAGGCATTGCGCGCGCGGCGGCCGGTTTCCTGAGCCGCCGGCGTCGGCATCGCCTTGACCCTGTAGCCCGCGCGCCATATTTCGGCGCCATGGCCATCCTCCCCATCATCGAGACTCCCGACCCGCGGCTGCGCGCGATCTCCAAGCCGGTCGAGCGGTTCGACGACGCGCTGAAGACGCTGGTCGCCGACATGTTCGAGACCATGTACGATGCGCCGGGCATCGGTCTCGCCGCGATCCAGGTCGGCGTCCCGCAGCGCATCCTGGTCATCGACCTGCAGGAGCTCGACCCCGAGGACGAGGAGGGCAAGCGGATGATCCGCGCTCCGCGCACCTTCATCAATCCCGTATTCTCGGATTTTTCGGAGGAGCATAGCGTCTATTCCGAAGGCTGCCTGTCGGTGCCCGAACAATATGCCGACGTTACGCGCCCGGCGGAGCTGACGGTCGAATGGCAGGATGTGGACGGCGCGCACCACCGCGAGCGGATGAGCGGGCTGATGGCGACGTGCATCCAGCACGAGCATGATCATCTCGAGGGCATATTGTTCATCGATCACCTGTCGAAACTGAAGCGCGACATGATGATCAAGAAACTGGCGAAACTGCGCCGGGCGGCCTGACGCAACCTATCGGGCAAGCGTAACGTTCTCTCCCGTAGCAGGGAGATGGCATGCCGAATATCGCGACACTGGAAACGCTGACCCGGCTCGGCTTTGCCGCGCGGGGCATCATGTATGGGCTGATCGGCTGGATCGCGCTGCGCACCGGTACGAGCGCGGACGGGCAGGAAGCGCTCGACTGGCTGCGATCATCGGCCGGCGGGCTGGTCGTGGCGGCGATGGCGCTGGGCTTTGCCGCCTATGGCATCTGGCGACTGATCGAGGCCGTGGTCGATAGCGAAAACCATGGCAGCGACGGCAAGGGCATGGTCGTGCGCATCGGCGGCGCGGTCAGCGGGCTCGTGCATCTGGCGCTGGCGCTCTACGCTGCGCGGCTGGCGTTGGGCGGCGATGGGGGCGCGTCGGGCGGCGCGGCGGCGGACAGCGGCGCGGCGACCGCGCTCGACCTGCCCGGCGGACCGACGCTGGTGCTGATCGGGGCGATCGCCATCGCGGGCACCGGCCTGTACCAGTTCGCCAAGGCGATGCGGCTCGGCTTCCTGAAGCATCTCGACCCTCAGGTCGCGCAGCGCAGCTGGGTCAAATGGATCGGACGCGCCGGCTACTCGGCGCGGGGCGTGACCTTCCTGCTGATCGGCTATTTCCTCTATCGCGTCTGGCAGTCGGAAAATGCGGCCGCGGCCGGCGGGATCGCGCAGGCGCTCGAGAGTCTGCCGGGCGACCTGTTCATCCTGGTCGCGCTCGGTCTCGCGATGTTCGGCATGTTCAGCCTGGTCGAGGCCGTCTATCGCCGGATCAACGATCCGCATGCGCTTTCCCGGCTGAAGGGCGCGGTTCGCCGCTGACCGCGCGCACGCCGCCCGAGCGGGCTTGCGCCGGACATCGTTCGAGCTATGTTCCGCGCCGCGCCGATGGGGTGCGCGAAGGGGAGCGATGTTGACGGGTTCGGTGGTGCTGTTCGTTCTGCTGGCGCTGGCCGTCGGCGCTGGCGTGGGCTGGCTGCTCGGCGGGCGGGGTGTCGCCGCGATCAGGGCCGAGCGCGACGGTTTCGCGGCGGAGCGCGACCTGCACCGCGACAATTTCAACCGCGCCGCGATCGATCTGGCCGCGGCGAGCGCCGAGCGCGAACGTCATGCGCTGGAGCTGGCCAGCCTGCGCGCGACGCGCGAGGCGGATGCGCGGGCGCACGAGGCGCAGGTGCGCGCGCTCAACGAGGCGCGCGATGCGCTGTCGGCGCAGTTCCAGGAAGTGGGAGCGCGGCTGCTGGAGCGCGCGCAGACCCAGTTTCTCGAGCGCGCCGGATCGCAGTTCAAGGCCAGCGAAAGCGCGGCGGGCGCGCGAATCGCCGAACTGCTGGCACCGGTGCACGACCGGCTGACCAAATATGAGGCGGCGGTCGACAAGGTGGAGCGCGAGCGCAGCGCGGCGTTCGGCAATCTCGCCGGCGTGCTGGAATCGCTGCGTGTGTCGAACGAGGGCGTGAAGGCCGAGGCGGCGCGGCTGTCGAACAGCCTGCGCAACGCGCCCAAGGCGCGCGGCCGCTGGGGGGAACAGCAGCTGCGCAACGTGCTCGAGAACTGCGGCCTGTCCGAATATGCCGATTTCCAGACCGAGGTGAGCGTCGGACTGGAGGATGGCGGGCGGCTGCGTCCCGACGTGATCGTGCGCGTGCCGGGCGGGCAGAGCCTGGTGATCGATGCCAAGGTGTCGCTCAACGCCTATCAGGACGCGTTCAACGCCGAGGACGAGGCGGCGCGCCTGTCCGGCCTGATCGCGCACGCCGCCAGCCTGAAGGCGCATATCAACGGACTGGGCGCGAAAGCCTATTGGACGCAGTTCGAGACCGCGCCCGAATATGTGATCCTGTTCATTCCCGGCGAGCATTTCCTGGCCGCGGCGCTGGAAACCGATGCCAGCCTGTGGGACTTCGCGTTCGAAAAGCGCGTGCTGCTGGCGACGCCGACCAACCTCATCGCCATCGCGCGGACGGTCGCGGCGGTATGGCGGCAGGAGCGCATGGCCGACCAGGCGCGCGAGATCGCGCTGCTGGGCAAGGACCTGTATGCGCGCATGGCGGTGATGGGCGGCCATGTCGGCAAGCTTGGCCGCAACCTCGACCTGGCCGTGGGCGCCTACAACGGTTTCGTCGGCAGCCTGGAATCGCAGGTGCTCACGCAGGCGCGCCGGTTCGAGGCGCTGGACATCGACACCGCGGGCAAATCCATCGAAGCGCCGCCGGTGATCGATACCGCGATCCGCCAGCAAACCAAGCTCGCATCGCTCACCTCGTCGAGCGAGGCGGCGGCGGAATGATCCTACGGGCGCGGCGGGCCGGACAGGATCGCGCCGCCGCACCCGCTTAGCGCCCGCCCGTCCAGCGTCACGCTGACGGTGTCGGCGTAGATGCGGTCGCTCATGCCGTCGCTGCAGCGGGTCATGGTGATGTCGACGGTGATGCGCGGCGTGACGTAACGGCTGCCGTTGAAGCTGGGCCTGGCGCCGGCGTGCCGCACGGCCACGGCGCGGTTCTCGGCATCGTTGTAGCGGATCGTATCGGCCGTGATCTCGACCGACCAGAACGGTTCGGTACCGAGCGCAAAATAGGCGTCGCTCGTCGTGCTTGGCGTGGGCGAGGGGCCGGCCGTCGATGCGGCACAGGAGGGCAACGTCGCCGCGCAGGCGAGGGCGGTGATGCACCGGCGGAGGAGCGTGGACATGATTCGCCTATACGCGGGCCGGGCTCTGTAGGAAAATGCCGCTATGCGCGCTCCGACCGCGCGCCGCCCTCCTGCTTGTCGAGGACATGATAGGCCATCACCGCAGTGGCGACGGCGGCGTTCAGGCTGTCCGCCTTGCCCCGCATCGGCATGCGCACGAGCTGGTCGCATTCGCTCTCATACGCAGGCGGCAGCCCGCGCGCCTCGTTGCCGGTCAGGATGAAGGTGGGAGCGGGATAGCCGGGCGCGCGATAGTCGACCGCGCGGGGCGCAAGGCTGGTGCCGACCAGCGTGCCGGCGCCGGCGCGCAGCCATTCGACGAATTCGGCCCAGGGGCAGGCGACGATGGCCTGGGTGAACAATGCGCCCATGCTCGCGCGCACGCATTCGACCGAAAAGGGATCGACGCATTCGTCGAGGAGAATGACGCCGCCCGCGCCGACCGCGTCGCCGGTGCGCAAGATGGTGCCGAGGTTGCCGGGATCGCGCATCGCCTGCACGGCGAGCCAGAGCGGCGCGGCGTGGCGGTCCAGCGCGGCGAGCGGGGTCAGGCGGTCGGGGTAGACGCCGATGACGGTCTGCGGATTGCTCTTGCCCGACAGTTTCGCGAGCACCGCCGCACTGGTCGCGATCACCTCTCCGCCACCGCGCAGAGTGGCGTCGAACAACGCGTCCGCCAGCGGATGGGCCTCGCGATCGGCGGCGTAGAACAGCTGTTCGGGCAGCACGCCCGCCTCGCGCGCCTCGGTCAGGATGCGCAGGCCTTCGGCAAGGAAGCTGCCCTCGGCGCGGCGGCCCTTCTTGTCGCGCAAGGCGCGCGCGCGCTTGACGACCGGGTTGGCGCTGCTCTCGATCAGGCGATGGCCGCGCGCGTTCCGCTCCACCTAGTCTTCGCCGAAACTGTCTTTGACGAGGCCGACGAGCTTGCGCAGCGCATGGTCCGCGCCGTCGCCCGAGGCGCGGATGGTGATGCTGTCGCCGCGTGCCGCGCCGAGCATCATCAACCCCATGATCGACAGGCCGCCCGCGCTGTTGCCATCCTTCTCGACCTCCACGCGAACGCCCGGCGGGAGCGCGGCGACGTGGTTGACGAATTTCGCGCTGGCCCGCGCGTGCAGGCCGCGCTGGTTGGAGATGACGACCGTCTCGCTGACCGCGTCTTCGCCACCGCTCACGCGGTCACTCCCAGAAGCTCCGACGCGACGGAGATATAACGCCGCCCCGCCTCCTTGGCGGCCTGCACCGCTTCGCGCACGCCCAGCTCGCGGCGGGCCTTTTCCAGACGGATCAGCATGGGCAGGTTGATGCCGGCGATCACCTCGACCGAACCGGGTTCCATCAGCGATATCGCCAGGTTGGACGGCGTGCCGCCGAACAGGTCGGTCAGCAGGATGACCCCGCCGGGGCCGCGCACGCCGGCGATGGCGGCGGCGATTTCGGCACGGCGCGCCTCCATATCGTCGTTGGGACCGATGCAGACGGTGGCGATGGCGCGCTGCGGCCCGACGACATGCTCCATCGCGGTTTGGAACTCGCGGGCCAGATTGCCGTGGGTGACGAGGACGAGGCCGATGCTGGGAGCGGGGGTGGTGGGCATGGGAACGGCGGCCTTAGGCCGAAGGTCGCCGTCCCTCAAGCGACTCTTGCGGCAGGCTCGAGAGGTTGCGGTGGATGACGTTCGGGCTATGGCCCGCGGCGGTCAGATGCGCGCCGATGCGTTCGGCCACGTGCACGCTGCGGTGCCGGCCGCCGGTGCAGCCGATGGCCACGGTGACATAGCTCTTGCCCTCCGCCTGGTAGCGCGGGATCAATGTGTCGAGCAGCCCCTCGATCTGCCCCAGCGCGGCGTCATAGGCGGGATCGCCGCGGATATAGGCGGCGACATCGGCATCCAGGCCGGTGCCGGGTCGCAGCTCCTCCACCCAGTGCGGGTTGCGCAGGAAACGCATGTCGAACACCAGATCGGCGTTGCGCGGCAGGCCGCGGGAAAAGCCGAAGCTCATCACGTTGACCGTGGGACCCGATCGATCGCCCAGCGCGAAGCGGCGGCGGATCTCCTGGCTGAGCTCATTGCTGCTGTAGTCTGTGGTGTCGACGATATGGTCGGCCCAGCGGCGCAAGGGCTCCAGCATCTCGCGTTCGCGCGCGATGCCGTCGGCCGCGGGGCGGTCCTGGGCCAGCGGATGGCGGCGCCGCGTCTCGGAGTAGCGCCGGTCGAGTTCCGCGCCCGAACAGTCGAGAAACAGGGTGGTGATGTCGAGCGCCGGATTCTCGCGCCGGCGCTTGATGGACCGCACGATCGCGTCGGCGGAAAAGCCGCGCGTGCGGCTGTCGATGCCCAACGCCACCGGGCGCTCGCCCTCTGCGACGGTACCCGCGGGCGGCGTCGCCAGCAGCGGGCCGAGCAGGCCGATGGGCAGGTTGTCGACCACTTCCCAGCCCAGGTCCTGGAGGGCGCGCAGCGCGGTCGACATGCCCGCGCCGGACAGGCCGGTGACGAGAAGGATCGACTGACGCGGGGATGGATGGGGCGGGGCTGGCTGGGGCGGGGAAGGGGACGGCTGCTCCATATCCCGCATCTAGTGGCCCCAGCGCGCAAGTGCCAGCAGCAGCTTGTCGGGCGCGGAGCCCTCGAACGGCGCGAGCCGGACCCGCGGGGCCAGCCAGCCGGGCAGCAGCTCGGTCGCGCCGACGTCGGCGCCGCGGCCGGGGCACGGGCGGAGCGCGACGACCAGCGCGAGCGGAGCGGCGGCGACGGTCGCGACCTCGACCATGCCGATATGGGCGACGTGCAGCCGCGGGCAAGCCGCGGGGGAGGCGAGCCGGAGGCGATGGCCGGCAACGGCGACCTCGACCAGGTCGTCGGCGATCAGGCCAGCGCCCCGTCCGATCAGGCGCAGTGCCAGGTCGGACTTGCCGCAACCCGGCGCGCCGGTGAGCAGCACGCCGCGTCCATCGATCGCGATGGCGGTTCCCTGGACGCTCGACCTCATGCCGCGGGCGCGGCCGGCAGGCGGATTTCGAAACAGGCGCCGCGCGCCGCATCGTCCCGGTCGCGCGCCCGGATGCGCCCGTCGTGCGCCTCGACGATGCTGCGCGCGATGGCGAGACCGAGACCGCTGTGCCGCGCGAAACCATCGCCTTCGGGGCGCACCGAGTGGAAACGGCGGAAGATCGCCTCGCGCTGGTCGGCGGGCACGCCGGGGCCGTCGTCCTCGATCCAGATCACCACGTCGCCGCCGTCGCAGGTCGCGCCGATGCGCACGACGCCGCCGGGCGGCGAGAAGGACAGGGCATTGTCGAGCAGATTCTCGATCACCCGGGCGAGGCGCGAGCGTTCGCCGAGCACCCGCGCCGCGCCGGTACGGGGACGCGCGAAGGCGATGCCGGGCGCACCCGCCCCGGCACGGGCGCGCCGGCCGGCCAGGATCGGCTCTATCAGGCCGCCGACGTCGATCGTCTCGAAACGCGTGCGTGACAGTTCGGCATCGACCCGGCTTGCCTCCGCGATGTCCGAGATGAGCCGATCGAGCCGCCGCACATCGTCGTGCGCCACATCGGCGAGCTGGCGGCGCAGACCCGGGTCGGTGATGGTTTCCAGGCCGTCGAGCGCGGAGCGGAGCGAGGCGAGCGGGTTCTTGAGCTCGTGCGCGACATCGGCGGCGAACGCCTCGCCCGCGTCGATGCGCGCGCGCAACGCGCCGGTCATGTCGGACAGCGCGCGGGCGAGCATGCCGATCTCGTCTCGGCGGGACGGCAGGCGCGGCACGACGACCTCGCGCGCCCGGCCCTGGCGGACCCGGATCGCGGCCTCCGCCAGTCGGCGCAGCGGCCGGACGATGGTGCGCGCGAGGAACAGCGAGAGAAGGATCGACAGCGCGCTCACCGCGATCAGCACGATGCCGAGCCGACTGCGTTCGGCCCGCACGGTGCGGGTGACGTCGCGCGCGTTGGCGACGATCAGCAGCCGGCGTTCGCCGCTCGCCAGCGCCACGCTCAGCATCGGCGTGCGGTCGGGCGCGAAGCGGTAGGCGGCGCGGGGCCGGCCCGGCGTGCGGGCGGCCGCGGTGAGCTCGGGCCAGCTCGACGCGATGTCGCGCGCGGGTTCCTGAAAGTCCGCGGGCCGCTCGGCGAAGACCACTGCGTCGACGGCGCGGTCGAGGCCACGAGCGACCTGGCGGTACCAGGGCTGGATAGCGGGATCGCGCAGGCGGTAACCGAACCCGTCGCGCTGGCTGTCGCCGAGGAGCGCGCCGTCGGGGCCATAGCTGCGCACGCGGGTGCCGCCGATGCGCGCGAAATCGGAGAGGGTGGCGCTTTCGCCGCCGGAACCAGGCACCCGGTCGAGCGCGGCGTCGAGCATCATCGCCTCGCGCGCCAACCCCTCCAGCCGCGTTTCGATCAGGCGCGCGCGATAGCTGTCGAGATAGAGGAAGCCGCCCACGAGCAGCAGGATGACGAAGATGTTGACCGCGAGGATGCGGGTCGTGAGCGACCGCCGGCGTGAACCGTCGACCCGCGCCGGTTCGGGCGGCAGCCGGCCCGGCGGGGCGTCAGTCATCGCTGAAGCGATAGCCCGCACCGTAGAGCGTCTCGATGCCGTCGAATTCGGGATCGACGGCGCGGAATTTGCGCCGGATGCGCTTGATATGGCTGTCGATGGTGCGGTCGTCGACATAAACGTCCTCCTGATAGGCGACGTCCATCAGCGCGTTGCGGCTCTTGACGACGCCGGGCCGCACGCACAGCGCCTCCAGGATCAGGAACTCGGTCACGGTCAGCACGACGGGCTTGCCGCCCCATTCGGTACGGTGGCGAGGCGGATCGAGCAGCAGCCGGCCGCGCATGATCGCGCTGCTCTCGTCCGGCGCGTCGCTGGGCGTGTCGCGGACCAGCTCGGCGCGGCGCAGGATGGCGCGGATGCGGGCGATCAGCAGCCGCTGCGAGAATGGCTTGGCGATATAATCGTCCGCGCCCATCGCGAGGCCCAGGGCCTCGTCGACCTCCTCGTCCTTGGACGTCAGGAAGATGACCGGCAGCCGGCTCCTCTCGCGCAGGCGGCGCAGCAGCTCCAGCCCGTCCATCTGCGGCATCTTGATATCGAACACGGCAAGGTCGGGAGGATTGTCGAGCAGCGGCTTCAGCGCCGCTTCCCCGCTCGTATAGACCCGCGTCACGAACCCTTCGGCCTGCAGCGCGATCGATACCGAGGTGAGGATGTTGCGATCGTCGTCGACGAGCGCGATGGTGGCGGTCATGGCCGGATCGTAGCAGGGCGGGACAGTTCCGGGCAACTCTTGCGAAGGCGGGGGGGCGTCGCTAACGGGGCAGCAGAATCGCTACGCATACGAATGCGTTGCGGGCAATACCCCGAGCGGGGGCTTGGGAGCATGAGCATATGACGCTGACCATCGGCCAGCATAGCATCACCACGAACGCCGCGCTGTTCGAGGATCTGACGACCGCGCCGCTGGTCGAGCACGCCGTCCGCAACGGCGAGGGCATGTTGTCGAAGGACGGCCCGCTGGTGGTCGCGACGGGCGCGCATACCGGGCGCAGCGCGCAGGACAAGTTCATTGTGCGCGATGCCGTCACCGAGGACACGATCTGGTGGGGCACCACCAACAAGGGGATGGAGCCCGGCCATTTCGCCGCCCTGAAGGCCGATTTCTTCGCGGCGCTCGCGAGCATGGACAGGCTGTACGTCCAGCATCTGTTCGGCGGGTCGCAGCCCGAGCACCGGGTGGCGGTGCAGGTGGTGACCGAGTTCGCCTGGCACAGCCAGTTCATCCGCACCATGCTGTGCCGCCCGACCGCGGACGAGCTCGCCGGGTTCGAGACGGAATATACCATCGTCGACCTGCCGAGCTTCCGCGCCGATCCGGCGCGCCACGGCACGCGCGGGGAGACGGTGATCGCGGTCAATTTCGGCGAGAAGCTGATCCTGATCGGCGGCACCGCCTATGCCGGCGAGATGAAGAAATCGGTGTTCGGCCTGCTCAACTATCTGCTGCCTACACAAGGCATCATGCCGATGCACTGTTCGGCCAACATCGGCCCCGAGGGCGACACCGCGGTCTTCTTCGGCCTGTCCGGCACCGGCAAGACGACGCTGTCCGCCGACGCCGCGCGCACGCTGATCGGCGACGACGAACATGGCTGGTCCGATACCGCCGTCTTCAATTTCGAAGGCGGCTGCTATGCGAAGATGATCCGCCTGTCGGCCGAGGCCGAGCCCGAGATCTACGCCACGACCAGGCGGTTCGGCACGGTGCTGGAAAATGTGGTGATCGATCCCGACACGCGCGCGATCGACCTCGACGATGCGAGCCTCGCGGAAAACAGCCGCGGCTCCTATCCCATCGAGTTCATTCCCAATGCGAGCGAGCGCAACCTGGGGCCGGTGCCGCGCACGATCATCATGCTGACCGCGGACGCCTATGGCGTGCTGCCGCCGATCGCGCAGCTGACGCCCGACCAGGCAATGTATCATTTCCTGTCGGGCTATACCGCGCGCGTCGCGGGCACGGAGATCGGCGTGACGGAGCCGACCGCGACTTTCTCCACCTGTTTCGGCGCGCCGTTCATGCCACGCCACCCGTCGGTGTACGGCAACCTGTTGAAGGAGCGGATCGCCAGGGGCGGCGTGCAATGCTGGCTGGTCAACACCGGCTGGACCGGCGGACAATATGGCATCGGCAGCCGCATGCCGATCAAGGCTACGCGCGCGCTGCTCAACGCCGCGCTCGACGGGAGCCTTGCCGACGCCGAGTTCCGCACCGATCCCAATTTCGGGTTCAAGGTGCCGGTGGCGGTGCCGGGCGTCGATGCCGCCATCCTCGACCCGCGCGGTACCTGGACGGACAAGCAGGCCTATGACGCGACCGCGCAGAAGCTGGTCGGCCAGTTCATCGACAATTTCGAGCAGTTCGTGGACCATGTCGACGAGGGCGTCCGCCAGGCCGCGCCTACCGCGGCTTGACGATGATCCGGCGAAGGCCGGGGCTCAGCTGACGGGTTTACCCGTCCAATCACCGGCGGTGGCAGCGGAGACACCCGGAGATGGGCCGTGAACGGAGGCACGTGACTCCGTTCACCCTGCGCCGGGGCACTGAAGATCCTATGGGCACGCCAAGGACGCGGCCGTGCTTGCACGCCGCGGGATGGAGAGGCTCGCCTGCTCGGCGACAGGTGCGTCTTCTCGGTCACCCTGTCTGACGACAGGGTTTACGGCCGGTGCGTCTCTGCCGTGGACGTTCCCATCGGCGAGGCGAGCGGGCAACTGGTCTTCGGGGTGGTGGTATCGGGCAAGGCGCGCACCGTCGTTGAAAGGGCTGGTGCGCCGCGATGGCCGGACACTCCCGCCTGCCCGTGCCCTGCCGGGCACATGGACGCCGGTGTCTGCCGCGCGTCCACGATGAACAGGCATCCGTCCGTGGCTCGGCCATCGATGGCTCCGCCCCCGTGTCCACCGGGTACTCGTCGCTCGCTAGCGCCTTCGAACGATTCCGCACCGGCCGCCCCGCAGCGTCATCTGGCTCCCATGCCTTTGGCGCCGGTCCTGCGAAAGGGTTGCGGCGGAACGGCAGCCGTGGGGTTCCACTCGAGGCTCTTCGCGCCGGCACGACCCTGCGGGAATGACCCGCAAAGACAGTGCCGCACGCGTCGGGCCGGCGGATCCTGCATGGGCCCGGGTGCGCTTCGCGGCGGGAATGACCCCAGCCCGTCCATCGCGCACCCTCTTCCACACTGTCGCCGCCATGGCACGGCGGGGAGGTCCGACGATGCGGGCCTGTGCAACGGGCTACATGCCTGTATCCCGCTGCGAGTCGGCGTGTAACCTAACAGGTTCGATGTAGGACAGGGTTTT
>CBDUBN010000031.1:0-21577 GCA_965365395.1 uncultured Sphingomonas sp.
GCTGGCGGTTCGCGCCCTATGCAGCCTGGTCTGGTTCGTGGCGGCTGCGGTTCCGGCGGCACTGGTCGGGCCTCCCGGTCCCGTTCTCTGGCCCTGGCTCGCGGGCGCGGTCGCGCTGCACGGGGTCTATTCGCCCATCCTCACCCGTTCCTATGCGCTCAACGATTTCTCGGTTGCCTTCCCCATCGCCCGCGACATCGCGCCGGCGCTCACCGCGCTCGACGGGATCGTGCTGCTGGGCGACAGCCTGTCCCTGCCCGCGCTGGCCGGCATCCTGGCCGTCAGCGCGGGTGCGCTTGGCCCGCTCGCGATCCGCCTCTAGAGAGAGCCTCGTCATGGCCCATATCCTCATCGTCGAAGCCCGCTATTACGAGCATCTGAACGACATGCTGCTCGCCGGCGCGCGCGCCGTGATCGCGGCGGCGGGGCACAGCCACGAAACGATCGTCGTGCCCGGCGCGCTCGAGATACCCGGCGCGATCGCGCTCGCCGACGCCAGCAACGCGTTCGATGCCTATGTCGGACTCGGCGTCGTCATCCGCGGCGAAACCTATCATTTCGAGATCGTGGCGGGCGAAAGCGCGCGCGGGCTGATGGCGTTGACCATGGACGGGCTCGCCATCGGCAACGGCATCCTGACCACCGAGGACGAGGCGCAGGCGATCCGCCGCGCCGATCCGGCGCAGCTCGACAAGGGCGGCGGCGCCGCCGCTGCCGCCATCGCCATGCTCGACCTGAAGCGGAGGCTGGCCGCGTGACCGCACCCTTCGGACCCATCCTCTATACCGAGCGGCTGATGCTGCGTGTCCCCGACGGGCGCGACCTCGATGGCTTCGCCGCATTCGAGGCGAACGAGGAGACCACCCGCTACCTCGGCGGGGTCAAAAGCCGCGCCGCCGCCTGGCGCATGATGGCCACGATCGCCGGTTCCTGGCTGACCAACGGCTATTCCATGTTCTCGGTGATCGAGCGCGAGACCGGACGCTGGGTCGGTCGGCTGGGGCCCTGGCAACCCGAAGGATGGCCGGGGCCCGAGGTCGGCTACGGCGTGCTGCCCGAGTTCGCCGGGCGCGGCTACGCCTATGAGGCGTGCGTCGCGGCGATGGACTATGCCGTCGACGTGCTTGGCTGGAACGACATCTGCCACACCATCAACCCGGACAACGCCCGTTCGATCGCGCTCGCGCAGCGGCTCGGCGCGGTCAACCGCGGCCCCACACAGCTGCCCGATCCCTTGCGCGAGGTCCGCGTCGACAATTGGGGGCAGAGCGCCGCCAACTGGCGGGAACGGCGCATCCGTTAGGCGCCGCGCCGCAAAGGCACGGCGCCGGCTCTAGCCGATGCGCCGCAAGGGCACGGCGCCGGCTCTAGCCGATGCGCCGCAATGGCATCGTCAGGCAGTGCGGCCCGCCGCCGCAGCGCGTGAACTGGTCCAGCGGCACCGGCACGACGCGATAGCCCGCCTCGCCCAGCATCGCGTTGACGCGAGCATTATGCGCGGCCGACACGATGCGCCGGTCGCCCAGGCTGACCACGTTGCACCCCAGCGCCTGCACCTCCTTGTACGTCGCGGGCAGGATGGCGATCCCCAGCCGCTCGACTGCGTCCAGGAAACAATCGCTCAACACATCACGGCAGGCGAGCGCGGTGCCCGCATCGAGCAGGCAGAATTGTGTGTCGAGATGCAGGAAATGCGGGTCGAACGGGCAAAGGATCACCTCCCACCCCTGCGCCTCGAACAGATCCGCCAATACCCGCGCGCCCCGTTCGTCGGTGCGCTCGCCGCTCATGCCGATGGCGACGACGCCGGGACGCAGGATGCACACGTCGCCGCCCTCGATCGTGCCACCCTCATAATCGGGTGCGATCAGCGGCACGCCCCACATCGCCGCGGTGGCGGCGACATGTTCCGCCTCGGCACGGCGATGCGGGGCGGCGGGGGCAAGGCGGATCAGGCCCCAGGGGCTGATCGTCACCGCGTCGCGCACGAAGGCAAGGTCCGCCAGCCCCTCGACCGCTGGCACCGGCACCACCCGCACGCCTTCCTCGCGCAACGCGAAGGCAAGCCCGGCATGCTGGCGCAGCGCGGTCTGCCGGCATGGCGCGAAACCGTCGCGCAGGTTCGCGCGCGTCACCGCGCAGCAGGGCACCGCCTCGAGATGCGCAGGGGAGGCCAGCATCACATCGCGCAGCACGCCCGTCTCGCTCGCCGCGCCATAGGGCACGGCGGCTTCGATCGAGCCGCCGGCGATATCGCGCAGCGCAAACGGGGGAAGATCGAGCATGGCGCTGTCGTCCATGCCGGGAAAGTCATCTAGCATCGCAATCGCTGTCCAAGGGCGCATCCGTCCACCTGGACGCGCGAATATCGGGACCTAACGCACCGATGCCGTTCGAGTTTCCGTCGTTGCGCCGCCGCAACCTATCCCCCCACCGCCTCCAGCACGGGATAGTCGGTATAGCCTTCCGGGCCGGACGAGTACCAGGTTCGGTAATTGTCCGGGGTCAGTTCGGCGTCGACGCGCAGTCGCTCGACAAGGTCGGGGTTCGAGATATAGGGGCGCCCGAAACTGATGCCGTCCGCCAGCCCGGACGCGACGTCGTCACGCGCATTTTCCAGCCGATATTCCTGGTTGAGGATCAGCGGGCCGGGGAAGACGCGCCGGATACTGGGCGACACGCGCGGTACGCTTGTGCGGCCAAAATTGCCATAATCCTTCTGCTCGCGCAGCTCGAGGAAGGCGATGCCTTGCCGCGCGAGTTCCGCCGCGGCGGCGGTGAACAGCGCCACCGGATCGCTGTCGTCCGCGCCTTGTGTTTCTCCGTTGGGCGACAGGCGCACGCTCGTACGCCCGGCACCCACGGTGTCGATCAGCGCGCCCGTGACCTCGCCGAGCAACCGAACGCGATTCTCTATCGAGCCGCCATAGTCGTCATCGCGCAGGTTCACATTGTCGCGCAGGAATTGGTCGATAAGATAGCCGTTGGCCGCGTGGAGCTGCACCCCGTCGAAGCCGGCACGCATCGCGTTCTTCGCGGCGTGCACATAATCGCCGATCAAGCGCGGTATCTCGTCGAGTTGCAGCGCGCGCGCCTGCTCGTACGGTTTTTTGCCGCTCGCGGTGTGCGCGTCCCCGGGCGCGGTCGTCGCGCTCGACGATACCGGCGCTGCTCCGCCCAGGAAATCGGGGTGCACCAGCCGGCCCATGTGCCACAACTGCAGGATGATCCGCCCGCCCGCATCATGTACCGCATCGGTCACCGGCTTCCACGCCTCGACCTGCGCCTCGCTCCAGATGCCGGGTGCCGACGGCCAGCCCAGCCCTTCCCGACTGATGCCCGTCGCTTCGGCGATGATCAGCCCGGCAGAAGCGCGCTGCGCGTAATATTCCGCCTTCAGCGCGGTTATCGGCACATGTCCCTCCACGCTGCGCCCGCGGGTCAGCGGTGCCATCAGGATGCGATTGGGGGCGGCGATATCGCCCAGCCGGATCGGGTCGAACAGGGTCGGCATCTGGGGCGGTCTCCTTCTCATGGCCAGGCATGCGAGCTAGGGGGCCACGATGGCGGACGCAATGGAACCGGTTGCAAAGCAAAACTTGGGGGCAGCCAAGCCGCCACGCTTCGCCTTCGCCGCGTTGCTGGGTGGCAACACGGCGCTTGCCGCCGGTCCGTTGTTCGTGCGGTTGGCGGACGTCGGGCCAATCGCCGCTGGCTTCTGGCGGCTCGCGCTCGCACTGCCGCTGCTGCTCCTGTTCACCTGGCGCACCGGCCACCGGGACGATTGGCAGGGGATACGCGCGGCCGGCGGGCTGGCGCTGCTGGGCGGGCTGTTCTTCGCCGCCGACCTCGCGGCCTGGCATGTCGGCATCCACGCGACGAAGATGGCCAATGCCGTATTGTTCGGGAACGCCGCCAGCCTGATCCTCGCCGCGACCACGCTCCTGCTGGCACGGCGGCTGCCCTATCGCAACGAGGCGCTGGCCCTCTTGCTCGCGGGAGCGGGCGGGGTCATTCTCATGCGCAGCAGCGGGCAGCAGGGCGAGGCGCGGCTGATCGGCGATCTCCTCTGCCTGCTCGCAGGCGTCCTCTACGCGGGCTATATGCTGACCATGCAGCGCGCGCGCGGCGCGCTGTCGAGCTGGCATGCGCTGTTCCTCTCGACTGCCGCGGGCGTGTTGCCGCTGCTCCTCGCCGCGCTCGCGCTGGGCGAGACGATCGTCCCGCGCGACTGGACGTTCGTGCTGCTGCTCGCGCTGTCGAGCCAGATCGTCGGCCAGGGGCTGCTGATCTACGCGCTGCCGCACTTTTCCGCGCTCGTCGTCGGATTGTGCCTGCTCACCCAGCCCGCCGTTGCGGCGCTGATCGGCTGGCTGCGCTATGGCGAGGCGCTTTCCGCCGTCGAGATCGCCGCGGGCGCCATGATCGCCGCCGCGCTGGTCCTCGTGCGGCTGCCCGCTTCGACACGGTCACACCAACCTGCTAGAGGATGACCATGCAGCTCCCGGCCGATCCCACGCTCGACGAGATTCGAGACGCGCTCATCGCCGATGTCGCGGCAAACGCCGCCTTCGATGGCTGGACCATGCAGGCGGTGGCGGTGGCGGCGCAGATGCACGGCATCGATGCGGATATCGCCGCGCTGGCGTTCGATGCCGGCGCGGTGGACATGATCGATCGCTGGTTCGCACATATCGATCTGGAGCTGGCGCGCCGCCTGCCCGCCGATGCCTTGGCCTCGATGAAGGTGCGCGAGCGCATCACCGCGCTCATCGACACGCGCATCTCGATCGTCGAACCCGACAAGGAGGCGCTGCGCCGCGCGCTCGCCATTCTCGCGATGCCGCAGAACCTGCCGCGCGCCGCGCGCCTGGGCTGGCGCGCCGCCGACCATATGTGGCGACTGGCGGGCGATACCGCGACCGACCTCAACCATTACACGAAACGCGCGACGCTGTCGGCCGTCTACGGCTCGACGATGGCGGTGTTCGTCGCTGACGAGAGCGACGGCCATGCCGAAACACGCGCCTTTCTCGCGCGGCGGATCGAAAATGTGATGGCGTTCGAAAAATGGAAGGCGGGCGCACGGTCGCGCTCGCGAGACCGACCCAGCCTGAGCCGTTTCATCAGCCGGCTGCGCTATCCGGCGGCCTGACGGTTGCAATCCCGCCGCAAGTTGATAATGGCTCGCAAATGCAAAGCGCGGCGAACACCCTTGATGCCCTGAAAATCGGACAGAGCGCGCGCATCGCCTCGATCGACTGGACCGCGCTGGCCCCGCCCGAGGCGCGCCGGCTGCAGGAACTGGGGTTGTTCGAGGGCGTCGACGTCGAGATGCTGCATCGCGGCGCGATGTTCTTTCGCGATCCGCTGGCGGTTCGGGTCGGCCGCATGCGCGTCGTCATCCGCACCCGTCACGCCGAGGCGGTGAGGCTCGACGCCACGGCATGACCGCGCTGCCGCCCATGGTGGCGCTGGTCGGCAATCCCAACGCCGGCAAGACCAGCCTGTTCAATGCGTTGACCGGAGCACGGCAAAAGATCGGCAACTATCCCGGCGTAACGGTGGAACGGCATGCCGGACGCGGTTCGTTCGCCGACGGCCGCCCGATCGAGCTCGTCGACCTGCCCGGCACGTACAGCCTGACGCCCTCGAGCCCCGATGAGGAGGTTACCCGCGCCGTCCTCATCGGTTCACAGGAGGGAGAGCGGCGGCCCGACGCGCTGCTCGTCGTCGTCGATGCCGGCAATCTCGACAACCATCTGCGCTTCACGCTCGAATTGCTCGAACTCGGCTTGCCGACCGTCGTCGCGCTCAACATGGTCGACATGGCGACCCGCGACGGGCTCGACCTCGATCCGGCCCGTCTGGCCGCCGAACTCGGCGTGCCGGTGGTCCCGACCGTGGCGGTGCGCAAGCGCGGCCTCGATGAGGTCGCGGCCGCACTGGAGGCCGTGATCCGCGCGCCCGCGCGCGTCGTCGGGCCGGCACGGGACGAGGGCGCGAGGCGCGCCGAGGCGCGCCGCCTGGCGGTCGCGGCGACATTGTCAGCCAGCGCCAGCCGCAATCTGACCCGCAGCCTGGATCGCGTGCTGCTGCACCCGGTGGCCGGCTTCGCCATCCTGCTCGGCCTGCTGTTCGTCATTTTCCAGGCGGTGTTCAGCCTGGCAGAGGCACCGATCGGCTGGATAGAGAGCGGGCTCGCCGTCCTGAGCGATGCGACGCTCGCCGCGCTGCCGGGCGGCTTTCTGCGCGATCTGATGGTACAGGGTGTAATCGGCGGTGTCGGCGCGGTGGTCGCCTTCCTGCCCCAGATCGTCATCCTGTTCTTCTTCATCCTGCTCCTCGAAGCGACCGGCTACATGGCGCGCGCGGCGTTTCTGATGGACGGCCTGATGGCGCGGGTCGGATTGTCGGGGCGCGGGTTCATTCCGCTGCTGTCGAGCTTTGCCTGCGCTATTCCCGGCATCATGGCGACGCGCGCGATCGCCGATCCCAAGGACCGGTTGACCACCATCCTCATCGCACCGCTGATGACCTGCTCGGCCCGGCTGCCCGTGTACGCCGTGATCATCGGCGCCTTCATTCCCGCCACCGATGTCGGCGGGGTGGGCTTGCAGGGGCTGGTACTGTTCGGGCTCTACCTCGCCGGCATCGTCGGCGCCTTCGTCGTCGCCGCCGTACTCCGGCGGACGGTGACGAAGGGCGCCGGCGGCGGGTTCCTGATGGAATTGCCGCGCTATCAGCTGCCACGCGTCGGCGATCTTCTGCTCGGCCTGTGGCAGCGCGCCTGGTTGTTCCTGCGCCGCGCGGGCACGATCATCTTCGCCACGACCATCGTCCTGTGGCTGCTGCTCAGTTTTCCCAAGGTGCCAACGGACAGCGCCGCCAACCAGCTGGAATACAGCTATGGCGGGCGTATCGCTTCGCTCATCGAGCCTGCGGTCGCGCCGATCGGGTTCAATCACGACATCGCCATCGCGCTGCTCCCCGCCATGGCCGCTCGCGAGGTCGCGGTCTCGGCGCTCGCTACCGCCTATGCGATCGAGGCGCAGGATGAGGAGGAGCAGGCGCGTGCGCTGGAACCCACGCTCGCCGGCCGCTGGAGCCTGGCGACCGCGCTCGCCTTCCTCGCCTGGTTCGTGTTCGCGCCGCAGTGTATCTCGACCATCGCCGTCACGCGGCGCGAAACCAACAGCTGGCGCTGGCCCCTGTTCATGACCGCCTATCTCTTCGCGCTTGCCTATGCGGCGGCAGGGATTACCTACTGGATCGCAGTGGCCTTCGGCCTCGGCTAAGCGTGAAACAGGGATGATATGGCAGGCAGCGTCAACAAGGTGATCCTGGTCGGCAATCTGGGCGCCGACCCCGAGATCAAGAGTTTCCAGAACGGCGGCAAGATCGCCAACCTGCGCATCGCCACCTCCGAAAACTGGAAGGACCGCGCCACCGGCGAGCGCAAGGAGCGCACCGAATGGCACAGCGTCGTGATCCAGTCGGAGGGGCTGGTCGGCGTGGTCGAACGCTTCCTGAAAAAGGGCAGCAAAATCTATATCGAGGGCAGCCTCAAAACCCGCAAGTGGCAGGATCGCGACGGCAACGACCGCTACACGACCGAGGTGTCGGTGGGCGGCATCGGCGGCGTGCTGACCATGCTCGATGGCGCGTCGGGTGGAGGCGGCGGCGGCGGCAGCGGCGGGGGACGCAGCAGCGGCTATGATCGCTCGAACATGGGCTCCACCTGGGATGGGGGCGGCTCCGGTTCCGGCGGCAGCGGCAACGATTTCGGCGGTTCGCGCGGCGGCGGCGCATCGCCGTTCGACGACCTCGACGACGAGGTACCCTTCTAGGCGCTACCCGCCGCGCAACCGATCGCGCAGATCGGCGAGCGCGCCGAAACTTCCCGCCTCGACCTCGCTCTTGACGCCCCGCTCCTTCAGAAACCGCTCGGCATCGGGGCTGCGCGGATAGGGGTCGAGCTCGAGCGCGAGGCTTTCGGCGACCAACTCGCCCAGGTCGAACCGACCGCCGCTGAAGCCGATCACGTCGAGATCGTCGCCGGCGAGCTCGATCTCCGCATCCTCCTGCGCCGCTTCCAGATCGGCCGCGGGAACGAACCGCACGGCGATGGCGGCGTCGATCGCCGCTTGTACCGGCTCGCCGGTGGCGACGCAGGTCTGCACGACCGCGGCATCGATCCGGCCTTCGACGATCACGCTGGGGCCGTCGACCGCGATACGCAGCCTCGCCTCGAGCCGCTCCACGCCCGGCAGGCCGAACCGCCGCGCAACCGCGGCGCACTCGCTTTCGGTCGCGCTGAGCTGGACCGGCGCGGTTTGCCGCCGCGCCTCGGCCAGCGTCATGGGCCGCGCGAACTCGGTCACGCGCGGATCGGGGGCAGCTGCCCGGCGAGGATCGATGCGATCGGCATGCCGGTCAGGTCGGCCGCAAAGCTCGCCAGCCGATCGGCGACGCGCGCCGCGCCGCCCGCGGGCGCCTGCCCGCGCCACAGGTTGCGCACCAGCGCGTTCGCCAAACCGCCCGGATCGCCCGCTGCGTCGCGATAGGCGGTCAGGCGGCCGCCCAGCGCCGCCATCATCCGCCCGACCTGCTTGCCCACCGTCACGTCGCCGACGCCGATCTGGCGCAGCTGGCCGTCCATGTCATCGACGAACAGCTCGGCGAGGTGTGCGCTCGCGCCGCGCGCGGATGGATCGTCCTCCAGCCGGATCAGCACGTGCGACAGGATCGCGGCGACCATGTCGAACCGCCCGTCCACGCTGTCGGGCGCGCCGTCGAGATACCAGGCCGGCTGCCGCGCGGCCGCGACGATATGCTGGTATAGCGGGCGTACCGCCTCGCGGGGGTCTGCACCGGGCTTGCCGAACAGGCGCTGCAATAAGGTCATGCGGAGAAGATAGGGCGGACCGGGGCCGCTGGGAAGCGTGCGCGGCCGCCCTTGTGTGCGGCGCGCCACATCGCCTAAGGCTGCGCCATCGGCAAAGGTGCGGCGGCGGCACGGACCAGACCAGCCGCGCCCGCGCACAGCCACGAGGACCTGCCCCAATGCGTTCGCCCCTCCCCCGTCCCAAGGGCGCCCTGCTCGCCATCGCCGCGATCGCCGTCGGCCTGCCCGGCTGCACGCAACTGCGTACGCACCAGGGCTACATCATCGATCAGACGCTGCTCGATTCGGTCACCGTCGGCATCGACAACAAGGCGTCGGTCGAGCGCACCCTGGGCCGCCCGACCTTCGCCAGCCAGTTCGGCGTGGCGGAAGGGCGCCCGAGCATCGTCACGCCCGAACAGGCGAGCGAATGGTATTATCTGTCGCGCGAGACGCGCCAGCTCGCCTTCGCCAGCCCGCGTCCGGTGCAGCAGACCTTGCTGCGCGTACGTTTCGATACGCTCGGCAACGTCGCCGCGATCGACCGCACCGGCGTGGAGACGGTCGCGCGCATCAGCCCCGAAGGCGACAAGACGCCGACGCTGGGCCGCGAACGCAGCTTCTTCGAGGAACTGTTCGGCAATATCGGCACCGTCGGCGCACCCGGCGCTGGCGGCGGCGCACGCGGGCCGGGGGGGCGCTAGCGCGTCTGGGGTTGGCCTGCCCCGCTGCGACTGGCGAGCAGCCGCGTAAGTCCCGCTGCCGCTCCCGCGGGGGGCATTCCCGCGACTAGCCGTTGCTCGAGCGGGCGCGGAACGGCAGCGCCAGGGTTTCGCCGACCGTCTGGGCCGCCCCGTCCGGCTCCCCCGGCACGCCGATCGGCGCATCGCCATCGCGCGCATCGGCATGCCAGGTCCCGTGCAGGCGGTCCCAGATGGTCAGCCCGCTGGCGAAGTTGCGATCGAGATCGACGGCAGCGCGGCCATGATGAATGTCGTGCAGGCGCGGGGTTGCCATCACGTGCATCAGCCGGCGTTCGACCGCCCATGGGAGGCGCAGATTGCTGTGATGGAAAAGCACGCTGGCGAAGAACCAGGCTTGCCAGACCCGATGCGCCCGCTCGCTCGATCCCGCGACGACAATCTGGCCGAGGCGCCAGGGCATCGAGACAAGCATGTCGAGGGCAAGGAACCGTAGCGCGGTCGACAGGCTCATGCTGTGCTCGACATGGTGCACCAGGTGCAACCGCCACAGCAGCGCGTTGCGATGGGTGATTACGTGCCACAAATAAATGCTGTAATCGAGCAAGAGGAACGCGGTCGCGTCGCGAGCCCAAGCGGGCGCGGGAAGCGCCTGCGCCAGCCCGAACCGCCGCTCGGACACGTGGCGCGCGGTGGCGCGCGCCAGCGGCTCCTGAACCAGCGACACCACCGCCATGCTCGAGGCACCGAGCGCGAGGTTGGTCAGCAGGCGACGCGGCGCATGGCTGGTCGCGCGCCGGAGCGGTAACAGGCGTTCCCCCAGGATCAGCGCGGCAATCGCCGCGGCCGCTCCGATCAGGCGGATCAGCGCAACTCCGCGACCGCCCGGCGCGCCTCCGGCAGGGTCAGGACGGCGGTGACGAGGGTCAGCACGGTGGCGACCTGGCACCAGCTGCACAGCTTCCGGTTTTCCGCCCATTCGGACCGGGCGAGCGCCGCGGTGACGACGACGTCGGTCAGCGCCTTCGCGGCGGCGACCAGGGGCAGCGCGGGGTTCTCCTCGGCGCGGCTCGTGCCCCCGGCGGCCAGGGCGGCGGCGGTCAGCGCGTAATTGGCGACCATCATCGGCCCGTCGGGCATTTGCAGATGACGATAGGCATAGTCCGACGCGTCGACCTGTTCGGCATCGAAAATGTCGCCGGGCAGGATATCGGGGAGGCGGCGCGTGATGCCGGTCTGATAGAGGCTGACTACGCCGCCGATGGCCGCGCCGATGAGGGACAGCGCGATGCCGACCCGGCGCCGCGCCAGGTCGGGCGACCGGTCAGTCCGCAGTTCATCGCTCAGTCGCGACGGTGATAGCAATTCGGGCATGGGTCAGCTCCTCGGCCAGTCCGTTGAACGTGCGGAAGGAAGCCTGGTTGCGTCGGGAGGGGCGCTAGCTCGCGATCCCGCCCGCCGCCAGCACCGCCAGCGTCACCAGTTCGCTGGCGGTCGCGGTCATGGGCGCGATTTGCACCGGCTTGTCCATGCCCAGCAGCATCGGCCCGATCACCGCATCGCCGCCCAGTTCGCGCAGCAGCTTGGCCGACAGGTTGGCCGATTGCAGCCCTGGCATGACCAGCACATTGGCCGGCCCGGAGAGGCGCGAGAACGGATATTTGGCCATCAGTTTCATGTCGAGCGCGACATCGGGCGCCATTTCCCCCTCATATTCGAAATCGGCGCCCTGCCGGTCGAGCAGCGCCACCGCCTCGCGCAGGTTGTCGAGGTACGCGCCGGGCGGGTTGCCGAAGGTCGAATAGGAGAGGAACCCGACGCGCGGCTCATGGCCCATCTTGCGCGCCACCGCCGCGGTCTCGCGCGCGATCTGCGCCAACTGCTCGGCGGTGGGGCGCTCGTTGACCGTCGTATCGGCCATGAACACGGTATGGTGCTGCCCCACCAGCACATGGATGCCGAACGGGGTGCGCCCCGGCGCATGGTCCAGCACGCGCCGCACCTCGCGCATCGTCTGCGCATAGGTACGCGTGACGCCGGTCAGCATCGCATCGGCCTCGCCCATGTCGACCAGCAACGAGCCGAAGATGTTGCGCTCCTGATTGACCATCCGTTCGCAGTCGCGGCGCAGATAGCCGCGACGCTGCAACCGGGCGTACAGCCGCTCGACCATCTCTCCGACGAGCGGCGAGTTGCGGCTGTTGTGCAGTTCGAACGCATCGGGATCGGGGACGCCGAGGGTGCGCAGCCGGTCGCGCACGTCGTCGCGCCCGACCAGCACGGGCGTGCCGTAGCCGCCGTCGCGGAACATGATGGCCGCGCGCAGCACAACCTCCTCCTCCGCCTCGGCGAAGACCACGCGCCGCGGGTTGCGCCGCGCCGCCTCGTAGGCGAGCGTCAGCACCGAGGTGGTCGGGTTGAGCCGCGCGCGCAGGCTCTGGCGATAGGCGGCCATATCCTCGATCGCCTTGCCCGCGACGCCCGAATCCATCGCCGCCTGCGCGACCGCCGCCGGCACGCGCTCCATCAATCGCGGATCGAACGGCGCAGGGATGATATACTCGTTCCCGAACGAAAGGCCGCGCCCGCCATAGGCCGCCTGCACCTCCTCGGGCACCGCCTCGCGCGCCAGCTGCGCGATGGCGTTCGCGGCCGCGATCTTCATCGCATCGTTGATCGCGCTCGCGCGCACGTCGAGCGCGCCGCGAAAGATGAAGGGGAAGCACAGGACGTTGTTGACCTGGTTGGGATAGTCGGAGCGTCCGGTGGCGATGATCGCATCGGGCCGGGCGGCGCGCGCCTCGGGCGGCGATATCTCCGGGTCGGGATTGGCCATGGCGAAGATGATCGGCGATGGCGCCATGTCGGTGACCATCTCCGGCCGCAGCGCGCCGGCGGCGGACAGACCCAGGAATACGTCCGCACCAGCCAGAGCCTGCCTGAGGTCGCGTGCGTCGGTGCGCGCGGCATGCGCCGATTTCCACTGGTCCATCCCGTCGGTGCGGCCCTGGAAGATCACGCCCGACCGGTCGCACATGATGACATTGTCGTGGGCGACGCCCATCGCCTTGATGAGTTCTGTGCACGCGATCGCCGCGGCGCCGGCACCGTTGACGACCACCTTGATCGTCGTGAGTTCCCGCCCGGTCAGCCAGCAGGCGTTGATGAGGCCCGCGGCGGTGATGATCGCCGTGCCGTGCTGGTCGTCGTGAAAGACGGGGATGTTCATCCGCTCCTTCAACGCCGTCTCGATGATGAAGCAGTTCGGCGCTGCGATATCCTCGAGATTGATGCCGCCGAAGCTCGGCTCCATCAGCGCCACCGCCTCGATGAACGCATCGGGGTCCTCGGTCGCCAGTTCCAGATCGATGGAATCGACGTCGGCGAAGCGTTTGAACAATACCGCCTTGCCCTCCATCACGGGTTTGGAGGCAAGCGCGCCCAGATTGCCCAGGCCCAGGATGGCGGTACCGTTGGAGATGACCGCGACCAGGTTGCCCTTGGCGGTATAGTCGTAGGCGCAGGCCGGGTTGTCGGCGATGGCGCGCACCGGCACCGCGACGCCCGGCGAATAGGCGAGCGCGAGGTCGCGCTGGGTCGCCATCGGCTTCGAGGCGACGATCTCGACCTTACCCGGCCGTCCCGATGCATGGTAGAGCAGCGCCTCGCGGTCGGAAAATTGCAGCTCGTGCTCGTTGCTCACCGCCTGGCTCCTGCTCGCCCGCCTCGATCGAAGTGACCGTAGCGGCAAGCGCGGGCGAGCGGCAACCGCCATCCCGCGCCTTTTGCGCGATGTGCATCGCTCGGCTAGAGCCGCGCCGATGCCGCCCGCCGCCGCCGACTCCCGCATGACGCCGATGATGGCGCAATATCATGCGCTCAAGCAGAGCGCCGATGGGTGCCTGCTCTTCTACCGGATGGGCGATTTCTTCGAACTGTTCTTCGATGATGCCAGAGCCGCCGCCAGCACCCTCGACATCGCGCTGACCACGCGCGGCGATCACGGCGGCGAACCGGTGCCGATGTGCGGCGTGCCCGTGCACGCGGCGGAATCCTACCTCGCCAGGCTCATCCGCGCGGGCCACCGCGTCGCCATCGCGGAACAGGTCGAAACGCCCGCGCAGGCCAAGGCGCGCGGCGGCTCCAAGGCGTTGGTCGAGCGCGCGATCGTCCGCTACGTCACCGCGGGCACGCTGACCGAGGACGCCTTGCTCGACAGCAAGGCGGCGAACTGGCTCGTCGCCTTATCCGAGATGGCGGGAACATGCGCGTGGGCGGCGGTCGACGTATCGACGGGCTGTTTCGAACTCGGTCCGCTCGAACAGGGTGTCGTCGCCGAACTGGGCCGGCTGGGCCCGGCCGAGGTGCTGGCGGCGGAAGGCGCGGACATCGCGGCGCAGGTGCCGCCGCCGATCCTCCACACGCGCCCGCGCGGCGAATTCGACAGCATGCGCGGGGCGGAGCGGATGGCGGCGCTCTACGACGTCGCGACGCTCGACGGGCTCGGCGACTTCACCCGTGCCGAACTCTCCGCGGCCGGCGCGCTCCTCGCCTGGCTGGACCGTGCCGGCGCCGGATCGCTGCCCTGGCTGCAGCGCCCGCGGCGCCGCCTCGGCAGCGATCATATGCTTATCGATGCGGCGACGCGCGACAGTCTGGAGATCATCTGCGGCCAGGGCGGTACGCGCAAGGGAAGCCTGCTGGCGGAGGTCGACCGCACCGTCACCGGTGCCGGCGCGCGCCTGCTGGCCGGCGATCTCGCCGCCCCCCTGGCGCAGCTGGAGGCGATCGCCGCGCGGCATGCGCTCGTCGCCTGGGCCGTCAGGGAGGAAGGTGCGCGCTCCATGATCCGCGACGCGCTCGGCGCGCTGCCCGACATCGCGCGCGCGCTCGGGCGGCTGGTCGCGGGGCGCGGCAGCCCGCGCGATCTTGGCGCCTTGCGCGACGGCCTCGACGGCGCACGAGGCCTGCGCGAGGCGCTGGCTGCGCTGCCCGGTCTGCCGCCCCTGCTCGCCGGGCTGCTGCCTCTGCTCGACGGGCATGGCGCGCTGGTCGACGAATTGCGCCGCGCGCTCGTCGCCGCGCCACCCACCGAAACCGCCAGCGGCGGCTATATCGCCGCCGGCTACGACGCCGCGCTCGACGCCCTGCGCGAGGGCGCGGCGGGAAGTCGCCGCGCCATCGCCGCGCTGGAGGCCCGCTATCGCGAACGGACGGGTATCGCGGGGCTCAAGATCCGCCATAACGCCGTGCTGGGCTATCATGTCGAGGTGACCGCCCGTCATGCCGATGCGCTGATGGCCGCCGACTCCGGCTTCACGCACCGCCAGACGCTGGCCGGGGTCGTGCGCTTCAACTCGCCCGACCTCGCCGAGGAGGCTGCCCGTGCAGTGCAGGCCGGGGCGCATGCGCTGGCCGCCGAAGCGGCGCATCTGGAGGCGCTGACCGCCGCGGCGGCGGGGCGCGCCGATGCGATCGCCGCCAGTGCCGATGCATTGGCGCGGCTCGACGTCGCGACGGCGCTGGCGCACCGCGCGGTCGAGGGCGGCTGGTGCCGGCCCGAAATGGTCGATACGCCCTGTATCGACGTATCGGGGGGCCGCCACCCCGTCGTGGAGGCGGCACTCGGGGCGCGCGCCGGTGGCCCGCGTTTCGTCGCCAACGACCTGTGCCTCCTGCCCGATGCCCGGCTATGGCTGGTGACGGGCCCCAATATGGGCGGAAAATCGACCTTTCTGCGCCAGAATGCGCTGATCGTCCTCCTCGCGCAGGCCGGCAGCTTCGTACCCGCGGCGCGCGCGCGGCTGGGGCTCGTCGATCGCCTGTTCAGCCGCGTCGGCGCGTCCGACAACCTCGCGCGCGGGCGCTCCACCTTCATGGTCGAGATGGTGGAAACCGCGGCCATCCTGTCGCAGGCGACCGAGCGTAGCTTCGTGATCCTCGACGAGGTCGGGCGCGGCACCTCCACCTATGACGGGCTGGCGCTCGCCTGGGCGGTGGTGGAGGCGGTGCACGAGACCAACCGCTGCCGCTGCCTGTTCGCGACCCATTATCACGAACTGACCCGTCTTGCGGAAAAGCTGGATGCGCTGTCGCTGCACCATGTCCGCGCGCGCGAGTGGAAGGGCGATCTGGTGCTGTTGCACGAGGTCGCCGATGGACCGGCCGACCGCAGCTACGGCCTTGCCGTCGCGCGGCTCGCCGGTCTGCCGACGCCGGTCATCGCGCGCGCGAAGGAGGTCTTGAAAAAGCTCGAGGCCGGTCGCTCCGCCACCGGCGGGCTCGCCGCCGGGCTGGACGACCTTCCCCTCTTCGCCGCCATGGCCCCGACCGAGGAAGCGGCCGCCGACCCGTTGCGCGAAGCGGTCGAGCGCATCGACGCCGACGCGCTGACCCCGCGCGAGGCACTGGAGGCTATCTATCGGCTGAAGGCGCTCACGACAGGCGACTGATGCGCGTCATGCGGCTATGGAGGTTGCATGGCCGACCGCTTCGCCAGCCTTGCCGATCGCCGCGCGATCATCGACCGGCGCACGCTTTCGGATGTTTTCGTCGAGCTCGGGACGAGCGCGCAGACGCCCGCGCAAAAGCGCGCGGCGCTGACCATATTGCTCGGTGACGCTCTCGCTGGCGGCCGCGCCGAGATCGCGCGGCGGCTCGCCCTGCATCCGTCGCGCGGGCGCGAGGCCTGCCTCGGCCAGACGTTCCTGATCGACCAGATCGTGCGGCTGATGCACGATTTCACGGTGGATCATCTCTATCCCAGCGCGAACCGATCCTCGGGCGAGCGGCTGACGCTGATCGCCGTGGGCGGGTACGGCCGCGCGGAAATGGCGCCACACAGCGACATCGACATCGCCTTCCTGACCCCGTTCAAGCAGACCGCATGGACCGAACAGGTCATCGAATCCATGCTCTATACGCTGTGGGACCTGCGGCTGAAGATCGGCCACAGTTCCCGTTCGCTGGACGAGATGGTGCGCATGGCGCGCACGGACCTGTCGATCCGCACCGCCCTGCTCGAAGGGCGGTTCATCTGGGGCGACCGCGCCCTCTATGAGGAAGCCGTAGCGCGCTTTGCCGCAGACGTGATGCGCGGGACCGAGAAAGCCTTCGTCACCGAAAAACTGGCGGAAAGGGACGAACGGCACCGCCGCATGGGCGACAGCCGCTACGTCGTCGAACCCAATGTGAAGGAGGGCAAGGGAGGATTGCGCGACCTTCACGCGCTGTTCTGGATCGGTAAATATCTCCACAGGGTCCGCACCGTGGGCGAACTGGTCGATGCCGGATTGCTGACGCGGGGCGAGCTGCGCCATTTCGAGCGTGCCGAGAATTTCCTGCTCGCCGTGCGCTGCCATCTGCACATCCTCTCGGGCCGCGCGGAGGACAGGCTGACATTCGATGTCCAACCCGAAATCGCCCGGCGCATGCGTTTCGCCGACCGGCCGGGCAAATCGGCGGTCGAACGGTTCATGCAGCTCTATTTCCTGCATGCGAAGACGGTCGGCGACGTCACCGGCGTCTTTCTGGCGCATCTCGACGAACAGATGGCGGTGCGTGGCCGGCGCTTCCTGCCGGGCTTCATCCTGCGGACCAGGCGCCTCGACGGTTTCGTGCTCGACCGCGGCCGGCTGGCATTGCCGTCGGACGACTATTTCGCGCAGGATCCGGTTCGCCTGATCGAGCTGTTCGCCGTTGCCGACCGGCATGGCGTCGAAATCCACCCAACCGCGATGCGCGCGGCACGGCGCGACGCCAGGCTGATCGGCGCGGACGTGCGCCGCGATCCGCGCGCGAACGCGCTGTTCCTCGACGTGCTGACCAGCCGCCGAAGCCCCGAAACCGTGCTGCGCTGGATGAACGAGGCCAGCGTGTTCGGCCGCTTCGTTCCCGACTTCGGCCGCGTCGTCGCGCAGATGCAGTTCGACATGTATCACCACTATACGGTGGACGAGCACAGCATCCGCGCCATCGGACTCCTCTCCCGGATCGAGCAGGGCGCGCTCAGGGACGATCATCCGCTCACGACCAGCATCATCGGCCAGCTGGTGTCGCGCCGCACGCTCTATGTCGCGGTGCTGCTGCACGACATCGCCAAGGGACGCGGCGGCGATCATAGCGAACTCGGCGCCGAGGTCGCGATGCGGCTGTGCCCGCGGCTGGGGCTGAGTGCCGCGGAGACCGAAACGGTCGCCTGGCTGGTGCGCCACCATCTCCTGATGTCGGCGACGGCGTTCAAGCGCGACCTCGCCGACTTCAAGACCATCCTCGACTTCGCGCAGGCCGTGCAGAGCCCGGAACGCCTGCGCCTGCTGCTCGCGCTCACCGTGGTCGACATCCGCGCGGTCGGCCCCGGCGTGTGGAACGGCTGGAAACGGCAATTGCTCACCGACCTGTTCGATGCCGCCGAGGAGGTGCTGCGGCTGGGACACAAGCAGCGCGGCCGCGAAACCCGCATCGCCGAGAAAAAGGGTGCGGTCGCCGCCGCCCTGGGGCTGGACGACGCCGCGCTTGCCGCGATCGGCCGGCGCATGCCCGACAGTTTCTGGATCGCCGAACCGATCGACGTCGCCGCGCGCAACGTCGCCATGGTCCAGACGGGACCGACCGATGGATTGCTGGTCGAAACCAGTGTCGACGCGGATCGGCATGCGACGCTCGTCAGCGTGCTTGCGGTCGATCATCCGGGCCTGTTCTATCGCATCGCCGGCGGCATTCACCTGGCTGGCGGCAACATCATGGATGCGCGCATCCACACCACGCGCGATGGCCTGGCGATGGATAACTTTCTCGTCCAGGACCCGCTCGGTCGCCCGTTTTCGGAAGAAGGCCAGATCGCGCGGTTGCGCGCCGCGATCGCGGACAGCCTCGCCAACCGCGGCAAGATCGCCGACCGATTGGCCGCGAAGCCGCTCGCGCGAACCCGTGCCGAAGCCTTTCGCGTCGAGCCGGCCGCGCTCATCGACAACAGGGCCTCGAACCGCTTCACGGTCATCGAGGTCAACGCGCAGGACCGTCCCGCCCTGCTCAGCAGCCTTGCCTACGTGCTGTTCCAGCAGAAGATGACGCTGCACAGCGCGCATATCGCGACCTACGGCGAGCGCGCGGTCGATACATTCTATGTGACCGATCTGCTGGGCGGCAAGCTCGAGAGCAAGGCGCGGCTCAAATCGTTGGAGCGGCGTCTGATCGCGGCTGCGGGTGGCGCGATCGTCGAGGACGAACGTGCGGTCGCCTAGCGTGCCGGAGTTGCGGCGCCGCTCGCGGCGGGGTCGCGATTGGCACCGGGTTCGAGAATAGCCGCGGTTTCGATCAGGTCAAGCGCCCGTCGCGCGTCGTTGTAGCGGCGCGCCTCCGTCAGCCAGGCGGTGGCCAGCGCAGAGCCATGGCCCGGCATCGCTTCCACCTCGGCGATCGCCGCGTCGACACGACCGTTGTCGAGCGCCGCAAGCGCGCGTTCGAAGCGACGCGACGGTCTGCTCGATGGCGTGTCGGCGCTGCGCACGACGATCAGCGAGGCGAGGCTGCTGCCGATCCGGCTGGCCCATCCCGCGCCATTGTCCCTGATGAGAACGGGCCGAAGCGTCTCCAGCCGCTGGCGCAGATCATCGGTGGTCATCGGGTTGGCGGCGGCGATGAGGATGGAATCGACCGCGTTAGGCTGACTTTCGCCGAAACGCAGACGCAATTGCGCCTCCATCGACCCTAGCGGAAAACCGCGTTCGACCGCGCGCCGGGCGGCAAAGGCGACCAGCAAGGCTTCGGCCCGCGCAGCGTTGCCAGAGGCGCTTTCAGCGGCGAGCGTGATGCGCGCCAGCCGTTCTTCGAGCAGTCCGATGCGGGCGGCCATCGCTCCGCTTTCGGCGGCCGACAAAGGCGGCGCGGCGACAAGCGGACGTACCGTCACAGGTTGTACGACTGCCTGCGGCGTCGGGGCCGCCTTGGTAACCTCCGCGGCGCGGGGTTCCGCCAGGAAGGTCATCGCCAGCCATCCGCCCGCAATACCGCCCAGCAGCAAGGTCAGCACGATGGCGATGGTGGTGAGCCGCCAGGGCGATTGAGCGGGAGCGGGAGCGGTCGACGGGTAAGCGGCCGTTCCCCCCGTGGGTGCGGCATAGGCGACACCCGGGGCGGCTCCTGCAAAGGTCGTGCTGTCGTTCATCGCGATACTCTTGCCCCGCTAGCAAGGTGTGGAAGCTGTACGACCCGGGTCTTGGCACAGCTTCGCGCCAATCGCCACCATCGCCCTGTCGTCGGGCCGGTCAGGCACGCTGACCGAGGCCCAGCCCGGTCCGCAGGCCGCAGCGACGGGTCCGCTGATGGCGACGATATGGAGCGTCGAACGGCTGGGGGCCATCTCGCGCAAACGCACTGCCGCGCGCGCCGAATGCACCAGCACGACCGCCGGGCCCAGAAGGGTGCTGCCATCGACCGCCATGGGCATGGCGCGGTACACGGCGACGGCGATCACATCGGTTCCGCGCGGCGGATCGATGGCTGTGCGCACGTCTCCGGCAAGCCACAGATATCGTCCCGCAGGCAAGCCGGCGAGCAGCGCCCTCGCATCGGTGCTGCCCGCTCGCTCCACTCGCAGTCCGGCGGCGGCGGCGGCTGCGGCCGTGGCTGCGCCGACGCAATGGGTCGCCAGACGAGCGAAGGCATCCAGTTGATGTCCCGCATGCCGCACCGCATTGGCGCTGGTCAGCAGCAGCCCGTCGAATGGTCCCGGCGGCGGCGCCCAGGGCATCGCCTCGATCGCGAAGAGCGGCACCGACCGTGGCTCGATCCCCGCCTGACGCGCGTGTGCCAGGGTCTGCCGCGCAGCTTCCCGTGGCCGCAGCACGATCAGCGGCCGGCTCATCCTGCGAACAACGATCGCACGCTGACGGGCGCTCCCGCGAGCAGCCGCCGCGCCAGGCCGGCAGGCGTCATCTCGCCGCCGATCCGCACGTCCGCTTCCACCGCGTCGCTTCCGTCGATCGCCAGCAGCTGCGCGCGCAAGCGCAGGCCGCCGCCGCTAGCGACGGTGGCCAATGCGGCCACCGGCGATCGGCAGTCCGCGCCCAGTTCGGCCAGTAGCTCACGCTCGGCCTCGACGCAGCGGCAGGTCGCCTCGTGATTGATCGCCGACACGGCGGCACGCACCGCGTCATTGCTCGCAAGGACTTCGACGCCGACTGCGCCTTGCGACGGCGCGGGCAGCATGGTGGTCAACGGCACGGCGACCCCCGTGCCCCCCATGTCCAAACGGTCGAGCCCGGCCGCTGCGAGCAGGGTCGCGTCGGCATCGCCGGCGGCAATCTTGGCAAGGCGCGTGCCGACGTTACCGCGCAGCAGGACCAGGTCGAGATCGGGCCGCAGCCGGAGCAGTTGCGCGCTCCTGCGCGGGCTCGAGGTCCCGACGCGCGCGCGCCTGGGCAGCCTGTCGATCGATCCCGCCCCGATCAGCCGATCGCGCGCATCGGCGCGGGGCAGCATTGCGGCAACGACGAACATCGTCGGGCGAAACGTCTCGACATCCTTCATCGAATGCACCGAAGCATCGATGCGTCCGTCCGCCAGCCAGGCGTCGAGCTCGCGCGTCCACAGCGCCTTGCCGCCGACATCGGCGAGCGCGCGATCCTGGATGCGGTCGCCCGAGGCGATTACGGGCAGGAGTTCGACCGCGTGCCGCGCCCAGCCGTGCGCCGCGCACAGCGCGTCGCGCGTCATTTCCGCCTGGCGCATGGCCAACGGCGACGCGCGGGTGCCGAGGCGCAGCGGACGATCGGGAAACGGGGCGGGCATCGCTGACCGACTAGCGCAAGCTTGCCGCGCGGGGGAAGGGGGCGGTATGGAGCATGGGCGAGGGAGCAGCACGAACGCCGCATGGCCATCATCCTGGGTCTAGAATCGAGCTGCGACGAAACCGCGGCGTCGCTGGTCACGTCCGATCGACAGATCCTTGCGCATGCGCTGGCAGGCCAGGGCGATGCGCATGCCCCCT